>NZ_RZQL01000203.1 GCF_003997935.1 Mesorhizobium sp. M7A.F.Ca.US.006.01.1.1
CATCGGCACTCCCCCATCCCTTGACTCCAATCGCAATGCCGATAAGACATATCATATGAATAGTATGAAGAATAAGAAATCTTTCAGCACGGCGCGAACGTCGAGGATCGCGGTGGCGGTCTCCAGCGGCTCCACCGCTCTGCATGCGACTGTCGTCGAGCAGATCGGATTGCGCATCGTGCAAGGCGATTTCCTGCCCGGCGAGGCGCTGCCCAATGCCGACGATTCCAGCGAGATGCTGGGGGTCAGCCGCACGGTGCTGCGCGAGGCGATCAAGGTTCTGGCCGGCAAGGGGCTGGTCGAATCGCGGCCGAAGACCGGCACAAGAGTGCGTCCCCGCTCCGACTGGAATTTCCTCGATCCGGACGTCCTGTCATGGCGCTACGCCAGCGGCGTCAGCGCCGACGATGTCCGGGCGCTGTTCGAGCTGCGCCGGGCCATCGAGCCGATGTCGGCCGCACTCGCGGCCCAACGCGCAACGCCGGCGCAGATTGCCGAGATCAATGCCGCGCTGGCCGAAATGGAAGCGGTCGTCGACGACGGCGATCGTTTCGCCAAGCCCGACCTCCTGTTCCACCAGACCATCCTGCGCATGACCGGCAATGAACTGATCGGCTCGCTGGCGGCACTGGTCGAAACCGCACTGGTGATGAGCTTTCGCCTTTCCAACGACAATCCGGACGGGCAGCGCCATTCTTTGCCGCTGCATCGGGAAGTGGCTGAGAAGATTGCATCGGGCGACGCGGCCGGCGCGCAGAAGGCGCTGTTGGTGCTCATCGACAATGCCGAGGAAGACGTGCGCCGCAGCGTCGAAAACCGCAACAAGCGCCGCCAGGATCGGGAACAGACATCGTGACCGACACCAAACGCAAACTGCGGTCCGAGGCCTGGTTCGGCGGCGAAGGCAAAAACGCCTTCATGCATCGCAGCTGGATGAAGAACCAGGGCATCCCCGCCGACGCTTTCGACGGCCGCCCGGTGATCGGAATCTGCAACACCTGGTCGGAACTGACCCCATGCAATGCCCATCTGCGGGCGCTGGCCGATCACGTCAAACGCGGCGTCTATGAAGCCGGTGGCCTGCCGCTCGAATTCCCGGTGATGTCGCTGGGCGAGAGCAACATGCGCCCCACCGCCATGCTGTTTCGCAATCTGGTCAGCATGGATGTCGAAGAGTCTATCCGCGGCAATCCGATCGATGGCGTCATCCTGCTGGTCGGTTGCGACAAGACCACACCGGCGCTGCTGATGGGTGCCGCATCGTGCAATCTGCCGACCATCGCTGTTTCCGGCGGGCCGATGCTCAACGGCAAGTTCCGCGGACAGGATATCGGCTCGGGCACGCATGTCTGGAAATTCGCTGAGGAAGTGAAGGCCGGCCGGATGCCTGTCGCCGACTTCCTCGCCGCAGAGCAGGGCCAGAGCCGATCGGCGGGCAGCTGCATGACGATGGGCACGGCTTCGACCATGGCCAGCATGGTCGAAGCGCTCGGCATCGGCATGCCGGACAACGCCGCGATCCCCGCGGTGGATTCGCGCCGTGGCGTGCTCGCCCAGATGGCCGGACGCCAGATCGTCGATCTGGTCCGCAGGGACGTGACGATCGCGCAGATCCTTACCAAAGAGGCGTTCGAGAACGCCATTCGCGTCAATGGCGCGATCGGCGGCTCGACCAACGCGGTGCTGCATCTGATCGCCATCGCCAACCGGGTCGGCGTCGATCTCAGCCTGGACGACTGGGACCGCCTTGGTCGTGACGTTCCAACCATTGTCGACCTGATGCCGTCGGGCCGGTTCCTGATGGAAGATTTCTACTACGCCGGGGGGCTAGCTGCGGTCATGGCGTCGCTTGATGAAGTGGGGCTTCTTCATCGCGACGCCATGACCGTCAGCGCCAAGACGATCGGTGAACTGATCGACGGCGCGCCCAACTACAACAGCGAAGTGATCCGGCCGCTGAGCGAGCCGCTGACCAAGGAAGGCGGCATCTCGATCCTGCGCGGCAATCTGGCGCCTGACGGGGCGGTCATCAAGCCGTCGGCGGCAACGCCCGCGCTGATGCAGCATCGCGGCAAGGCGGTGGTGTTTGAGAACATCGAGCACTACTACGCGCGCATCGACGATCCGGAGCTGGATATCGACGCCTCCTCGGTGATGGTGCTGAAGAACTGCGGGCCGCGCGGTTATCCCGGAATGGCCGAGGTCGGCAACATGCCGCTGCCGGCGAAACTGCTGAAGCAAGGCGTCTCCGATATGGTGCGCATTTCGGACGCGCGCATGAGCGGCACGGCCTACGGCACCGTGGTTCTGCATGTGGCACCGGAAGCAGCCGCAGGTGGCGCGCTGGCGCTGGTGCGCGACGGCGACCTCATCGAGCTCGACGTCGCCGGCCGGCGGCTGGAGCTGTTGGTATCGGATGAGGAGCTCGCAATCCGCCGTCGTGACTGGAAGCCGCCGGCGTCGCCGGAAGGCGGCTATCAGAGCCTTTATGTCGAGCGCGTGCTGCAGGCCGACAAGGGCTGCGATTTCGACTTTCTCGTCGGTCGGCGCGATGCCGGCATTCCTCGGCATTCGCACTAGAGAGGCGCGCGATGACGGATGAAAACGGCTACGCGATCTATCCAAGCCTCAAGGGCCGCAGCGTCTTCATAACCGGCGGCGGCAGTGGCATCGGCGAAAGCCTGGTGCGCCATTTCTGCGCGCAAGGCAGCCGCGTCGCCTTCGTCGACATGGCCGAGGAACCTTCACGGCGTCTGGTCGACGCGGTTGCGGCCGAGGGACATGCCGCGCCGCTGTTCATTCCCTGCGACCTGCGCAACGTTGAAGAGTTGCAGGCGGCAACCCTGCAGGCGATGCAGCTCAACGGCCCTATCCAGGTCCTGTGCAACAATGCCGGCAATGACGACCGCCACCAGACCAAGGACGTGACGGTCGCCTACTGGGACGACCGCATGGCGGTCAATTTGCGCCAGCAATTCTTCGCGGCGCAGGCGGTGCGTCCGCAGATGAGCGCGCTGGGTGGCGGCTCGATCATCAATTTCGGCTCCATCACCTGGATGGTCGGCGATGCGGATTGCCCGGCCTATGTCACCGCGAAAGCAGCTGTTTATGGCATGACGCGGGCGCTGGCCCGCGAACTCGGCCCCGAACGCATCCGCGTCAACTGCATGGTGCCGGGATGGGTGATGACAGAGCGCCAGATGCGGCTGTGGCTGAACCCGGCCGGCGAACGCCAGATCGCGGAAAGGCAGTGCCTGCCCGACCGGCTGCAACCCTCCGATATCGCGCGCATGGCGCTGTTCCTCGCCGCCGACGACAGCCGCATGTGCACGAGCCAGCAGTTCATCGTCGATGCGGGGTGGGTATGACCCCTACGGCTCCAAGGGAAGAAGGTTAGTATTCATGCGTCTTGTTCAGTTCAGAATGGCCGACGGCAGCAGAGGGGTCGGCCGCGTCTCCGACGACGGCAATCACCTGCACGCGCTCGATAAGACCGGCAGCGTGCTGGAACTCGCCGAAGCGGCAATTGCCCAGGGCACGTCGATCGCAGCGCTGGTCGAGAAGCGAACCGGCACGGCGAAAATCGACTACGACCAACTGTTGCGCGATGGCCAGGTGCTCGCTCCGGTCGACCATCCGGAACCGGCGCGCTTCCTGGTCACCGGCACGGGCCTGACCCATACGGGAAGTGCCGCCGCACGCAACCAGATGCATGTCCTGACCCATGGCGACGGTGCCGACGAATCCGATTCCTTGAAAATCTTCCGCATGGGGCTGGAGGGCGGCAAGCCTGGCGCCGGCAAGATCGGCATCCAGCCGGAGTGGTTCTTCAAGGGTGTCGGCACCTGCGTTGTGCCGCCCGGCGCGCCGCTGCCGATGCCGGCATTCGCGAAAGCCGGTGCAGAGGAAGCCGAGATCGTGGGGCTTTACGTCAATGGGCCTGACGGCCGCCCCTATCGCATCGGCTATGCGCTCGGCAACGAATATTCAGACCACGTGACGGAGGGCGAGAACTACCTTTATCTCGCCCATTCCAAGCTTCGCTCCTGCTCGATCGGTCCGGAACTGCTGATCGGCGACCTGCCCGAAGAAGTGCGCGGCCATTCGCGCATCCTGCGCGACGGCACTGTCATCTGGGAGCAGGAGTTCCTGTCGGGTGAAGCGCACATGTCGCACTCGATCGCCAATCTCGAACACTTCCATTTCCGCTACCCGATGCACCGTAGGGCGGGCGACCTGCACGCCTATTTCTTCGGCGCCGCGGTGATGAGCTACGCCTCCGGCGTCAAGACGGCCTCCGGCGACGAGTATGAAATCCAGGCACAGACATTCGGCAAGCCACTGCGCAACCGGATGGTGTCGGTGCCGGACGAGGGACTGGTCGCTGTTACCCAGCTGTGACGGCGCAGGCCCGAAAATTACGGTCCACCAGAACGACAATGGGAGATTAAAAATGGGACTGAAGAAAGCGTTTCTGAAACTAGCAACAATCGGGCTCGGCATCGGCTTGATGACATCGGCGGCGCTCGCCGCGAACCTTCGGGTACTGGCCTGGGACGGCTACGCCGATGCCGACTGGGTCAAGGACTTCACCGCCGCAACCGGCATCGGCGTCGATGTCGTCTTCATCGGCAGCGACGACGAGATCTGGGCCAAGATCAAGGGCAGCGAAGGCCAGGACTTCGACGTCTTCGCCGTCAACACCGCCCAGTTGCAGCGCTACATCAAGGCCGACCTGGTGTCGCCGATCGACGTCACGAAGCTCGCCAACCAGAAAGAAGTGCTGCCGCGCTTCCGCGATCTGACGGCGGTCAGCGGCGTGACCAAAGACGGCAAGGTCTACGGCATTCCGTTCTGCTTCGACTCCATCGGCCTGATCTACGACACCGATAAGGTCAAGCCGGCGCCGACCTCGATGTCGGTTCTGTGGGACCCCGCCTACAAGGGCAAGGTGCTGGCCTATGACAATGGTGAGCACAATTTCTCGTTCACCGCACTGACGCTCGGCTACAAGGATCCGTTCAACCTCAACGAAGAGCAGATGGCGGCGGTCAAGGCCAAGCTGGTCGAACTCAAGCGCAACGTGCTGAGCTTCTACACCACCGCCGACGAGGCGCAGCAGATCTACCAGAACAATGACGTGGCCCTGATCTGGGCCAATTACGGCCAGCAGCAAGTCAAGGCGCTGCAAAAGATCGGCGCCCATGTCGCCTACGTCAATCCAAGCGAGGGCGCGCTTGCCTGGCTCGACAACTGGGTCATTTCCAAGGGTGTTCGTGACAATGCGGCAGCCGAGAAATGGATCGACTTCATGCTGAGCAAGAAGGTCGGCGGCGAGCTTTCCGAGCGCACCGGCTTCGGCAACACGGTGACGGAAACCGGCAGTGCCGGCGGCAACGACAAGCTGGTCTGGCTCAACAATGTCGAGGACCCGCTCAAGCGGTCGGACATGTGGAACGAGGTCAAGGCCACGCCCTGATCTTTCCGCACACTATCCTTCGAAGGACCCGGCGGTCCGGAGGTTCCGGACCGCCGAAGCGTATGCGAGAGTATTTCATGAACCAGAACACCGACCTCTTGACGCTGCGGTCCGTCTCGAAATCCTACGGCACGGTCCCCGTGCTGCACGACATCGACCTGTCGATCCGGGACGGTGAGTTCCTCACCGTTCTTGGACCATCCGGCTCCGGCAAGACCACGGTGCTGCGGCTGATCGGCGGGCTGGAACCGCTGACGTCGGGCGAGATCCGCCTGGATGGGCAAGACATCAGCCGCATGCCGATCAACCGGCGTCCGTTCAACACCGTGTTCCAGGACTATGCGCTGTTCCCGCACCTGACCGTTTCAGGCAATGTCGGCTACGGGCTTTCGGTTCGCCATATCCAGCGCAAGGAAATCGCGCGCCGTGTCGCGGAGGCGCTGGAGCTCGTCCAGCTTGGGCGTTTCGCCGACCGCTTTCCCGCGCAGCTCTCCGGCGGCCAGCGCCAGCGCGTCGCGCTTGCCCGTGCGCTGATCTGCCAGCCGCGCCTGATCCTGCTCGATGAGCCGCTGGCGGCGCTCGACCTCGAACTGCGCCGGCAGATGCAGGTGTTCCTGAAATCCATCCAGCGCGAAATCAAGACCACCTTCCTGTTCGTCACCCATGACCAGGAAGAAGCCATCGGCATGGCCGATCGGATCTGTGTCATGGAGGCCGGCCATATCCGCCAGCTCGGCACGCCGCACGACCTTTACTACAGACCGAATTGCGAGTTCGTTGCGCGTTTCTTCGGCGAGAACAATCTGGTGGCTGGGAAACTCGGACCGATCCAGGGCGAGCTGCGATCGATCGAGACGGCGCTCGGGCGCCTCATCTGTTCGATCAGCGACCAGCCGCATTTGAAGGCCGCAACGGATGGCGCCAGCGCTTACGCCACATTCAGACCAGAGGCCTTGCATCTTGCGGATGCAAAGGACACCGACAACCGTTTTTCCGGCACGATCTCCGACATGGCTTTTGGCGGCTCGTCGACCGTCGCCACCATCATGGCCGGCGCCGACAATGCCGCGCAACGCTTGCGACTGCGCGTGCCGAGCCGCGTCGACGGCAGCGCGCTCAAATCCGGCGAGGCTGTATCGCTTTCGTTTGCGCCGCATGAAGGTCATCTGGTGCTGGCATGAGCGAAGCCGGATCGACGCTGCCTGCGGAAAGACGGTTGTCGCTGCTGGTGACGGTGCTGGCGTTTGCCTTGCCGGTGGTCTTCGTCCTGGTGCCGCTGGCGATCTTCCTCGGCTACAGCTTCTTCAGCGTCGACCAGGGCACGATCGTCTACGGGCTATCACTGGGCAACTATATCAGGTTCTTCACCGATCCGGTCTTTCTGCCGGTGTTCTGGAACACCATCGTTCTGTGCGTCTCGGTGGCCATCATCTGCATCCTGCTTGCCTATCCCGCAGCCTACTTCCTGACGACGCTGAAAGGCCGCTGGCGCTATGCCTTGCTGATGCTGCTGCTGGTGCCGCTGCTGATGAGCTACGTCATCAAGATCTATGCGATCCGCAGCATCCTCGGGCTTAACGGTTTCCTCAACAAGGCACTGGTGGCGCTCGGTATCCTGCAGGAACCGTCGACGCTTTTCGTGTTCAACATGAACGCCATCCTTTTGACGCTGACCCTGCTCCTGATCCCCTTCGCCATACTGCCGATCTTCCTGTCGCTGGAGCGGATTCCGCAGGTGCTGCTGCGCGCATCCGACGATCTCGGCGCGAGCGGCTTGCAGACCTTCCTGCGCATCACCTTGCCGCTCAGCCTGCCCGGCGTCGCTTCGGCGGCGAGTTTCGTCTTCGTGCTGGCGATCGGCGATTTCCTGACGCCGCAGATGGTCGGCGGGATCAGCGGCTTCACCTTCGGCCGCATCCTCTACAGCCAGTTCGGCACGGCCTATAACTGGCCGTTCGGCGCGGCGCTGTCGGTGGCGCTGGCAATCGTGGTGATCGCCGCAATCCTCGTCGGCGAACGCTTTGGCCGCAACCGGGGGATTTCGGTATGAGCGCCCTGCCCCGACTGTCCACGATCTTTCTGGCCGCGATCACGACACTGGTTGCGATCCTGCTCTACAGCCCGCTGTTCGTGCCGATTGTGTCGTCGTTCTTCACCATTTCGCATGGCTCCGTCGACTGGTCGTCGCCGACCCTGTCGACCTATGTGGCGCTGGCTGAAAACCACGACATACTGGTCGCTCTGCGCACCACGCTGATCGTCGGCGTCTGCACCGTCATCCTGTCGGTGGTCAGCGGAACGCTGCTGGCGCTCTATTATCATGGGCGCCGTTCCGGACGCTCGGTGCTGCAGTTCATCATCTTCCTGCCGTTCCTGATGCCGCCGATCATCAGCGGCCTGGCGCTGCTGATCTTCTTCCGCGAAATCGGCCTCGAACGCTCGCTGCTGACGGTCGTCATCGGGCATACGGTTTTCGTGCTGGCGATCGTCTACCGCACGGTGCTGATGCGGCTGCAGTCGATGAGCCGCACGCTGGTCGAAGCGTCCTACGATCTCGGTGCCACGGGCTGGCAGACGTTCTGGCGTATCATCCTGCCGAACCTGTCGAGCGCGATGGTCGGCGGCGCCATCCTGGCCTTCGCGCTGTCGTTCGACGAGACGATGATCACTATCCTGGTCACCGGCACGCAAAGTACGCTCCCGGTCAGGCTGTGGGCAATGATGCGACTTGGCTTCTCACCTGACATCAATGCGCTGGTAGCGCTGATCCTGATGTTCACCGTGCTGCTCTGCGTGCTCGCCGCCCGTTTTCTCATCCCCAGGCAGGTCGCGACGGAACGGACCTGAGTGTCGGGCAAGAGCGCAGCAATGAAGCAGCCATAGTCTTGGTCCGGCATCGATGCTGACTCAATCGATGCCGGACAAAACGGAATGATGCTTACTGAAGCTTGGCTTGCAAGGCGTTGACATCGTCGGTGGTCATTTCACCGTCGGTTGCCACCTTGCCGTCGACGATCTTCCACAGCCGGAATGGGCCGGTGATGTCGCCATATTTGTCGAAGGCGACCGGACCGATGACGCCTTCATAGCGGATCGGCTTGCCGTCCTTGATCAGGCCGAGCGCCTTGGCGAACTCTTCCTTGCCGGCAAAGATCGGCGTGCCGGCCGGATCGACGGCCTTGTACATCGCGTCCTTGATCTTGGCCGGATCCTCCGAACCGGCAATGGCGATGGCCAAACCAACGATGGCGCCGGCGTCATAGGAACGGTCGGCCGCCGGATTGGTCGGTTCGATGCCGGAGAATTCCTTGTAGTTCTTGGTGAAGTACTCTGTCGAAGCGGTCGGGCTGGTGCCGGAAGAGGTGCCGTAGGCTTCCTTCAGATAATCGGCGCCGACCGACTCGATGAAATCAGGGCTGTTCATGCCGTCATTGAGGAGGAATTTCTGCACGCCGCCCTGCGAGATCCAGGTACGGGCGACCGTTGCGCCGTCGACCGGCGTGCTGACGAGGTAGAGACTGTCCGGTTCGCCGGCCATTGCCGCCGTGACTTCCGAGGCATAGCTCGACTGCTTTTCATTGTAAGGCGTGTCGGAGACGATGGTGCCGCCGAGCGCTTTGTAGGCCCGCGAGAATTCGGCCACCATGTTGACGCCGAAATCGTTGTTGACGTGGATGATCGACAGCTTCTTGAAACCCTTGTCGATGGCGTATTTGGCGGCGGCAACGCCCTGCAGCGCATCCGAGGTGATGGTGCGGAAGAAGATGCCGTTGGTCTTGCCGTCGCGGCCGAGCGCAGTCAGCGTCGGCGATGACGAAGCCGGCGAGACCTGGACGATCTTGGCCGGTGCTGTGACCGAGGTCAGGATCGGGATCGACACCGAGGAGATGATGCCGCCGATGATGACCGGCACCTTCTTGACCTGAACCAGCTGGGTGGCGGCGTCGACGGCGATATTGCCCTGGCTCTGGCTGTCGCGCGTGTCGGTGGCGAGATCGCAGCCGCGCACGCCGCCGGCGGCGTTGATGTCACGGAAAGCCATCTCGACCGACTTGGCGCCGGCCTGGCCGTATTCGCCGGCCGGGCCGGTCAGCTCCATGACGAGGCCGACGGTGATCTTGCAATCTGCGGCTTGCGCGGCACCTGCCATCGTGACGAGGGCCAGTGCTGTGGTGAGTTGGAATATCATCTTTGTCATTGTTGTTCCCCTTTCGTTACTCGACTGTATTGAATTCTGGAGCCTATTCAGCGTTCCGGCACCTGCAGCCAGGTCTCATGCAGATGTCGCCATTCGACGCCGTTGGGCGCCGATGAACTGGTGGTGAAGACGGCACTGGACTGGCGGCGGCTGTGCTTGCCTGCGCGCAGCTGCGCTTCGACATAAAGGACGACGATGGTATCGGCGTTCTGCCAGCCGGGCCGGATGTCCTCGATCGAAATGGCAAAACCGTCGTCGCAAGAGGCCCGGCTTGAGCGGACATGGTCGACGACCGCTTCCCGATCGAGGACCTGCCCGTCCGGTGCCACCATGCTGAGATCCTTGCCCATGGCGCGTTCGAAGCGGCCGAAATCCACTGTGTTGGCGCGCGCGCCGACGAACCAGTCGACGAAGAAGCGATGCAGGTCGATGATTTCGGCGCTGGCGCGTGAAAACAGGGAGGGCTCGCTGCTCATTTCTTCCCCGCATTGAGGTTGTAGTGCATGATCGAACCGTGGCGGCCGTGGCGGTCGCGCTCCAGCGTGTAGACATCGCCCTCGACGCCAGGACTTCGCGCGATGATGGCAGCAATCCGCGCCCGATCCTCGGCGTCAAGCGCGACATCCATGATTTTGGCATTGGCCAGTGCATGCGCCTGGTTGCGGGCACCGACAATCACGGCCGCCACTTGCGGCTGCTGCAGCACCCAGGCACTTGCGATGGTGGCGATGTCGACGCCGTGGCGGTCGCCAACGGCCTTCAGCGCCTGAAGCAGGTGCTGGAACAGCTCCCAGCCACCGAAATCATCGATGATCAGTTTGTATTTGACCAGCGAACGGTTTTCGAGCGGCGTGGCGGGCTCGGCCGCACCGAGCCATCTGTCGCTGAGGAAGCCGCCGGCGACGGAGCCGTAGCAGAGGAAGCTGACGCCGTTCTGTTTTGCGAGTGCCGCCAGGCTGTTACCCGGTCGCTGGTCGAGCACGGAATATTGCAGTTGCTGGCTGACCAGCGGGATGCCGGCGGCGAGGATTTCGGCCAGCCGCGGCGTATCGAAATTGGTGGTGCCGAGATTGCGCACCTTGCCTTCCAGCCGAAGCTCGTCGAGCCAGCCCATCGCCTCGACATAGCGAGGCTGGTCATAGTCCCACCAGTGGAACTGAACGAGATCGAGCCGCTCGCTCTTCAGCCGCCGCAGCGACTGGTCGACGATGCCCCTGATGTAGTCGCGGCTGATGCTGGCCAGCCGTTCGAGGTCGGGCACCAGCTTGGTGTGCACCTTCATCCTGGCCGCAACGTCGAGACCGCGCTCGCTGGCCAGCCGCAGGCGCGCGGCACCGATCAACTCCTCGACGCCGGTGTAGATGTCGGCGCAATCATAGGTCCAGATGCCGGCATCGAAGGTGGCGATCAGGTCGGCCACCGCCTGGCTGCGGTCGATGGCGCCGTGGCCGCCGGCCAGCTGCCAGCCGCCGCGGATGACGCGCGAGATGGTATAGCCAGAGCCGAGTTCGAAGGTCTTGGCACTCATCTCAACTCATCCTCTTTCGGCAGCGGCACGGCCGTGGTTTCGGCGTGGCTGAACCGCCGCTTGGCCACCCTGACGATCCGCAGCCGGCTGGCGCAATTGGGATCGGGACAAGCGATCTCGGCGTCCGATGTCATCCAGTCGTTCGGATGGGTCGGGCGCTGCTTGGCCGCCAGCAGCGGCAACACGGCGGCGAGCGAATAGATTGAAAAACCCTGCCCTGCCGGCATCGACAGCATCTCGCCCTTGAGCTCGAAATAGTCGCCGGCCTTGGCGCCGCAATAGATTGGTTCTCCCTCGGGGATGACCGCCTCGACGCGAAGATCGAACAGCTCGAAACTGTCGTCGGCCATGTCAGGCCCCCACCAGGCTGAAGGTGACGTCGCAGGCGCCGTTGCGCCGGATGACACCGCAAGCGGCGGCGAACCGATCGCGCTCTTCGGCACGCACCTGCGCCACCACGCTGCCGGCCAGCCAGCCGATCGGGAACAGGAGCCGCGCGCCCTGTCCGTAATAGAGGCCGATGTCGAAAATCGCATTGGGATTGCCGCCCCACATGCGTGGCGGCACATAGGACAGCACGATATCGCCCGGCTGCGGGTTCAGCGTCGCGTTCTCCGCCGGCAACGGTTTTGCATAGGCCTGGCCCTCGAGGTCGGCCGATGGAACCGGACAGGAGATTTCTGGTCCCGTCCACATCGCATGGATACCCGGAACCACGCGTGGCGTGCCGAGATAGGCCGAGAGGAAGGCTACGTTTTCCGGCGCCTTCTCGGGCAGCAGCAGCGCGGTGACGGAAAGCTGCGAGCGCGGCTCGGTGATCTTGATCGCGGTCATGTCTGGTCTTTCGCGGCGGCAACCTGCAGCTTGCTGCGCAGGAAGGTGAAGGGTCGGCTGATGTCGGCGACCAGCGACTCGCGCGCCGCCTGCGCATCCTGCGTGGACAGCGCCGTGACGATGCGGCGGTGATACTGGGCGGTGTCGACCTCGCCGGCTTCCGAGAAGGCGTAGATGGCGACACGAATGCAGGGGCCTGACTGCAGCCACAGGCTCTCGATCATCGGGATCAGCACCGCCGAGCCGCAGGAGCGGTAGATCTCGAAGTGAAAGCTCTGGTTGAGCGTCACTTCGCGATCGACGTCCTTCTTGTGTTTCAGCGCCCGCATCTCGTCCCATTCGGCCAGAATGGTTTCGATGGTGGCGATCTGGCGCGGGCCCATGCGGGCGGCTGCAAGCGCAATGGCCTCACCCTCGATCAGGATGCGGGCGCGCAAGAGATCGTCGAGACGTTCCAGCGTGATCGGCGGTACGCGCACCGAACGGTTGGGCAGCGCCTCCAGCGCCTTTTCCGTGATCAGCCGGCCGAGCGCCTCGCGCACCGGCATGGTCGAGGTGACCAAGGCGTCAGCCAGGCCACGGATGGTCAGCACCTGGCTCGGCTCGAACAGGCCGCCGATCAGGGCGCGACGCAATTCGGAATAGACGCGGTCCTGCACCGTTTCGCGGCCTACCGGCGCCAGTTGGGCGGCGATTGCCTCGTTGTTCTTCTCGATGGCAGCCTTTTGCATGGAATTCCGTTCTTGGCCGGTTTTCGGCTTGCAGATGAAATTAAAGCCGAATACCGTGATCAAAGCAAGTG
>NZ_RZQL01000204.1 GCF_003997935.1 Mesorhizobium sp. M7A.F.Ca.US.006.01.1.1
GGTCGGCTGGTAGCTTTGCGTTGCCGGCTTCGGTGCAGGTGCCGGCGGCGCTGTTGGACGCGGGCGGGCGGGCGGCGTCGTGTTCACCGGCTGTGGAGCGGGTGCCTGTCTCGCCGGCGGCGGAGCGGGTTGCGGCGGACGCGGCCTTGCGGCTGCCGGGGCCGCAGTGGCCGGGACCGGCTGCAAGCCGCCGTCTCCGGTCAACGCGGGACGACGCGGCGCCGAAAGCCGGATATCGCGCTCGACGACGACGTCGGTCGGGCCGCCGATCAGAAGCAGATGTTCGATGTCGTCGCGGCGTATCAGCACCAGCCGGCGATGGCTATCGACGGCGGTGGCATCCATGACGGCCAGTCGCGTCTTGCGGTTCCGGCCGCCGGCGACGAAGGTTCCGAATGTCAGGTTGCGCACCAGCTTGATGATGACGAGAACGATGACCAGCAGGACAAGCGCTGCAAACGTCCACAACAATGCTGCGGCATAACCGGGACCTGCCACGCTATCGAGCCATTGCATTGGTTTCCCCTGATCGCCCCTTGGAAGTGACGAGACACTAGACCGTTGCAGCGGGCCACCGCAAGTTGCGTTTCACGCCGGTGAACAGCTTGAAAAACCCAGAAGGCCGAAAGACATCATTTTTATCCGACATTTGCCGCCCAGGCCTTTTCCGGACTAGGAGAATGTGATTCAACCCGGTACGGGGCGGGTGTCGGAACACCGGAATTCACGAGCAGGGGGCACATGGCCAAGGAAGCGCGCGGCGATTTCTATCCGGTACCGATCGTTGACCAGAATACGCGACCGGGCGCGGTCACCCGGCTTATCATTTTCATCGTCGTTCTGACGGGGGCGGCGATCGTCTTCGGGTTTTTCCGCGAGCGCCTCGGCGATCCTTTCCTGCTCGGCATGCTCGGCGTGCTGGCGATGATCGGCGTCGGCTTCCTGTTTGCCACAGCGATCGGCTTCGTGCAGGTCACGCCACGCTCGACCGGCGACGAGCTGTCGAAATCCTTCGTCGATTCGATGTCGCAGGGGCTTCTCGTCACCGACACCAAGGGCCGCGTCGTCTACGCCAACCGCGCCTATGCGGATATGACCGGAGCATCGTCCGCTGCCGACCTGAAGACCGTCGAGGGATTGCTCTCGGATGTCCCCGAAGCCTCGGTGACGATCTATCGCCTGGCGTCCGGCCTGCGCGACGGCCAGCCGGGCGACGGCGAGTTTAGACTCGCGCAGTCCATTCGGCCCGGTGCCGAGCCGGGCGCCCGCTGGTACCGCGCCCGCGCCCGCGCCTTCAGCGTTCCGGGCCAGCGGCTGCCGATGCTGGCCTGGCAGCTTGCCGACATCTCGCAGGAGCGAGCCGAGCAGGAGCGCTTCTTCCTCGATCTGCAGAAGGCGATCGATCACCTCGACCACGCGCCGGCCGGCTTCTTTTCGGCCGACCAGGAGGGCCGCGTCACCTATATCAACGCCACGCTCGCCGAATGGCTGGGCATCGACCTCACCAGCTTCACGCCCGGTGCCGTGTCTCTGTCGGAGATCGTGGCCGGCGACGGCATGGCGCTGGTCCGCTCGGTCAAGGCCGATCCCGGCACCACACGCAACGCGGTGATCGATCTCGACCTGACGACCATGACGGGCGAGGCGCTGCCGGTGCGCTTCATGCACCGCGTTTCGGCCAGCCGCGAAGGATTGAACGGGCCGACACGCACGATCGTGCTCAACCGCACGCAAGGCGAGGATGCCTCTGCCGATTTGCGGGCTTCGGAAGTGCGCTTCACCCGCTTCTTCAACTCGACACCGATGGCGATCGCCGGCGTCGACCACAATGGGCGCATCCTGCGCACCAATGCGCCGTTCCTGTCGCTGTTCTCGTCTGTCGTCGATCGCGACGCCGTCGACCGTCGCGTGCGGCTTGACACGGTGATCCACGAACGCGACCGGCCGGCCTTCGCGGCTGCCTTCGAGAAAGCGCAGCAGCGGCAGGCCGACATCGAGCCGATCGACACGCTTTTGCCCGGCAACGACGACCGGCACATCCGCTTCTACGTCAACGCCGTCGCTGACGGCACCGGCGGCGAGGGCGCCGAGGAGTCGGCCATCGTCTACGCCGTCGAGACAACGGAGCAGAAAGCGCTCGAAGGGCAGATGGCGCAAAGCCAGAAGATGCAGGCGGTCGGCCAGCTTGCCGGCGGCATCGCGCATGATTTCAACAATGTGCTGACTGCCATCATCATGGCGTCCGACCTTTTGTTGACCAATCACCGCCCGTCGGACCCGTCCTTCCCCGACATCATGAACATCAAGCAGAACGCCAACCGGGCGGCTTCGCTGGTGCGGCAGCTTCTGGCCTTCTCGCGCAAGCAGACATTGCGGCCGGAAGTGCTCAACCTGACCGACGTGCTCGCCGATCTCAGGATGCTGCTCGCCCGCCTGGTCGGCAACGACATCAAGCTGAAGGTCGATCATGGCCGCGACCTGTGGCCGGTCAAGGTCGATATCGGGCAGTTCGAACAGGTGGTGGTCAACCTTGCGGTCAACGCGCGCGACGCAATGCCGGCGGGCGGCGATCTCACTGTGCGCACCCGCAATGTGACCGCCGAGGAGTGCAAGGCCTTTTCCTACCGTGAACTCGCCCCGGCCGACTATGTCGTGGTCGAAGTCGAGGACACCGGTAGCGGCATCGCGCCCGACGTGCTGAAGAAAATTTTCGAGCCCTTCTTCACCACCAAGGAGGTCGGCAAGGGCACCGGCCTTGGCCTGTCGATGGTCTACGGCATCATCAAGCAGACTGGCGGCTTCATCTTCTGCGATTCCGAAGTCGGCAAAGGCTCGACTTTCCGCATTTTCCTGCCGCGTCACATCGCCGAAGCGAAAAAAGCAGGCGAGCCCGGCGATGCGCCGGCGGTGCCGGCAAAGATCGCCGATCCGGCCAAGGATCTGTCGGGCTCGGCCACGGTGCTGCTCGTCGAGGACGAGGATGCCGTGCGCATGGGCGGCATGCGGGCGCTGACCTCGCGTGGCTACACCGTGCACGAGGCATCGTCGGGCGTCGAGGCGCTGGAAGTTTTCGAGGCGCTGGGCGGCAAGGTCGATATCGTCGTTTCCGACGTGGTGATGCCGGAAATGGACGGACCGACACTGCTTGGTGAATTGCGCAAGCGCCAACCGGACATCAAGTTCGTCTTCGTGTCCGGCTACGCCGAGGACGCATTCGCCAGAAACCTGCCGGCAGATGCGCATTTCGGCTTTCTGCCCAAGCCGTTTTCGCTCAAGCAACTGGCGACGATCGTCAAGGACGTGCTGGAGTCTTAGAGCCTTCCCCATGTTCCTCCTTGCGCAACGCCGTGACAACGCCATGATTGCGGGTGAAACGGCAGGACTTAGGGGAGCAACTGGTGACGCCGCACAACGAAGCGGACAAGGACGATTATGCCGACACGGTGTTGTTGCCGGGCGACCCGCAGCGTGCCGAATGGATGGCGCAAACGTTCCTGGAAGCGCCGCGCTGCATCAATCGCCGCCGCGGCACGCTTGGCTTCACCGGGCTGTTTCGGGGCAAGTCCATCAGCATTCAGGCGACGGGCATCGGCGTTTCATCGTTTCTGATCTATGCGCATGAACTGCTGGACCATTATGGCGCCCGGACGTTGATCCGGACCGGCACCTGCGGCAGCCTGACCGCAAAGGCAAAACTGCGCAGCCTTGTCATCTCGCAATCGGCACAGGCGGAAAGCGCCCAGAGCGGCCAGGTTTTCGGCCTTTATGGACCCGCTGGACCGGACCCGGCGCTCCTCGCATCGTCACTGGCCAAGGCGGTAGAATTCGGCATCGACCATCATGCCGGCCTGACGGTGTGCAGCGACGTCTTCTATCACCCGGAAGGGCGCGCCCGTTTTGCCGATGCGCGGGCGGAAGGAGCCCTGGCTGTGGACATGGAAACCAGCGCGCTCTATCGCATATCTGAGCATTTCGGAGCTCGTGCGCTGTCGATGTGTGTCGTGGTCGACAACATTGAGACCGGCGAACAGACCGACTATTCCGAGCGCCAGGAGTTGTTCGCAGACATGAGCCGGCTGGCGCTCGCTGTCGCAGCAGAGAGCTAGAGTACAGGTCTACCGGGTCAGTCCCTTGCGCACGGCAGCGACATCGTCGGAGGAAACCGCCGGGGGCGGCGTTGCCCCAACTGGCGCGCACATAGGACAGGACGTCGGCGACCTCCTGGTCCTTCAGGCACCAGGCCAGGGACGGCATGGCGGGCGTTGTCGGCGCCAGATCGGCCGGCTGGAACTATTCCTCAGCTGGCAAGCAGCCTAAGGAGTTTACGGCCTGGACGACGCCTTGTAGACTGGACACATGGCGCTCAAACGGATGGACAACATAGGAATCGTCGTCGATGACCTCGAAGAGACGATTGGTTTCTTTGGCGAGCTCGGCCTTGAGCTCGAAGGGCGGGCCACGATCGAAGGAGAATGGGCCGGACGTGTCACTGGACTGGGCGATCAGCGCGTCGAGATTGCCATGATGCGGACGCCGGACGGCCACAGCCGGCTCGAACTGTCCCGTTTCCTCACGCCGCCTGTCGTCGCGGATCACCGCAACGCCCCGGTTAACGCCCTAGGCTACCTCCGCGTCATGTTCACCGTGGACGACATTGACGGAACTCTCGAAAGGCTCCGCAATCGCGGTGCGCGGCTCGAGGGCGAGGTCGTCCAGTATAGAGACGTGTATCGGCTCTGCTACATTCGAGGGCCTGGAGGGCTTCTCATCGGACTCGCGCAAGAACTCAGCTGAGCGCAATGCGCTAAGCAGCCTCCCGCTTCGGCACCATCTGCTCATCCATCCCTGGCCGATGGCCGCGCAGATAGAGCGCGCAGGTGGTGCGCAGCATCGACGCAAAGTTCGGGATGGCGCCGTTGATCTCTATGGCCTCGTCATAGAGCTTGGAGATGAATTTCGGCGTCGTCAGGTTCTGGTTTTCGGCGATCTCGTCGAGCAACGCCCAGAACGTCGCTTCGAGCTGGATGCTGGTCGAGTGACCGTCGATGCGAATCGAGCGGTTGATCTGGCGATAGCCTTCGGGGTCCTGGCCCGCAAACACCCTGCACATCCGACAAACCTCCCATGATTGTTGGTCTTGGGTGGACGGGCGTGCAGTTTGATACTGCTTGACCTGTCCCCACATGCATTCTCGGGCAAAATTGCCGGTCCGGCAATCGGACTTTCGTCCCGTTCGCGGTGGCGGGCGTGGTAACCGGCTGCCACCACCTTTTGTCCGTGCCGCGCATAATCGCCTCCACACCAGCGCGGAGACTGATTTGGCCAAGGCGATACACAGTATGATCCGGGTTCTCGACGAAGCCCGATCGGTCGATTTCTACAGAAACGCCTTCGGGCTCGATGTCGCCGACAGGCTGGATTTCGAGACATTCACGCTCCTTTACCTCAGCAATGCCGAGGCAGGGTTCGAGCTCGAACTGACCGTGAACAAGGATCGGCAGGAGCCTTACGGGCTCGGCGACGGCTACGGCCACCTTGCGGTCTCGGTCGCCGATCTCGACAGCGAACATGACCGTCTCGGTGCGCTCGGGCTCAACCCGAAGAAGATCGTCGAGTTCAATCGCGACGGGTCGCTGATCGCCCGCTTTTTCTTCATCGAGGATCCGGACGGCTACAAGATCGAGGTTCTGCAACGCGCAGGTCGCTTCCAATAGGGGACATCGCAGCCGCGCCGGCAGGTGCGGCGCCAGCAAACGCACTCTCAACAGTGCACATAGCAAGCAGGGAGGAATAAAATGGTCACGATCTATGACGCGAAGCCCGGGCTTTCACGTCGCGAGCTTCTCAAACGCGGCGGCATCGGCGCGCTGCTCGTCATCTCCGGCAGCGCCGTCATCAGCCCTGAACATGCCTGGGGCCTCGAGACATCGGCACTCAAGCCCGAAACCATGGCGACGCTGATCCAGATGGCGCGCGACATCTATCCGCACGATCAGGTTCCCGACAAATATTACGCCATCGCCGTGAAGGGCCATGACGAGCAGGCCGGCAAGGACTCCGCCTACAAGACAATGATCGAAGACGGCATCGCCGACCTCGACAAGAAGTCCGGTGACGGCGGCTACCGCGGCCTTGGCTGGGAGGACCAGCGCGTCGGCGTGCTGAAGCAGGTCGAGACGACGCCGTTCTTCCAGGCCATCAGAGGCGGTCTCGTGGTCGGCCTCTACAACCAGAAAGAGGTGTGGCCGATCTTCGGTTACGAGGGCGAGTCCTATTCCAAGGGCGGCTACATCGCGCGCGGTTTCGACGACATCGAGTGGCTCTGAGCCCCGTCGTTCCTGAACCCGCAAACAGAAATCATGGGAGGAAACCATGGCAGCTTCATTTGATCTGAACAACGACGGCGTCGTCGTCATCATCGGCTCGGGCGCCGGCGGCGGCACGCTCGGCAACGAACTCGCCCAGAAGGGTGTCGACGTCGTCATCCTGGAAGCCGGCGCTCGCCACGAATATGAGGATTTCATCAATGACGAGTGGGGCTCGTTCGCCCAGCTCGCCTGGACGGACAAGCGCACCACGTCGGGTGACTGGCGTGTGGCCAAGGATTTTCCCAACCTGCCGGCCTGGATTGTCAAGTCGGTCGGCGGTTCGACCACGCATTGGGCGGGAGCGTCGCTGCGCTTCCAGGAGCATGAGTTCAAGGGGCTGTCGACCTACGGCAAACTGGAAGGCGCCAACCTGCTCGATTGGCCGATCACGCTGGCCGAGATGGAGCCCTACTATGCCAAGGCTGAGGCCAAGATGGGCGTCACCGGCACCAATGACTGGCCGCGACTGCCGGGCAACAACAATTTCAAGGTGTTGAAGGCCGGCGCCGACAAGCTCGGCTACAAGGAATGCCACACCGGCAACATGGCGATCAACTCGGTCGATCGCGACGACCGCATGTCTTGCCAGCAGACTGGCTTCTGCTTCCAAGGCTGCAAATGGGGCGCCAAATGGTCGACGCTCTACACCGAGATACCCAAGGGCGAGGCGACAGGCCATCTCGAAGTCAGGCCGAACGCCATGGCGATCAAGATCAACCATGACGCGAGCGGAAAGGTGACCGGCGTCGTTTACGCCGACAAGGACGGCAAGCTGCAGGAGCAGAAGGCCCGCATCGTCGCCGTTGCCGGGAATTCGATCGAGAGCCCAAGGCTTTTGCTCAATTCGGCATCGGGCAAATTCCCCGATGGTCTTGCCAACTCATCGGGGCAGGTCGGCAAGAACTACATGCGCCACACCACCGGCTCGGTCTATGCCATCTTCGACAAACCGGTGCACATGTATCGCGGCACCACCATGGCCGGCATCATCCGCGACGAGGCGCGGCATGACCCGTCCCGCGGGTTCGTCGGTGGCTACGAGTTCGAGACGCTGTCGCTCGGCCTGCCGTTCATGGCGGCGTTCCTCGATCCGGGTGCCTGGGGGCGCTCGTTCACCACCGCACTCGATCACTACGACCACATGGCCGGCCTGTGGATCGTCGGCGAGGACATGCCACGTGCGGAGAACCGCATCACGTTGCATGTCGACGAGAAGGACGCGCACGGCATGCCGATCGCCGACGTGCATTTCGATGACCATCCGAACGACACGGCGATGCGCAACCACGCCTACAAGCAGGCTACGGCACTTTACGATGCGGTTGGCGCCACCCGCACCTTCCCGACGCCGCCCTATCCGTCGACCCACAATCTCGGCACCAACCGGATGAGCGAGAAAGCGGAAGACGGCGTCGTCAACAAGCACGGCCAGGCGCACGACATCAAGAACCTGTTCGTGTCGGATGGCAGCCAGTTCACCACCGGGGCCGCCGAAAACCCGACCCTGACGATCGTATCGCTGGCGATCCGCCAGGCCGACTACATCGCCGCGCAGATGTCGGCCAAGACGATCTAGTCAAATCCTCCCGGCAGACTGCTGGCGCGGAACCTGCAAGGTTCCGCGCCTTTTTCTTGCCGCCTCATTGCTTGGTGCAGGTCGAGGCGGTGAAGGCGCCGTCGGGCTGCTTCATGATGATGTCGAAGGAGGGCACGGTTTCGCCGTCCAGCGTCGCCTGGGTCAGCGACAGCGAATTGCCGCCGGCGGTATAGCCGCCCAATGGCCCCAGCCATGAGATCACGCCGTTCGCATCCATTTGATAATTGTACCCCTGCTGCGCGGTCCCGAAGGTGCCAAGGCCGGTGTAGACCGGGCCGCTGTAGACGTTCCCCTTGATGGTGATGTCGCCGAGGCTGAGGAACATGCCAAGCAGGTACACTTCGCAATGATAGGTGCCGTCAGGCATCTTGCCGTCGCTGAAATCGGCTCGCGCGGTCCCGGTTGCTGCCGCCAGAAGCAGTATGCCGATGAAGATGCGTGAAATCCCTGAAATCATGACGTCGCTCGCTTGAAGAGCGAGCTTGCCCCATTTTTGCACCGCGCCGCAACATCGGTCGCCTGAGGCACGGCTGCTGAGATCAAAATCTAGGCAGCCTGAGAGAATGAGTGAAAAATAGGCAACAACTGCGTAAGCTGCGCAAATTTCCCTCAATCGATTTCTGGCCGCCCCTCTCTGTTTTGGAAGCCCTATATTCCAAGACGCTGATATCTATGAACTATTTGTACCCTTTCGGGATCGCCAGAGCGGTTGGCATGGGGGTTGCATTGTAGTGTTGCGGTGCAATCAACCAGCTTGGGAGTCCGTAATGAGGGGTAATTTCTCGACAATAACAAAAATGTTTTCGGCGAGCGTGGTCGCCGCCGGTCTGTTGATGTCCGCTTCGGCCAAGGCCGCCGACGACACGATCAAGGTCGGCATTCTCCATTCGCTGTCGGGCACCATGGCGATTTCGGAGACGACGCTGAAGGACGCCATGCTGATGCTCATCGACGAGCAGAACGCCAAGGGCGGCCTGCTCGGCAAGAAGCTCGAGGCGGTGGTTGTCGATCCGGCTTCCAACTGGCCGCTGTTTGCCGAAAAGGCGCGCGAGCTGATCTCCAAGGACAAGGTGGCGGCGGTGTTCGGTTGCTGGACCTCGGTGTCGCGCAAATCGGTGTTGCCGGTGTTCTCCGAACTCGACAACATCCTGTTCTATCCGGTCCAGTATGAGGGCGAGGAAAGCGAGCGCAACGTGTTCTACACGGGTGCGGCGCCGAACCAGCAGGCAATCCCGGCGGTCGACTATCTGATGAGCGAAGACGGCGGTTCGGTTAAGCGCTGGGTGCTGGAAGGCACCGACTACGTCTATCCGCGCACCACCAACAAGATCCTCGAGGCCTATCTGAAGGCCAAGGGCGTGGCTGCGGAAGACATCATGGTCAATTACACGCCGTTCGGCTTCTCCGACTGGCAGACCGAGGTTTCGGCGATCAAGAAGTTCGGTTCGGCCGGCAAGAAGACCGCCGTCGTCTCGACCGTCAACGGCGATGCCAACGTGCCGTTCTACAAGGAACTCGGCAACCAGGGCATCAAGGCCGAGGACATTCCGGTCATGGCCTTCTCGGTCGGCGAGGAAGAGCTTGCAGGTCTCGACACCGCGCCGCTGGTCGGCCATCTCGCCGCCTGGAACTACTTCGAGAGCATCGACACGCCCGAGAACAAGAAGTTCATCGCCGATTGGCACAAGTTCATCAAGAACGACAAGCGCACCACCAACGACCCGATGGAGGCCCATTATATCGGCTTCAACATGTGGGTGAAGGCGGTCGAGAAGGCCGGCACCACCGATCCGGACAAGGTCATCGACGCCATGATCGGCGTGTCGGTGCCGAACCTGACCGGCGGCTATTCGACGATGATGCCGAACCACCACATCACCAAGCCGGTGCTGATAGGTGAAATCCAGGCCGACGGCCAGTTCGAGACGGTTTCGCGCACGCCGGGCCTGGTGATGGGCGACGAATGGTCCGACTATCTGCCTGATTCCAAGGACCTGATCTCCGATTGGCGCGCGCCTCTGTCATGCGGCAACTTCAACGTTGCCACCGGCAAGTGCGGCGGCAAGGGCACGAACTGATCCTCCCGGGCTGGACCTTCAGGTCCATGCCCATGACCGCGCGCGTCCGGACGGCTACGACCGCCGTCCGGACGCCCACTTCAACCTTCTTTAAAGGTCACTTGGAGCCGATGAACCTGTTTCGTGCTATTGGTTTAACGCTGTTGTTCCTGCTGGCGACGCTGTCGTCTTCGGGCGCTGGCGAAGCCGATCTGCGCGGCATCATCGCCAAATTCGCCACGGCCAAGGGCTTTTCCGAGATCGGAGCCGTCGTCCACGAACTGGCTGCTGCCGGCGATCCGGCGGTGGAGCGGCCGCTTGCGGCACTGGCCGACGGCAACCTCTATGTCCGCAAGGCCGATTCCCTGGTGTTTGTCGGCAAGGAAGCGGGCGAAAGCGTCCAGCTTTTCGACCCGTTGAGCGGCGAGGCATCGGGCGAGGCGGCCAAGGACGACATCACCAAGATCAAGGTCAACAACACGCTGCGTCGCGTCATCCGCGATGCGTTGGGCACGCTGACGCTTGGCGCCAAGGATCCGGCCGTGCGTGTTGCCGCCGCCGACACCATGTTCAAGACGCCCGACGCGGCAAACATCGGACCGCTCGATGTGGCAATCGCCAGCGAGAGCGTGGCCAGCGTCAAGGCTCTGCTCGAACAGGCCCGCGCCGCGTCAGTTCTTGTCTCGGATCAGCCCGAAGCCGACAAGCTCGCCGCCATCGCGCTGATCGGGGCGCGGGGCGATCGCGATGCCGTTTCGCTGCTCACGTCTGTCGAGGCGAATTCCACCGACGCGGTCAGGCAAGCGGCGACAGCCGCGATCGCCAACATCAATTCGACGCTGGCCTTCTGGGATGCCGGGCAGAACATCTGGTACGGCATCTCGCTGGGCTCGGTGCTGCTGCTGGCGGCGATCGGGCTTGCCATCACCTTCGGCGTCATGGGTGTCATCAACATGGCGCATGGCGAGATGGTCATGCTCGGCGCCTACACGACCTTCGTCGTCCAGCAGGTGATCCGCACCTCCTTTCCCGGCCTGTTCGACTGGTCGCTGGTCATCGCACTGCCGCTCGCTTTTCTCGTCGCCGCCCTGGTTGGCCTGATCATCGAGCGCGGCGTCATCCGTTTCCTCTATGGCCGGCCGCTTGAAACGCTGCTGGCAACATGGGGCGTCTCGCTGATCCTGCAACAGGCCGTGCGCTCGATCTTCGGGCCGACCAACCAGGAGGTCGGCAACCCATCCTGGATGTCGGGCTCGTTCAATGTCGGACAGTTGGCGATCACCTGGAACCGCCTGTGGATCCTGGTTTTCGCGCTCGCTGTCTTCGGCATCCTGCTCTACGTGATGAAGCGCACGCCCTGGGGCCTGCAGATGCGCGCCGTCACCGCCAACCGGCGCATGGCCGCCTCGATGGGCATCAGGACGCCATGGGTAGACGCGCTGACTTTCGCGCTCGGCTCCGGCATTGCCGGGATAGCCGGCGTCGCGCTCAGCCAGATCGACAACGTCTCGCCCAATCTCGGTCGCGGCTACATCATCGACAGCTTCATGGTCGTTGTCTTCGGCGGCGTCGGCAATCTGTGGGGCACGCTGGTCGGCGCCTTCTCGCTTGGCATCGTCAACAAGTTCCTCGAGCCATATGCGGGCGCGGTGCTCGGCAAGATCGTCGTGCTGGTGCTGATCATCCTGTTCATCCAGAAGCGCCCGCGCGGCCTGTTCGCGCTCAAGGGCAGGGCGGTGGAAGCATGATCACGGGACGCTTCTTTGCCGCCGGCGCGGACCGCCGCATCGCCATCACGATCTTCATCCTGCTGGCGGTGGCCGTCATCGTGCCGCTGCTCAACCTTGCGGTGTCTCCTGCCAGCGCCTTCTACATCCCATCCTACATTGTCGCGCTGACCGGCAAATATCTCTGTTATGCGCTGCTCGCCTTGGCGCTCGATCTTGTCTGGGGCTATTGCGGCATCCTTTCGCTTGGCCACGGCGCCTTCTTCGCGCTCGGCGGCTATGCGATGGGCATGTATCTGATGCGCCAGATCGGCTCGCGCGGCGTCTACGGCAACCCCATCTTGCCCGACTTCATGGTGTTCCTGAACTACAAGGAATTGCCGTGGTTCTGGTATGGCTTCGACCATTTCTGGTTCGCCGGCCTCATGGTGCTCGCGGTGCCTGGCCTGCTCGCTTTCGTCTTCGGCTGGTTTGCCTTCCGCAGCCGCGTCACCGGCGTTTATCTCTCCATCATCACCCAGGCGATGACGTATGCGCTGCTGCTTGCCTTTTTCCGCAACGACATGGGGTTCGGCGGCAACAACGGCCTGACCGATTTCAAGGATATTCTCGGCTTCAACGTGCAGGCCGACGCGACGCGCTCGGCGTTGTTTGCCGCCAGCGCCGTGATGCTCGCGCTCGCCGTCTTCGTCACGTGGGCGATCGTCGGCTCCAAATACGGCAAGCTCTTGATGGCTGTGCGCGATGCCGAGAGCCGCACGCGCTTCCTCGGCTGGCGGGCCGAGAACGTGAAACTGTTCGCCTTCACCGTCTCGGCTATCATGGCCGGCATAGCTGGCGCGCTCTACGTGCCGCAGGTCGGCATCATCAATCCGGGCGAGTTCGAGCCGGCCAATTCGATTGAAGTCGTCGTCTGGGCGGCTGTCGGCGGACGCGGCACCATTGTCGGGCCGATCATCGGTGCGTTGCTGGTCAATGCCGGCAAATCCTGGTTCACCGGCGTGCTGCCGGAATTCTGGCTGTTTGCATTGGGTGGGCTGTTCGTCGCCGTCACGCTTTTGCTGCCCAAGGG
>NZ_RZQL01000205.1 GCF_003997935.1 Mesorhizobium sp. M7A.F.Ca.US.006.01.1.1
GCGCAGCGAGCGCGCTTGAAATGATCGCCTGCGTGATGGCAATCCAAGAGGACGTCGTGCCGCCGACCGCCAACTATCGCGAGCCAGATCCCGCTTGCGACCTCGACATCACACCCAATGTGCCGCGGGAGCGCAAGGTGCGCGTCGCCATGAGCAACGCCTTCGCCATGGGCGGTACGAACGCAGTTCTGGCATTCAGGCAGGTGTAGAAGCCATGCAAGACGCCTCATTTGAGGTCACCTGTCGTATCTAGCTGCTTGCCGGACCACTATGTAAAGCGAGCGCTATTGGCTGCCTCTGCGATGCGGGAATTGGCAGCGGACGTCTCTCGATCAAACAGGCATCTTGCTTGTAGAATTCTTTTAATCGTGAAGCGGCGCGAGTGCGCTATCCGTTGAGGTGAGCAAGGCCGGCGCCCTGGGTGAGCGCTGGTGTCGGGTGGTGGAAAGTACAGGGGGAGCTGTGTGGCCCCTCTTTCTCGGCCTCGACGATGTGCGAAGGAGCCTGCGCGGCGAACGGGCCAACGCCCCAGGCTCAGAACCTGGGCGAACCTAACTCCCGCCAAAGGACAGCCCAGAGCTGGATACACGAAAGAGATACTGAACCCGCGAATCAGATTCTGATCAATCGTCGTGTCTGAGCTCCACTCGGCTCTTACGGAGATAATCGCGCGGCCCGGCAACGGCCGCGCGTGCCGCGGGCGTGAGCTTTGCGCTTCGTCAGAAGTGCCTCGAGCGTGACGACGATAATTGACCAGCCATATGGAACGCATTCGCCCAGTTATCCAAAGCGTGGATACCTTTCATCTAAACAAAGGATTTTACCGTTTTTGCTGCAGGTCCCATAGAAGCGCTTCAAGTTGGAAAGATAGGTAGTTCCGATGGTTGCGTTGGATCTGAGGAGCATCATCTGGTGTGCGGGGCGTACAAAGTCAGTCGCATCTGCATTGCGGCTTGGTCTTTCGGCGGTCCCCACAAGTTACGCCCCGTTGGCGCGACGCCAATTATTTAATCAATGCTTGGACATTTATCTCAACCAGACAGCTACAAGGTGAGGTCTTCCATGCGTCCGAATGTCGAGTGGAAGTTGTGCTGGGAAAATGAGCTGCAACTGGCCGACCATGTCGAACTCTCCGACTTTTTTCGAAAGACCTATG
Source organism: Mesorhizobium sp. M7A.F.Ca.US.006.01.1.1 (assembly GCF_003997935.1). Taxonomy (GTDB): domain Bacteria; phylum Pseudomonadota; class Alphaproteobacteria; order Rhizobiales; family Rhizobiaceae; genus Mesorhizobium. Next base: position 1,157 of record NZ_RZQL01000205.1, read on the forward strand.
GACGGACTGGCGCCTTCAACGCGGAGCCATTCGAAGGCGGCCGCAGTTGGGCCGGCGCGAGGCCGGAATTCCGCGCAATCGGCTACGACGCGCATGGGGTAGCGGCTCACATCGGCATGCTGCGGCGCTTCATCAAAGTTGGCGAGGTCGACTTGATCGTCGCTGAATTGGGCCTGTACGCGGTTCGTCCGGATCTTGAAGGGCTCGGAATCGGTTTTTCGATGCGCGTGGCGTACCCAGTGCTCCATCAGTTGGGTGTTCCATTCGCTTTCGGCACGGTTCGGCACGCGCTGCGAAACCATGTCGAAAGATTCTGCAGAGCCGGCCTCGCGAACATTGTGTCGGGCGTTCGCGTACGGTCGACCCGTCCAGATGTGCATCCCGACCTGCCGCCCACGCGCCTGGAAGACGTACTCGTGTTGGTTTCGCCGATCGGACGCTCGATGGACGAGTGGCCGTCTGGTACCCTGATCGACCGGAACGGTCCGGAACTATGAAGCCTCTGGACTACATATGCGAAGGGCAGAGTGACAATGCCGATCGCATTGCAGAGCGCAGCGTCTATCTGACGTTTGACGACGGTCCCAATTCATTTTTCACACCGCAGATACTCAATGTGCTGGCGCAACATCAGGTGCCGGCGACCTTCTTCGTTGTTGGGGCCTACGCGGCCGACGAGCCGGAACTCGTTCGCCGAATTATTACAGACGGCCACGGTATAGCCAACCACACGATGACTCATCCGGACCTAGCTAAATGCGGGTCCGTCGAAGTCGACTGCCAGATAGTTGAGGCAAACAGAGTCATAGGGATGGCTTGCCCGCAGGCCATGGTTCGGTACTTTCGTGCACCCTATGGCATCTGGACCGAAGAAGTAATCGCTGCATTAGCGGGTGAGGCATTGGCGCCCGTCCATTGGTCCATTGATCCACGCGACTGGTCTCGCCCCGGCGTTGACGCCATCGTCGACAGAGTGCTCGCCGATATCCGGCCGGGCGCAATCGTGCTGTTGCACGACGGGTGCGCTCCCGACGAATTGCAACCAGGCAATCAAGCCAGTCTGCGCGACCAGACGGTGACAGCGTTGTCACGCCTAATTCCAGAATTGCACGGCCGCGGATTTGTAATCCGATCACTTCCTCAACATCCCTGAACAAACAGAGATCCTATGGACCTTCTCACCACAGCCAGTACTGTTGCCGTTTCGTCTTATGCGGTGCTCTCGACTGTTTACAGAGGCATGCAAGCGGTCTACTCCCAACCGGAAAATGTTACGCCGCCGTCGGAAAGCTTGTTCGGATCCGACCGTTGGCCGAGCGTGGATGTCATTATCCCCTGCTACAATGAGGACCCGCGCACACTCGCGGCGTGTTTAGCTTCCATTGCAAATCAAGATTACTCCGGAACATTTCAGGTCTATCTGGTTGACGACGGTTCTGGAAATCGTAATGCCGTCATCCCGGTACATCACGCCTACGAGGGCGACCCGAGATTCAATTTCATTCTGCTCCGCGAAAATGTTGGCAAACGCAAGGCGCAGATCGCCGCCATCCGCCGCTCATCTGGAGATTTCGTGCTCAGCGTCGACTCTGACACGACACTTGCGTCCGACGTCATCACGAAGCTTGCAGTAAAAATGCGGGATTCCATGGTCGGAGCGGCCATGGGCCAGCTGACGGCATACAACCGCAGCGACACTTGGTTGACCCGATTGATCGATATGGAATACTGGCTGGCTTGCAATGAGGAGCGCGCGGCGCAAGGTCGCTTTGGTGCGGTCATGTGCTGCTGCGGCCCATGTGCAATGTACCGCCGGTCTTGTCTCCTTTCTCTGCTGGATCAATACGAGACGCAGCTGTTCAGGGGGAAACCAAGCGACTTCGGTGAAGACCGTCATCTTACGATCCTCATGCTGAAAGCAGGCTTTCGAACCGAGTACGTTCCAGGTGCCGTCGCGGCGACAGTCGTTCCGGACAAGATGGGACCTTATTTGCGCCAACAACTCCGCTGGGCACGAAGCACTTTCCGGGACACGATGCTTGCGCGAGGTCTACTGCGTGGCCTGGATCGCTATCTAACTTTGGATGTGATGGGAGAGAATCTCGGCCCATTGTTGCTCGGCATCGCGGTAGTAACGGCGCTCGGTGAGTTACTATTTTCACATACAGTAAATTGGTGGACGGTGCTGGCTATTGTCACGATGACCATAATCAGATCTACGGTGTTATCTTTCCGCACTCGGCAGCTTCGATTCATCGGCTATTCAATGCACGCGTTAATCAGGATATTCCTGTTGATCCCCTTGAAGGCTTACGCCCTGTGTACATTGAGCAATAGCGATTGGCTGTCGCGTAAAAGTGTTCCCCTGCCCAACAGCAGCACAAAGGAAATCACAAGCGCGATGCCGCTTGGCGGAGCAAATGCTGCGGGCAATTCTGGAATTGCGGAGTCACTTCATACTGCAGATCTTTCGCTCACAGCTAGTGAAGTCTGACGGCCTTGCAGCGCCGAGTGACCGAGTAAGTTGTGTCAGTCGACACGGGGTGAAGCTTGTCGAGTTACCTATGGTCAGAACGGGGACTATGTGGAAGCGACACGTGGCATCTTGACGTTATTCTTTGGCGGAAGCGATACACACGTCGCTCCGGCCGCGACTTTCCAAAGGTGTCATCTCAAGGCGGTGGCCTGCTCTGAACCAGAATTCGCAAGTAAGCTGCCGGTGGCCAATCGGACTCATTCCGCTTGAGATAGACGCATGTCCAATGTAGCAATCGACCTTACCGGCGTAACCAAATTATTCGGAAACAAGCTCGTTGTGGACGGGCTGTCCTTCACCGTTGCATCGGGAGAGTGCTTCGGTCTGCTGGGGCCTAACGGCGCAGGCAAGAGCACGATTGCGCGTATGCTCCTCGGTATGACCCGGCCTGACGCGGGTGATATAACAGTCCTCGGTCTACCAGTGCCGGCACGCAGCCGCTTGGCCCGCAAGGGCATAGGCGTGGTCCCGCAGTTCGACAATCTCGACCTGGAATTTACGGTACGTGAGAACCTGTTGGTGTTCGGGCGCTACTTCGGCATGAGTACAAGAGAGATCAACGCCGTCATCCCACGGCTGCTCGAGTTCGCTCGCCTTGAGAGCAAGGCGGATTCACGTGTCGGCCTGCTATCCGGCGGGATGAAGCGGCGCCTGACGCTGGCACGTGCTCTGATCAACGACCCCCAGTTGCTTGTGATGGATGAGCCCACGACCGGCCTCGACCCGCATGCCCGCCATCTGATCTGGGAGCGACTTCGTTTCCTGCTGGCGAGCGGAAAAACGATCATTTTGACCACCCATTTCATGGAAGAGGCTGAGCGGCTTTGTGATCGGCTGTGTGTTCTCGAGCGGGGACGCAAGATCGCCGAGGGCAGTCCTCATGCGCTGATCGACGAGTACATTGGGTGCAACGTGATCGAGATCTTCGGCGGTAATCCACAGGAGCTGATTTCGCTGATCAGACCGTACGTTCAGCGTGTCGAGGTAAGCGGCGAGACGCTCTTTTGCTATGCGCCTGAGCCGGAGGATGTGCGCATCCAGCTTCGCGGTCGAGCGGGTCTGCGTATTCTAGAGCGTCCACCCAGTCTGGAGGACGTTTTCTTGCGGTTAACCGGACGTGAGATGGAGAAGTGAGCAATGGGTGAACGTTTTGCGGCCGCTCTACCCGCCAACGCCTGGAACTGGATGGCGGTGTGGCGCCGCAATCATCTGGCATGGAAGAAGGTGGCATTTGCTTCAATGCTCGGCACCCTTGCTGATCCGATGATTTACCTTTTCGGGCTCGGCACTGGCCTTGGACTGTTGGTAGGCCGCATCGAAGGTGCATCCTACATCGCCTTTCTGGCAGCCGGCATGGTTGCGACGAGCGCGATGACAGCATCAACCTTCGAAACAATTTACGCGGTTTTCGGTCGAATGCGCGATCAGGGCACTTGGGAAGCAATCCTGCACACACAACTTACCCTCGGCGACATCGTTCTCGGTGAATTGACCTGGGCAGCCACAAAGGCTTTTCTGGCCGGTACGACAATTGCGATTGTTGCGGCCGCGCTAGGTTATGCCGCGTGGACGTCGGTTCTCTACGTGCTACCGGTCGTCGCTCTCACCGGATTCGCCTTTGCGAGCCTGGCCATGCTCGTCATCGCGCTCGCGCCCAGTTATCACTATTTTATTTTCTATCAGACGCTTGTCATCACACCCATGCTGTTCCTTTCGGGCGCGGTTTTTCCAGTCGGCCAATTGCCAGGAGTGTTTCAGCAGATTGCGGCCTTCTCGCCCCTGGCGAATTCTATCGAGCTAATCCGTCCGGTGATGCTCGGCCGCCTGGGCGACAATGTAGGGCTGCATATAGGCGCACTTTGCATGTTCGCTGTATTGCCTTTTTTTCTGTCGGCTGGACTGTTTCATCGACGACTAATGCGTTGACGCTTGCTTACACCCATTAACCAGAAGGAGGTCCGCAATGCCGGATGCAAACTGCCCACAGCGGCCCGGAGGCATGCGTATGCTAGGAATCGCGAGTGGTACAACGCCGAAGCCGGGCGCCACCCAGCCGCTGCAGGCACCCGCCCAGCTTCGCGACCACACCTCGAAGAACAGGCTGGATGGTGAGGCGCGGACCCACCCGGAGCGTTCAATCGATAGCAGCCAAGCTTCTTGTGCGCGTCCACAGACCGTCGCGGCCATTATTTAGTTGGATACACATGCAATGACCCACAACGAAGCAACTCTTGAGCCTTTTGTGATCCTTGCTATGCCAAGGACCGGAACACACTATTTAGAAGAATTGCTAAACGAGCATCCGACCGTTTTGAGTAACGGTGAGTTGCTAAACGAATATGATCCCAATTGGCCCAGCACTGATCGCCTGCTAGGCACGGATCGCGAGCTTCTTGAGCTTGCCTATGTGCGCTGCCCTATGCGCGACTACAAGAATGTGACGCATCTTGGATGCAAGATCAATGAACCTCAGTTTCGCGAGCGTCCCGCATTCTTTGCGGAACTGGCTCGTTGGCCAGCACTCAAGGTCATCCTTGTTGTTCGCCGAAACGTATTGGAATCGCTCCGATCCTTTGTGCAGGCCAGGGAAAGCGGTCACTGGCTGAAGTTCAGCTGGGACAACGATACCGCTCGGCCACCGAGCGTCAGGTTGTCAATCGCCGACTGTGAGGCTTATTTCAAAGCCGCCGACGATTTTCACGCTCGCGTTATGGACTCCTTCACGTCGACCAACCTGCTTGTAATGGAATACGAGAGCCTACTTCACGAACCTGCCCAATGCCTGGGAGCGGTTTGGGATTTCCTGGGCGTTCCAGCGCTTGAGCCATCAGATAACGCCATCCTGCAGCGCCAGGAAACGCGACCGCTGGATCAAACGGTGGAGAACTTTGACGAGTTGCGGATTCACTTCGCACGGGGACCTTATTCAAGATTTTTTGACCTCGGAGATTCAATGCGCTCCTACGCTTAATCGCTTGTACCGCGTGCTCTGATGGGCGTGTAGGATATCCTGCAGTTTGCGCGCATTCCGTCGCAAAACTGACAAACCAAAGTCACCAAGACGACAGAGATATCGGCCGGCAGTCGATCTGCGGCAGACATCAAAGACACGGCCGCAAGGCGACCTGGTCAATTCCCTCTCTGGCGAAGCACTTCTTCAGACGCGATCTTTGGCGAGCCTTGAGTGCAAATTCCGGCAAAGGTGGAGGGTTCCAGTGCGCAACCCGCACCAATCTCGCTGGACGGGACAGGCCTCCAGTTGGCACGGCGCTTGCTCCGAGATGACAGCAGCGCTCGACCGGAGCGCAGCATGGGAGAAGGAGGAGCCCCCACCCCGATCCGGTCAGGGAGAGAGAAACGGTGTTGGTTCCAAGAGTCCCCCGCGCGATCGCAGCGCCCCGCAAGCCCCATTTTGCCCGGACCTACGTGCAGGTGCTTGCCGCCATAGTCCTGGGAGCCGCAATTGGCTACCTCTATCCGGAAACCGGCCAGAGCCTGAAGCCGCTCGGCGATGCCTTCATCAAAGTCGTCAAGATGATTATCGCACCTGTCATCTTCCTGACAATTGCGACCGGCATTGCCGGCATGAGCGATCTGCAGAAGGTCGGCCGAGTTGCCGCCAAGGCGATGGTTTATTTCCTCACCTTCTCGACACTTGCACTCGTTGTCGGACTGATTGTCGCGAATATCGTTCAACCTGGCGCCGGCCTCAACATCGATCCGGCCTCGCTCGATGTCCAAGCCGTTAAGGGCTATGTGGCCACGGCTCACGAGCAGTCCGTGACCAGCTTCCTGATGAACATCATCCCGTCAACGATTGCCAGTGCCTTCGCGGAAGGCGACATCCTGCAAGTCCTGTTCTTCTCGGTCCTGTTCGGCATTGCTTTGGCGATGACCGGAGAGACGAGCAGGCCGGTCGTTACCTTTCTCCAGGCGCTTACCGCCCCCATTTTTAAGCTCGTCGGCATTCTGATGAAGGCTGCACCCATCGGCGCCTTCGGCGCAATGGCCTTTACGATCGGCAAATACGGAATCGGTTCGGTGGCCAACCTCGCGATACTGGTCGCGACGTTCTATCTTACCGCCTTCCTCTTCGTGTTCGGGGTTCTCGGCGCGGTCTGCCGCTACAACGGCTTCTCGATCTTTTCTCTCGTCCGCTACATCAAGGACGAGCTGCTGCTTGTCCTGGCAACGTCCTCCTCGGAGGCCGCGCTGCCCTCGCTAATGGAGAAGATGGAGAAGGCCGGCGCCGCCCGTTCGGTCGTAAGTCTCGTCATCCCTACTGGATACTCATTCAATCTGGACGGTACCAATATCTACATGACGATCGCCGCCCTCTTCATCGCCCAGGCGACGAACACAGATTTGTCAATTGCCGATCAGATCCTCCTGCTGCTAATTGCGATGCTTTCCTCGAAGGGTGCGGCAGGCGTCACCGGCGCCGGCTTCATCACATTGGCCGCTACTCTCTCTGTCGTGCCGAGTGTTCCCGTTGCCGGAATGGCTCTAATTCTTGGCGTGGACCGCTTCATGTCGGAATGCCGCGCGCTGACGAATTTAGTCGGTAATGCGGTGGCATCGCTCGTTGTCGCTCGCTGGGAAGGCGAATTGGACCAGTCACGGATGGAAACCGCTTTCCGCGGTTAGGGTTACATCAAACTGGCTCCCCGCAAGCAAGATCGCAACAGCGCGACGTGTAAGTAGCGGCCTTGACACAACAGTCGAATTGCCAGCCTCCAAAGAGCGCTGGAAATAGAGTACTAACGCAGTGAGTAATACAACACCATGAAGCCCCTAAGCAAACGAACGGTTCACGGAGACTCATCTGGGTGCGCATGGAGCGCTGTTCGTCGAATGCGCTATCCGCGGGGTGGGGGAACTATTTCAGCTTGCCGCCCCAAGCCGTCGCGGGAGCGCACCGGATGATGGAGGACCGGCCGATCAGAATCGCTAGGGGAAAGCGCGTCACAATAGCCGATCTCGCCCGCGAAGCCGGAGTCAGCGTAGCAACAGTCGATCGGGTTCTGAACGTCCGCCTTCCGGTGCGAGAGGAGACCGCCCAGCGGGTCCATGCGGCCGCGCACGCGATCGGCTATCATGCTGCCGGTCTCATCAAACAGCGCTTGCAGCAGCACCTGCCGCACTACAAGCTGGGCTTCATCTTGAGAAAACCTACCCACGATTTCTACCAAGATTTCGCTCGCAAGATCGAAGAGTCGGTCAGTATGGCTAAATCCTTCCACGGCCTTCCGATCATCGAGTTCGCGCAGTCACATTTGCCGCGTGACCTGCTCCCGCTTCTTAAGGACCTTGGGAGCCGCTGCCAGGCGATCGCCATGGTGGCGGCCGATCACCCGAAAATCACAGCATCAGTCGAGGAGCTCAAGGCGAAAGGTATCCCGGTATTTTCGCTGCTATCCGACTTCGCCGATGGCGTGCGCGAGGGCTACATCGGCCTCAACAACAGCAAGGTCGGACGGACTGCCGCTTGGGTGTTTTCCAAGGCCGCAAAACGGCCCGGCAAGGTGGCGGTGTTTGTCGGAAGCCATCGCTTCCAGGCGCATGCGACGCGGGAAACGGCCTTTCGTGCGTATTTTCGTGAGAACGCGCCAAAATTCGAGGTGCTTGATGCGCTCGTGAACCTTGATGAACGGCAGCTCACTTACGAAAAATTGCTGGATCTTATGCAGCGGGAACCAGAGCTCGTCGGCTTCTATATGGCCGGCGGGGGGATAGAGGGGGCAATTTCCGCGCTCCGAGAAGAGGGGAGCGGTCAGGATCTCGTCGCGATCGTGAGTGAAATGACGCCGCAGTCACGTGGGGCGCTTGCGGATGACATCTTGACGATGGCGGTCGGCACGCCAATGCGCCGACTTTGCCAGGAGCTGATAATGGCAATGGAGCGGGCCATCAAAGCCGGCGTCGCGGAGAGCCCGGGGCAGACATTTCTGCCGTTCGACATTTATCTTCCGGAAAATATTTGACCTTGATGGATTTCTATCATGAGCGCCCATTTTCCTTTCACCGATGAAAGGAAAGCTCGATTGACTCGGCCGTCTCTGTCCGATCTGTGAACCGGCGTGGTTCCGTCTTGAAAGAAGCCGGATGCCGAAATGGCAGCCGCGCTTCATGGAAGGAAAGTCAAGCAATGCGCCAGGTATCGCCCCGCTTTGCACTCGATCACATGGCGGCGCCCCGCCTTGACGTCAGTGCGCTTTTCGCGCTTGCCCGTGACCAAGGCCTGACCGACGTCCAAATCCGTTACCCTCATTTCAGCAATCCTGTCGCACGCGGCATTCCGGCTGCGGACGTTCGGTTGGCCGCTACCGAAGCGGGCGTCACGATCATCTCTGTCAACGCCTTGCAGCGGTTCAACGACTGGACTCCAACGCGTCAGGCCGAGGCAAGCAACCTCGCCGATTATGCGACGGCGTGCGGGGCGGAGACGCTCGTGTTGGTGCCGGCCAACCGCAGCTCGTGGCCCACCAATAGCGAGCGCCAGGACAATCTTCGTTTCGCTCTAAACGAGATCAAGCCAATCCTCCAGTCGCGGGGTCTGATCGGTCTCATCGAGCCGCTGGGTTTCCGAACCTGCTCGCTTCGATCAAAGAAGGAAGCGGCCGAGGCCGTTGCCGCGGTTGATGGCCAGTCCGTCTTTCGCCTCGTGCACGACACGTTCCACCACACCCTGGCCGGGGAGACATGCCTGTTCTGCGAGCTTACCGGCCTGGTGCACATTTCAAGCGTAAACGACCCGACCTTCTGGATTTACCCCGATCGCTTTCTTGCAGGTTCCGACAATGGCAGCCAGATTCAGGCGCTGCTGGATGGCGGCTACGCGGGACCTTTCTCATTCGAGCTGGTCGAGGAAGTCCATTCTCTGGACGATCTCGCAGGCGCACTTGCCGCCAGCATCGACTTTATCCGGCGAGGGCTATTGTCGTCAAAGTAGATGGTGACAGGAGTAGTGACTATAGGTGCGCCTGAATTTTCCGTGGGTTCACAGCGGGGCAGCCATCCGAGATGCCTCCTGTATCATTATCTCCCGCATCCAGATGCTTGCCGGATCGCTATTGTGGAGGGCCGGCCATTGGAGGGTCTCGGTGAATGTGGGAAATGGCAGCGGAAGTTCGATAACCCGCAGGGGGAACGTTTTTTCGAAATGCCTGACCAGCCGTAAGGGCATGGTCGCTATACGAGCTGTGCCGGACACCATAGGTGGAATCATGCTGAAGCCCTGCACGGCGACCTCGACACGTCTCTTAAGGCCATGCTCAAGCAAAAACCATTCCTCGATAGACGGCTTCATCGTACGCCCGAACCTGACCGCGACGTGCCTCATCGACATGTATCTCTCGAATGTAAGCTGCTGTGGCAGCTGCTTGTTTGTGGGACAGCCTACGCACACGAGCTTCTCGTCAAACAGCGCAACGCTTGAATGCACACTCGACGTGAACATATCCGGTAGAATTAGAAAATCGACGTCACCGCGCCGGAGAAGCTCATCGGGGCTATCGTCGACAGGCAGCAGTTCGAAGCTGACGGCGGGGGCTTCCCGTGAAATACGCTCCACAAGCTTTTCGAAAAACACGAGCGTGACGAAATCGGAAAGAATGATCCTGAAGAGGCGATCGGCTCGAGCTGGGTCAAACGGATCCGAAGAAATAATCGAGCACTGGATGTGCTGGAGAGCGTCGCGAACTGCGGGGGCAAATGCTGCCGCACGCGGGGTTAGAAATCTTTCGCGACCTCTTATCGTAAACAGTTCATCGCGGAAATAATCGCGCAGTCGGGCGACGGCCGCACTCATGGCGGGCTGACTCAGGTTAATCCTGCGTGCCGCCGCCGAGAGATTACGCTCCGTCAGGAGTGCGTCGAGCACAACGAGGAGATTTAGATCAAGTCCTTTGAAACGCATGTCATCAGCCATCCATGGGATGGATGCCTTTAACCGAAACAAACGACTTTAACAATTTAGCATTCTTGCAATCTTTTGTCGCAAAAAGTTTATGATGGATGACGTTAAGGTCCGACATATGAGCCGCGTGATCTGCCGAAGCGAGCAATCGTTCGTACTGTGCAGGTCAGAGATTGGCAGTTTGAAACGCCGGGCCGATGGCGCCGGTCTATCAACCAGCGTCTTCGGCGGCCCCGACCTAGCTAGGCGTGGAACCTAATAGGGTGCACCTTTCCAGTCCGAGGCGACTGATGGGCGGTTTGATCCTAAGCTGCCGTGAGGCCTGTGCCAATTGTATCGGCGAGCCAATGCAGCAGTCCGGCAGCGTTTTTGAGAGCTGTTGTAGGCTCGGCCTAAGCCCATTGGCGCAAGCCTATCTGAACGAAGCGCTTGGCCTTGCCGCTATCCGGTATGTGATCTGTGGTGCCTTCTCGTCCTGCTGTTCTTGTTTTGGAACGCCCTTATGGTGAGCCCATCCGGGACGTGGGGCACCGGGAGCACAAAGGTGCAGGCAGGCCGTCAATAGACCGTGGGCTGAGAGCCCGAGCTCGTTACATGGCCGCCCCTCGCGACTTTCCCGGATGCGCTGCGAGCGCGGATCAGTAGATGTCGTGTTGCCCGCCAGCTCCCGTCTTTGACCGAGCCAAGAAGGAGGAACGGGCATGCTTATCATCGGACTGGATATTCACCGCGCCTTCGCCGAAGCAGTGGCATGGGAGGAGGGCAGGCTCAGGCGACTCGGCCGCGTCGACATGCGGCGCGATCTGCTGGCGGCGTTCGCCGCGAAGCTGTCGCCGAACGATGTCGGGGTGATCGAGGCCACCGGCAACGCGACGTCCGCTGCAGCTGTGGTTGCGCCGCATGTGAAGAAGGTGGGGATCGCCAAGCCGAAACAGGTGTTTATCGTTGCCTATGCCAAGATCAAAACGACGATCGACGCCGACGTTCTTGCGCAGCTCTATGCCAGCGGCTTCTTGCCAGAAGTCTGGAT
>NZ_RZQL01000206.1 GCF_003997935.1 Mesorhizobium sp. M7A.F.Ca.US.006.01.1.1
CTATGCGCTGTGGCCGCATATGACGGTGGCCGAGAACATCGGCTATTCGCTGAAGGTGGCGAAGCTCGACAAGGCCGTCGCCCGCCGGAAGGTTGAAGACGCACTCGCCCTGGTCAATTTGCAAGGGCTGGGCGAGCGCCGGCCGGCCAATCTTTCCGGCGGCCAACGCCAGCGCGTGGCGTTGGCGCGCTGCCTTGTCGCCGCGCCCTCGCTGGTGCTATTCGATGAGCCGCTTGCCAATCTCGACGTGCATTTGAGGGCCTCGATGGAGGACGAGTTCGCGTCCTTCCACAAACGCACTGGCACCACCATCGTCTACATCACCCATGATCAGGCCGAAGCGATGGCGCTGGCCGATCGTATCGCCGTGATGGATGGCGGGCGCCTTGCCCAGCTGGCGACGCCACGCGAACTCTATCATGAGCCGGCAAATGAAATGGTGGCTTCCTTCATTTCGCAGGGCATTTTGCTGCCTGCCGATGTGTTGAGCGCGGAAGAAAGAGGGCACTGCAAGGTCCGCGTTCTCGGCGCTGAACTGATTGTCCGCTGCCAGCCAGGCGAGCGGCCGCGAACCGGGGCAAAGGTCTGCTGCCGGTCGACCGATCTCGACGTGTCGCCGGACGGTCCCGGCTTCGATGGCTTGGTCAAGCGGGTGATCTACCAAGGTGGCTCGGCGCGCATCGAATTCACGCCTTCGACCAGCCCCGACCTCACCTTGCATTTCGAACAACCCGACCCGGTCGTGCTGGAGAGCGGGTCTCGGGCGCGTCTGCGGATACAGTCCGGCTGGCTGATCCCGGCGGCGGGGGGAGCATCATGATGATGCTCGATCTGCTCGGCGGCTTTGGCGAAAAGGGCCGCACCAGCCTTGCTGTCAACAGCGGCAACGATCGCATCCTGCTCGACGTCGGCATCAAGGTCGGCGCCTCGGGAGCGGACTATTATCCGGCGCTGGATGGTTCGATTGCCGACATCGATGCGCTGTTCGTCTCGCACGCGCATGAGGATCATATCGGTGCGCTGAGCTGGCTGCTGTCGCGCGGTTATGCCGGTCCGATCTTCATGACGGCCGAGACCCGAGACGAGGCCCCGGCCACGCTCGCCGGCTATGCTGAGCCCGAGGATTTCAGACGGTTCCCTTTTCCCAAAGACCGCGTCGAATTGTTCGAGCCGGGCGACACGTTGAACAGCGGCAACCTCACGATCCGGACGGGACGCTCCGGGCATGTCGTGGGCGGCGTCTGGTTTGCAGTGGGCGACGGCGAGAGCCGCGTCGCCTATTCGGCCGATGTGGTGCCGGACAGCAATGTCTTCGTCATGGACACGATCCCGCACTGCGACCTGCTTGTTCTCGATGCGTCCTACGGCGCCGATCCGGTGCCGGGGACGGCGCGTGCGCGCGAAATCTCGCAGTGGGTTGCGAGGCATTCGGACGGGTGTCTTTTGCCGACGCCGCTCTCGGGTCGGTCGCTGGAGCTGATCGCGGCCTTGCCTGGGCCGTTCGCCATCCATGCCGGCATGCGTTCGTCCCTGGAAGCGCAGATCGGCGCGACGGCAGCCTTGTTGCCGGGTGTTTCAGCGTTGCTGCGCCGCCGCTTGCAGGAAGCAGCCGATTGGACCGATGCTGATCCCCTGCCGTCCATGCCGTTGCTGGCGGATGACGGCATGGGTGAAGCCGGCCCATCGTCGCGCCTCTTGCCGCGTGCCGACCATTCCGGTTTTCCGGTGCTGCTTAGCGGCCATCTGCCGTCAGGCTCGCCGGGCGATCTGTTGCACAAGGCCGGCCGGGCGGACTGGGTGCGCATGCCGACCCATCCGACGCTGTCGGGCAATGTCGACATCTGGGAGAAGGCCGGGCGTCCCGCAGCACTCGGTCACTCCTGCACGCCGGACCTTCTCGGCGATCTGCAAACCCACATCCCGTCGCTGCGCACGCAATGCCGCACCGGCCAGCGCATAGTGGTGTCGGAGGCAAGAAAACGATGAGAATTCTGATCTGCAACGATGACGGCATCGAAGCGCCGGGGCTTGCCCGTCTGGTCAATGCGGCCGGCACGTTGAGCGACGATGTCTGGGTGGTCGCGCCCGACGGCAAGCGCACCGCTGCCGGCTCGTCATTGACGATTGCCAGGCCGTTGACCATGCGGCGCGTCCAACCGAACTGGTACTCCTGTTCCGGCACCCCGGCCGATTGCGTGGTAAGCGCCATGACCTGGCTGTTCGCCGATTCCGAGAAGCCGGGCCTTGTGCTGTCGGGCGTCAATGATGGCCGCAACGTTGCCGAGGACCTTGCCTATTCCGGTACGCTCGGCATTGCGCGGGAGGCGACCTTCTGGGGCGTTCCGGCCATCGGCTTCTCACGCGTGAAAAATCCTGATTTCACCGACGGCGACGATCAATGGCTTGGCGCGCTGATCACTTCATTGTGGCAATCGCGCGCCGACTGGGCCGCTGAGGGTCATTGGCTGAGCATCAACCTGCCGACCTCGCTGCCGGCCGAAATCCGGCAACCGCGCATCGGCCGCGACAAGATCGCCCGCAAGGCCGAGATCATGGAAAGCGACGGCGATCGCACTGTCATCACGGTGCCGCGCGGGCGCGCTCATGCAAGTGAGCCGGGTGACGAAAACGAGGCGATCGATGCCGGCTTCATCAGCATCAACCGGCTGAACTGGTTTGGCGAGACACGGCTGGACGAACGGTTTCTGGACGGGATACTGCGCCAGCGGCAAACTGGCTGACCTGGGGCCGCGCGTCGTCATCCGATCACCAACCTGTCAGCGGTTAAATCAAGCCAATCCGCTACCTATGCTTGAAGCCGCCGCTATTTCATTCCACATCGGGAAGGATGAAGGGCGAGACAGGAGAACGGCGGCGGCATCTGCTGTGGGCTTTGCCCGCATCGCTGATCCTGCATGCGCTCATCGCGGCGTTTCTGGTCTATGGCCTGCCGAGACCCGAGCAGCAGCCGGTTCAGCAGGAACAGCCCGTCAATGTCGCGATCGTGCCGCCACCCGAGAAGCCCAAGCCGAAGCCTGCTCCAAAGCCGCCGGAACCGACACCTGAAAAGAAGGCTGAAAAGCCGCCTGAACAAAAGCCGCCTCCGGAACCGCCGAAACCGCCAGACGACCAGGTTCTGAAGCGCGTTTTCCAGTACGGCCAGAAAGACACCGGGCCGGAGAAATCGCTCGACGGAAGCAGCGCCAAGCCCAACACGCCGTCGCCGGCCAAGGATGAGGAGGTGAAGCCGCCTGTAGCACCGACACCCGCGCCGACCCAGCCCGCCCCGGCTGCAACGCCACAGCAGAAGGCTGAGCCCAGCAAGCCCGACGAGCAGCCGGCCACCGTTGCGCCGGACGAAAAGCCCGCGCAAAGCGAGGAGAAGCAAGCCGTCGTGACGCCAAAGCCATTGGCGGCTGAGACCGGTGACAAGCCGGCGCCTCCGGCCTCGACCGAAAAGGCAAAGCCCAAAGCCAAACCTGCCAAGACTATGACGTTCAAACCCGCAAGAGCTTTCAAAGCGCCGAGCGGGAATGCTGGAAGGTCAAATCCCACCAACAACGCCCGTGCGGGATCACCGATCTATTCCGGCCTTCCTGGCGTCAGAAAGCTCTATTCGCAGGGGGCAACCGGCAATGCGTTCGCTACAAGCTCCATGGAGAATGTGCCGCGCGGTCAGCGCGTGGCCACCCTTTGCGGCAATGTTCTGAGCCGGGAACTGCAAAGTGCGGACTATACGGTCAAATGGGTGCCAACCATTACGCTGGACAAAGGCAATGTTCTCAATCCTCCGCAGGCCGCCTTCAGCACCAGAAACGCCTGGTACAACCTAAATTTCCGATGCGAAGTCGACGCCGATGCGACGAGGGTCCTGTCCTTCAACTTCCGTGTGGGCTCATTGGTGCCGCCTGGCGAATGGGCGAGCCGTGGATTCACAAAGTATCGTCTAAACTAGGCCGGCACACCAAACCTAGCCAATTGCCGGCTAACTTCTTGCCAGTCGGCGCAGACGAAATCGGCACCGGCAGCCGTCAGCCGCGCGGCGTGCTCGGCATAGGTATGGCCGCCACCGGTGTAGCCGACCGCCGTCATGCCGGCGGCGACCGCGCCCTGGATGCCGAAGGGCGAGTCCTCGATGACGATGCAGTCAACGGGATTGGCGCCGATCTTGTCCGCCGCGAAGAGGAAGATGTCCGGCGCGGGCTTGCCGTTCTTGACCATCGAGGAGCTGTAGATCGCATCGCCGAAGAAACGCGCCAGCCCGGTCACGGCAAGGCTGTGGTTTATGCGCTCGACGGAGGAGGACGAGGCGACGCAGCGGTCGCCCGCGAGCGTCTCGAGAAATGCCGTGATTCCCGGTGTCGGCTTCAATTCCTGCGAGAACAGCACCTTGGTCTCGGCCCAGATGTCGCCGTCCGCCGCCGCCGGAAACTGGTGCCCGGTCAAATCCTTGATCCTGGCGATGATATCGGACTGCTTCATGCCGATGCATTGGGCGATGACGCTGGTGTTGACGCCGGGCATGCCATGTTTTTCGTAGACGCGCTCATAGGCGCGGGCGGCCAGAGGCTCGCTGTCGACAAGAACGCCGTCGCAATCGAAAATAATAGGCCTTGGTCGCGCCACGCGGTTCCCTCTCGAGTCAATTTTCGCACATCGCTATCGGCAAAAAGTCAAATGTTCAATAGCGCGTGCGTTTTTTGGGGGCGCGAAGAGCGGGCTCAAAGCTGGCGCAACCCATCGCTCGCACGGGAAGACCCGAGCGCCCGTTGCATGGCTTGCCGGGACTGCGCGCGATCCGGAGTGATCCAGTTCGGTTCGGCGCCGAGAAAGCGGTCGAGGAAAGCCACCGCATAGGCCGGCATCTCGGTCACGTTCTCGCGATAGGACCACCATGTGCGCAAATCGTCGGCGCATTTGTCGATGCCGGGTGCCGTGCCGAATTCCTGCTCGTGGATCGCCGAAATCACCGAGACGCAGTAGTTGGTGTAGAGGAAACCCTCCGGCCAGAAGCGGACGATTTCCAGCGTGCCGGAGTTCGTTTCCGTCTCGATCAGCTGCGTGAGGCCGGAGATTTCCCTTGCCGGCGCCTGTTTGATCAGCTCGCGCAGCACGAGGCCGGCGGCAAAGACGATGAAGTCGGCGCGGTCGATCGCGGCGAAGCGCTTCTGCGCCTCCATGATCTCGACCCAGTCGAGAAAGGCTCTGGTGAGCTTTGCCTCGTCGATCTCGAAGCGCACGCCGAACGTGTCCGAGACCACCTTCGCGCTGCCGCGAAAGGTGGCGCGGAACCAGCGCAACTGCCGCAGCCGATGGCGAAGATCGGGCATCAAGGCCAGTTCGTCCCTGAAGGGCAGATCCATCTTCCTCGTATCCTGTTTCCCGGTCAGCCTAGCACAATGGCGCCACGGCCGAAATCGGGCAGCGTCCCTGTGGATGACCGCAGCCGAGGCCAATATCATACATATTGACATTCTCGGAAACAAATGTTCTCACTTTGCTGTTGTCACGCGCCGGTCCAAGGTGCGGTTCAACTGAGGCTTCGGGAGGAGAACCGAATGGCGATTTGGCAGTGGGGACTGCTTCTGCTGGTTATTGTGTGGGCGCTGCAGTCGCTCGGCGTCTGGCTGCAGATGCGGCACTATTCGGATGTCTTCAGGGGCGTCACCGACCAGTACAAGGACGGCTTCGTCGGAGCCGGAAATTTTCGCGGCCGGTTGGCCAAGGGCACCATCGCGCTCGTCGTGGTGACGCCCGATCTGATCGTGCGCCGCCTGATGGTGATGAGCGGCCGTTCCGTCTTCACCAAGTTCAAAAGACATGAAGAGTTCGAGGGTGTTCCCCTCGATCGACTCCGGTCCAACCCTGCAATCATGGGGGAGGGGGAACCCGGTGTGGCCGAGGCCGTGAAACGGGCGATCGAGCAGATCGACAAGACACGGTCGGAGCCGGGGAAGAAGCCGGGCCTGTCCGGTTTGAACGTAGCAAGGGCTTAGAGCCGGATGATTTCGGGCTCTGAATCAAAGGGATAGAGGACGCCGCGCACCGACTGGGATCAACCGGCGGGTGGCATAAGGAGGAGAAATGTCTGTATTTTCGTTGTTGGCGCAGCATGCCGACATGGCCGTGCACAATCTGCATGTCGCAGGTGCCATGGTTTCGGATGCCGCATTGCATGGCAAGCTCGCTGTCGAGCATGCCTCCGACCATCTCGTTGTCCTCGCACAAGCGGACAGCGGACCGATCACCGTCGATCAGTTCAAGGAAAAGCTGAAGGACGTCCAGCAGGAAGAGCAGCTCGGCTGGCTGACCGCCATCGGCAAGTACTTCATCGGCATCTTCCAGAAGGGCGGCGAGGTCTTCGCCGGCTTCGTCACCGGCATCATTCCGACGCTGGTGGTGCTGATGACGGCCTTCTATGCCGTCACCGAACTGGTCGGTGAAGAGCGCGTGCATGGTCTGGCGCGCGGCGCCGGCCGGATCGCGCTGACGCGCTACACGCTTTTGCCGCTGCTGGCGGTGTTCTTCCTCACCAATCCGATGGCCTATACGTTCGGATCGTTCCTGGAAGAAAAGCACAAGCCGGCCTTCTATGACGCGGCCGTGTCCTATGTGCACCCGCCGCTCGGCCTGTTCCCGCATATCAATCCCGGCGAGTATTTCGTCTGGGGCGGCATTCTCGTCGCGCTGCTGGAGCTGGAAAAGAAGGGCGTCGTCGTCGCCGGCTACCACGTCAAGGTGGCGATCTGGTACGCCATCGTCGGCCTCGTCGTCATCCTGCTCAAGGGCATGCTGACCGAACGCATCACCGCCATCATGGCACGCCGCCAGGGCGTCGAGCTGTAAGGGCGGGGAGGACATCATGGCCAAGACATACAAAGCCGTAAGGATCACCCAGGGCAAGACCGGCTGGGGCGGCCCGCTCGTCATCGAGCCGACCGAACAGCGCAGCAAGGTTGTTTCCGTCACCGGTGGTGGCATTCATCCGGTGGCGCAGCTTATTGCCGACATGACCGGTGGCGAGGCCGTCGACGGCTTCAGGGCGCCACCGATCGAAAGCGAGATGGCGGTGGTCGTCGTCGATTGCGGCGGCACCGCTCGATGCGGCGTCTATCCGCGCAAGCGTATCCCGACCGTCAATCTGACGCCGGTCGGTCAGTCCGGGCCGCTGGCCCAGTTCATCACCGAGGACATCTACGTTTCGGGCGTGAAGCCGGCCAACATCACAATGGCGGACGGATCCGAAACGGTCACGACTGCAGGGGGAGCAGCAGCGATGAGTTCAAGCAACAATGCGGCCGCGGCTCCACAGCCGCTGCCGAGCGAAGGTGGGCTGATCGGGCTCATCAGCACGATCGGCCGCGTCATGGGACGTATCGTCGGCATCTTCTTCAATGCCGGCCGCCGCACCATCGACCAGGTCATCCGCAACGTGCTGCCGTTCATGGCCTTCGTGACCATGCTCATCGGTCTGATCCTGTACACCGGCATCGGCGATGTGCTGGCGCAGCCGATGGGTCCGCTGGCCAACAACATCGTCGGCCTGCTGATCATCTCGGCGATCTGCGGCCTGCCGTTCCTGTCGCCCATCCTCGGGCCAGGCGCTGTCATCGCGCAGGTCATCGGCGTTGCCATCATCGGCCCGCAGATCGCCAACGGCACGATTTCGCCGGCAATGGCACTGCCGGCGCTGTTTGCCTACAATACCCAGGTGGGCTGCGACTTCGTCCCCGTCGGCCTGGCGCTCGGTGAGGCCAAGCCGAAGACGATCGAAATCGGCGTTCCGGCGGTGCTCATCAGCCGCCAGATCATGGGGCCGGTCTCGGTGCTGATCGCCTGGGTCGTCAGCCTGATCGTGTTCTAAGGCAACTCCGGGAAAAGCGCACAATGCTTTCCCTTGGAAATTGCGTCAAAACAAAGAGATAGAGCGGTTCACCGCTCTAGGGAAAGTTGAGAAAATGAGGTTCGCCATATGACGGTTCTGCTGAGAACACGGGTCACTGCCATCGGCCCCGAAGTGGCGGACCTTGCCGAAGGGGGCGTGGTCATCCTGTTTGCGGATGGCTCGCCGCCGGAGCTTGCCGAGGTTTCGGTGCTCCACAAGGCAGAGCAGGGACCCAGTGACGGAGCGCCCGCCAAGGGCGCTTCGATCACCCTCGGCCCGGTTGCCGCTGTTATCACAGCGGTCGGCTCCAGCGCCTGGGCCAAGGTGCTGGAAATGGGTCATGTCGTCATTTCGTTCAACGGCGCTACGGAGGCCGAGAGGCCGGGCGAAATCTGTGCGTCGCAAGTCGACCCGCAAGCGCTCGTGGCCGCCCTGAAGACCGGCGCGATCATCACCATCGCCGCCTGACAGCATTCGTGCCGCGGCCTATGTTGGGAGCGGCGCCCAAAACCAGAGTATTTGCCATGGAACGCTCGACCATCGTCAGAGTGCATGAAGGTTTGCACGCCCGTCCCGCGACGCGGTTCGTGAAGCTCGCCAAGGGCTTCGAATCCGACGTCGAACTGGTCAAGGACGGCAAGGCGGTCAGCGCCAAGAGTTCGGTCAAGCTGATGCTGCTGGCGGTCAAGGAGAACCAGGAAGTCACGGTGCGGGCGAATGGCGCCGATGCCATCGAGGCACTCGAGGCGCTGATCGGCTATCTCGAGAACCCGCGGGCCGGCCTCGATGATGAAGCGGAAGCGCAGAGCCCGGCGAACGATGCCGGGCAGGAAGCGGCACCCGCGCCCGGATCCGTGCCGGCGGCACCTGACGGGGCAAACCGCCTGCGTGGCGTGGCCGCCAGCGAAGGTTTCGCCATCGGCCCGGCCTTTGCGCATTTCCCACCCGATATCGCCGGACAGGGCCGCATGTTGCGGGCCGAGGAGATAGAAGGCGAGATCGACAGGTTCCGCACGGCTGTCGGCGCGGTCCAGGCCCGCATGGATCATGCGTTGGCGCAGGACAGCCTGTCGGCTGGAGACCGCGGCATCGTCGCCGCGTTGCGCGATATCGCCGCCGACGACAGCCTGACTGGTGAGGCCGAGGGCCTGATCAAGGGCGGCAATGACGCGGTCTCCGCCGTCATCACCGCCGCCTCCACCATTGCCGCCGAATTCAGCGCGGTCGACGATCACTATCTCAACGCACGGGCGGACGACGTGCATGCGGTCGGGCGGCAGATCTGCCTCGTGCTGCTCGGGCAGGACGATGTCAGCCTCGAAAACATCCCCGAAGGGGCTATCCTGATTGCCGACGACATCGGTGCCTGGGATCTGGCACGCGCGCCGCTGAAGCGTATCGGCGGCGTGGTGTGCGGCCATGGCGGCGCCACCTCGCACATCGCCATCATCGCGCGCTCGCACGGCATTCCGGCAGTGCTCGGCCTCGGCGGCCAGGTCAATGCCTTGCGTACCGCGCGGGACGTCGCGCTCGACGGCAATGCCG
The DNA here is from genome assembly GCF_003997935.1 of Mesorhizobium sp. M7A.F.Ca.US.006.01.1.1. GTDB lineage: Bacteria > Pseudomonadota > Alphaproteobacteria > Rhizobiales > Rhizobiaceae > Mesorhizobium. The sequence goes on from NZ_RZQL01000206.1 coordinate 9,431, forward strand.
GCCATGTGATCATCGACCCCGACGAGGCGACCCGCGCCGATTTCGCCGGCCGCGTCGAAGCGGCGGCAAAGGAGCGGGCCGGCCTGACCATCTTCAAGACGGTGACGCCGAAGCTCGCCGACGGCAGGATCATCGAGGTCGCGGCCAATATCGGCTCACTTGAGGAAATCGAAGCGGCGCAAGAGGCTGGTGCCATGGGCATCGGCCTGTTCCGCACCGAGCTTTTGTTCATGCGCCATATGCATCTGCCCTCGGAAGACATGCAGGCCGAGACCTATGCGGCGCTGGCCAAGGCTTTTGCGCCTTATCCGGTCATTGTGCGCACGCTCGACATCGGCGGTGACAAGCCGATTGCCGGCATCGAATTTCCCGACGAGGAAAACCCCTTCCTCGGCTGGCGCGGCATCCGCATGTGTCTCGACCGGCCCGACATCTTCAAGCGCCAACTGCGGGCGCTGCTGCGCGCCGCCGTGCACGGCAACATCAAGGTGATGCTGCCGATGGTGTCCGACATCTCTGAGGTCAGGCAGACGCGCGTGCTGATTGACGAATGCACGGTCGAGCTGAAAGCCGAAGGCGTGCCGCACGCGTCATTCGATCTCGGCGTCATGATCGAAACCCCGGCCGCCGTGCTCATCGCCCCGGCGCTGGCCAAGGAGGTCGCCTTCTTCTCGATCGGCACCAATGATCTGACCCAGTACATCATGGCCGCCGACCGGCTCAATCCGACGGTCGCCAAGCTCAACGATGTCACCAATCCGGCCGTCATGTCGGCGATCGAAATGACGGCAAAAGCCGGCGTCGCCGCCGGTATCATGGTCGGCATGTGCGGTGAGGCGGCCGGCCGTCCGGATCTGATTGCGACCTTCGTGAAGATGGGGCTGACCGAACTCTCGATGAGCCCGGCTTCCATCCAGCGCGCCAAGAAAGCGATCATGGCCATGGCCGCTGAAGGCTAGCCCAGGCCCGGCTGACTACGGCAGATGGGCAAGCAAGGTGGCGAACACCGGTGTCAGTTCAGCGATCGGGTTTGCCTTGGCGCAGGCCTGAACGATGCGGTCGTGGCGGATATCCGCCGCCAGGATCGCGATCTCCAGCATATCCGGCTCCGGCGCGCCATCCCTGCCGGTGGTCGCCAGGCCGCAGGCCAAAGCGAGCGGCGCCAGGCAGCTTATGTCGAGCGCCCGGCCGGCAATCGCGGCCGGCGTTTCCGGCACGGTCTCGGCAAAGCGAACGGGACGCTGGCCGAGGCACTCGACCAGCAGTGCCGAACAGGTCGCCGCGATAGCCTGCAGTCCGGCGTCTGGCGCGGCCAACGCGGCCAGCAGATCGCCATGCCGCTTGCGCATCGTGGCATGGACGGCCGCGAAATCGGCTTCGTGGATGCGGGCATTGTCGATGTTCAGACCGGCAAGCACCGCCTTGGTCAGATAATACATATCGCGCCGGAACAGGCGCTCGGCGTCCAGCTGGCGATCCTCGTTGCCGACCGGGAAATAGGTGCCGAGGCCCTTCACCGTGGTGCCGTCCACCTTGATCGGGCGCTCATGCGGGACGAAAGCCTCAGCGATCGACAGCGCCTCGTCGACGGCACTGGCGGCATGGCTGAGCAGGCCTTCGATGCCCTTGCCTGGAAACGGCGGCAGATGGCTGGTTGCTTCGCGCAAGATGCTGGTATCGCCGCTGCCGTCATGGCGGCTCTGGCGGATGATTTCGCGGACTTCCCGCAGCCGGTCCTTCAGATTGACGCGGACATCTTCGGAGATTTGTCGGAGCATCGCGGATCGCCTTGAAATTTGCTGCGGATAGCCAACCGGGGCAGCCGCCACTCTCTACATTGTTCCTATCGATAGGTAGATCAATAGGCGATACTAGACCAGCATGCAGAATCGGCGGCGGCGGGCTCGTCCGTCGCCGCAGGGGGAGAGACAGACTTGGGCAGACGGCGACAGGGCGAAAGCGAAGACGGTCGAGGTGAGGCAACCGAGCACGTCGCCAGCGAAAGCCGGACGGATCGCCTCAGGATTCGCGCCGCCTGGATGTATTTCGTCGAACAGATGACGCAAAACGAGATCGCCGACGTGCTCGGCGTCGGTCGCGTCACCATCGTGCGCATGCTGGCGGATGCCCGGGCGCGCAACGAAGTGAAGATCACCATCGAGAGCGAATTGTCGGAGATCGTGCGGCTTGAGCGCGCGCTGGAGAAGACGTTCGGGCTGCAGCAGGCGCTGGTGGCGCCGCTTTCGGCACCCAATGCCGATCCGATACCGGCGATCAGCGCCAAGACCGGCTGTTTCCTGTCGGACATGATGAAGTCCGGCATGCGGGTCGGCGTCGGCTGGGGGCAGACGCTGTTCTCGAGCCTGCCCTTCATCAGCGCCAAGTCGCTCACCGATTTCAAGGTGATTTCGCTGCTTGGCGGTGTCGGCGTCGTGCGACGGGTCAACCCAGCCGAGTTCGCCTGGCGCTTCGCTCAGATATTCCAGGGCGACGGCTATCTGATGCCGACACCAGCCGTCGTCGACAGCGTCGAGACCAAGATCGCACTGATCGAGCGCTGCGGCCTGCAGGAGATTTTCGAAATGGCCGACGTGCTCGATGCCGTTCTGCTGAGCGTCGGCGGGATCGCCTCGGCCACCACCTTCTCTCGCGGCGGCTTCCTCAAGGAGGCGGATCGGGAGGCCCTGCTTGCGCGTGGCGCCGTGGGTGACCTCCTGTTCCATTTCTTCGACCGCAACGGCGATCTGGTCGACCACCCCGTCAACAGCCACGTGATGTCGGTGGATGTCGACCGTCTGCGCAGGGCGCCGATCCGTATCCTCACCTCCGGTGGCGAGGAGAAAACCGAAGCGCTGCTCGGCGCCATGACCCTCATCGCCCCAACCATCCTGATCACCGACGAGGAGAGCGCGCGGCGCATGCTGGAGGCGGTCAGCGGAAGCTGAAGCTGTCCATGATGTAGTCCGGCCAGGCCTGCTGTTCGTCGAAAACAGCGGCGAGATCCGGTGTGTCCGCCAGTATTCCGCTCAGCACCAGCGCGGTGGCGATGCCGGCGCTGTTTCCCCCCGATATGTCATGCTCGACGCTGTCGCCGACGCAGACCACGGCGCCACGGTCCGGCTC
>NZ_RZQL01000207.1 GCF_003997935.1 Mesorhizobium sp. M7A.F.Ca.US.006.01.1.1
CCCGCCCCGTCCCCGGGCCTGCCCCGCCATTTCTGGCGGAAGCCCGTTCGAAAACCAATCAGCCTGCGGTAGGCTGGAAGATCCCAATCTCATTCAGTCGAATCGTCCCGCCTTCCCACGCCCGGAAGATCGGGGCACTATAGGCCGATGGTTTCGCCTTCTGGATCACAGCGATGTTGGAAGTCCCGGAAGATCGATGCGAGCGCCATCGCCTGTTCAAGGCTATCGACGATGCCTTCAAGGCCGGCGACTTCGAGGGCCTCGGCGTGGCGTTGGGCGGCTCTTCCCGCTGGTTCGACGAACGCATGCCGTTCGAGCTCGGCCTCGGGCACCCGCTGGAATATGCGATCTATTGGAGCCCCGTCGGCTTCATCTCGAGCTTGCTGGGTGCCGGCTCGGATCCGAATTATCAGGATCACGGCGGGTTTCCGTCCATCATTGCGGCGCTGTCCACCGACCGGGCCGACAGGCTGGACATAGTGCGGGCATTGATCGAAGGCGGTGCTGACCCCAACATGCGGGGTGTGAACGATTGGACGCCGCTTCACTATTCGGTGGCAATCGGCAGTGTCGATGCGATCCGTCTGCTTTTGGCGGCGGGCGCCGACCCGGCGCTTGAGACCCGCATCGATGACTACAGGACAGCGATCGAGGAAGCCGAGCTTGCCGGCTTTGAAGCCGGTGCTTCCTTGCTGCGCGATGCGATGGCCGGGCGCAGCTCTGATGGACAGTGAATTGGGGCGCGATGAAAACCATCGCCTGCAAATGCCAGGCTGGTCTCAGACCTGCTTCAACCCCGCCTTGAAGCGCTTGCCGTTGGCGACATAGTGCGCCGCCGAGCCGCGCAACCTGGCCACGGCCGCGTCGTCCAGCACCCTGATCGCCTTGGCGGGCGAACCGACGATCAGCGAATTGTCCGGGAATTCCTTGCCTTCGGTGACCAGCGCACCGGCGCCGACCAGGCAATTCCTGCCGATTTTCGCGCCGTTCAGCACGATGGCACCCATGCCGATCAGGCTGTTGTCGCCGATCGTGCAGCCATGCAGCAAGGCGCGGTGGCCGATCGTGCAGCCTTCCCCGATCGTCAGCGGGAAACCGGGATCGGTGTGCATGACCGTATGTTCCTGCACATTGGTGTCGGCACCGATGACGATGGGCTCATTGTCGCCGCGGATGACGGCGCCGAACCAGAAGCCGGCATTGCGTCCGACCCTGACGTCGCCGATCAGCGTCGCATCGGGTGCGATCCAGTTCGAACCCGCATCGGCGAAGCTGGGCTCTGTTCCATCGATCGCATAGAGCGGCATTTCTGGTCTCCGAATCGTCTCAGCCTGGCATCTCGGACCCTAGGAGACGGACCATCCATGAGGCAATGGCAAGCACGACGACGCCCAGCGCCAAGGTCCACGCAATTGCCGTGCAGCCGCAGGACATCAGCGCCAACGTTGAAATGCGGTGCTGACGCCGGGCATCGATGGCATCGTTGACCAGCATGAAGGGTCCGGCACAGGCCGTGGCGAGCAGCGAGCGCAAGACATGTGACGGCGACACATAGGGTTCGGTGAAGGCGACCTTGCGGCCCGACGCCAGCTCCATAGCCGATCCGGCCAGCCCACAGGCCGTCAACCCGACGGCAAAAGCAAAGAGTGTGAGTTCCAGCGGTCCCATCTTAACTTTCCATTTACCATGAAATTGCACAGTCGTTCCATGCAGGCTGCAAGAGCCGTGCCGTGCGATGTGTGCCGCCCAGGGACACTGGAGGCGGACGGGCGGCCCGAGATCCGAGGACTGAGATGAAGCAGGCAGCGCTCGCCAACGAACTTACCGTGGTCGATTCCACACTGATGAAGCGGGTGCTCTACGGGTTCGCGGCGCTCGCCCTGTTGTCGGTGGCGATCAGCCTTGGCGGCAAATGGTTCGGCCACTCGATCGCCATGGCCGGATACACCGACGACGCAACGGTCCACCAGGTGGTGATCGGCAACAATGTCATCGCTGTCCCGGCCAGCGCCATCCGTTTCGCCCAGGCCCGGCGCGACGGCATCGCCTCGCGGCTCGACCTCTATCTGCGCTATCCCCAGATGGACGGCTACAGCGAGGCCGCGCGCGACGATTTCAACCATACAGGGACAACCAAGAACATCGTCTTCCTGTCCTTCGAACAGCAGATGATGTCGCGTGACATGAGTGGCCGCTTCGCGCCGATCTACAGCGCGTTGATCACCCGACCCGGCATTGCCGGACCTGGCGGCACGATGATCTATGGTTTCAACGAGAAATCAGGCTATCTGAACGAGGTGCTGGTTGTCGGCAATCGGCCCGGCAAGGAGCCGTTCGTGGCCCGTTGCCTGAGCGGGCCGAGTGCCGAGCAATCGCTGGCGCCTTGCGAGCGCGACATTCAGGTCGGCGACGAACTCAGCCTCACCTATCGCTTCCCAAGGGAGTTTCTGGGCGATTGGCAGGCGCTCGACGCGGCAATCGCCACTGGAGCCGGGCGCGTTCTGAAGGCGGGACGCTAAGAACGCTTCAAGGGAACCGGCTGGCCGGCCGCATGGAGCCGACCGACCGCAAGATTTGCTGGCTCAGGCCAGATCGATGTCGAGAATCGCCATCGAAAAATTGTAATCGCCGTCGTCCTCGTCCTTGAAGACGATGCCGAGGAATTCGTCGCCGACATAGACCTCGGCCGAATCGTCCTTGCGCGGCCGCGCCTTGACCTCAAGCTTGGGGTTTTGGAAGACGCGCTTGAAATAGGCGTCCAGCTTTCTGATTTCGTCCGGCTTCAACAGTCTTCTCCGATCATCGGGCTTGCTCGTTCGAACGCGCTTCTGGCACGTCGACAATGGCGATGTAAAGGCAAGCGGCCTGATAAGGCGAGACAACCGCCCGCTCCTGCCCGCGGCCGGAATTCGACAGTAGACGGCGGCGCCGTGAAAATCAGATGTCGAAACTGACGACCTGATCCATCGTCTGCGACGGCAGAAGCTGGTCCATCTGGCGCGACGGCTGATCGCAGCCGGTCTCACCGACGACGCGGGCCGGCACGCCGGCAACTGTCTTATTATGCGGCACAGGCGACAGCACCACCGAGCCGGCCGCTATCTTCGAGCAATGGCCGATTTCGATGTTGCCGAGGATCTTGGCGCCGGCGCCGATCAGCACGCCGTAGCGGATCTTGGGATGGCGGTCGCCACCGGCCTTGCCGGTGCCGCCCAGCGTCACGCCATGCAGGATCGACACATCGTCCTCGATGACCGCGGTCTCGCCGACGACGAGGCCGGTGGCGTGGTCGATGAAGATGCCCTTGCCGATGCGGGCGGCCGGGTTGATGTCGGTCTGGAAGACCGAGGACGAGCGGCTCTGCAGATAGAGCGCAAAATCCTTGCGCCCCTGGTTCCACAGCCAATGCGCCAGCCGATGGGTCTGGATAGCGTGGAAACCCTTGAAATAGAGCACAGGCATGATGAAGCGGTCGCAAGCCGGATCGCGATCGTAATAGGCCTGGATGTCGACACGCACCGTCGTCGGCCAGTCCTTGTCGTCGGCCAGCATGGACTTGAACGTCTGGCGGATGAGATCGGAGCCGATGTCCTGGTGCGCCAGCCGCTCGGCCAGCCGATGAATGACTGCTTCTTCCAGGCTGTCCTGGTTGAGGATGGTCGAATAGAGGAATGCAGCGAGCAGCGGGTCGCGGTTGACAGCCTCCATGGCCTCGTCGCGGATCGAACGCCAGATCGGATCGACCGGCTTCAATGCGCTGTGTCGGGAAATGCTGATGCTGTTCATCGCCGTCTCGTCCTGCGTCCTGCCTGGCTTGCCTGTTGTGCTTGCCTGTTGCCTGGCCGCACATATAAGCCACATGATAGCACGATTGAACTCAATTTTCCTTAGTGCTTTGTCAAATGGATTTGGTTCGCGGGAATTCAAGCAACCATGGAAAACGAACCCTTGATCGACGACGCGCTGAAAAGCGAGCTCTCAGGGCTCTACCGGGCACAGGGCCGCCACTACCACAACCTTACCCATATCGAGGCGATGCTGGCACTCGCTGGCGACTATCGAGGATTGCTCGCCGATCCCGAGGCGATCGAAGCGGCGATCTGGTTCCACGATGCCATCTATGACAGCAAGGCCAAGGACAATGAGGCGCAAAGTGCCGCCCTTGCCGAAAAAAAGCTGGCGGGCCGCTCAGATCCTTCACGCCTCAACCGCATCTCGGCAATGATCGTCGCCACCGCCACGCACCAGGTGCCGCCGTTCGACGACGCGACGGCCACACGGGACGCAAGTCTTTTTCTGGATATGGACTTGTCGATTCTGGGAGCCGCACCGGACGCCTTCGACGCCTATGAGCGCGCCGTGCGGCGCGAGTATCACTGGGTGGAGGAGCCGATGTGGCGAGCCGGACGCAGTGCGGTCTTGAAGAACTTCCTCGCCCGCCCGCACATCTTCCACACGCAAGAGTTTCGCCAGCGCTGCGAACCGCAGGCCAGGGAAAACATGACGCGGTCATTGCAGGCCCTCACAAACAGCTAGGGGCAATCAGGTAAAGCGCCTATTGTCGATGCCAGCATCGCCAGAATGGCTAGGCTTGCCATCACCGACAGCACGTTGAGGATGATCCCCAGAACGCCAAGAGCGCGGCTGTCGTTTGAACGCACCAGCGCCATCACGTCGAAAACCGCGCCGGTGATATGCGCCAGCAGTGATTAGAACACCGCTATGAAGAAGCCGGTGGCGATGTTCTGCGCAAGTTTCGAGGCGTCGCCCGGCATCGCCACCACGATGGTTATGGCAAATGCGCCTGCCGGGAACGCCGACAATGCCAGTATAACTGAACATTTGCCGAGCCTGCTTTGTGCGACCACACCCGGCACCACGGCCGCGCCTCGTCCCATTGTGGCACTGTTGCCCGCTCCCCTCGCCGTCCGCTCAGAGCGGATTTTCGGCATAGAACTCCAGCACGCGCTGCTTGAAGGTCTTGTCCCCGACGGCCAGCATATGGTCCCGGCCCTCGATATGAAAGGCGCTGGCGTTCGGCATCAACGCTGCAAGCTCATCGGGCGAACCGCCAATGTCGTCCGTCGTGCCGACTGCGACCAGCGTCGGCTGGGCGATGCGGGCGATATCCTGCTCGCTCAGCAGTTCCCGCGATTTGGCGATGCAAGCTGCCAAGGCCCGGCGATCGCTGCGGGTCTGGTCGGCGAAGGCGCGAAACGACCGGCCGCGCGGATGGGTGGTCGCGGCTGGATCTTCGGCAAGCAGGGCCGCTGCAATAGGATCCCAATCGCCGACACCGTCGATCATGCCGATGCCGAGGCCGCCGAAGACCAGCGTCGCCACCTTGTCCGGATCGGACAGCGCCATGAACGCCGCGATGCGGGCGCCCATCGAATAACCCATGACATGGGCGCGCTCGATGCCGAGATGGCTGAGCAAGGCAGCCGCATCGGAGGCCATCTTGACCGGCGTGTAGTCGGCCTCCTCATAACTCTTCGACGACGCGCCGTGGCCGCGATTGTCGAAGGCGATGGCGCGGTAGCCGGCATCGTTCAGCGTCTTGAACCAGCCGGGCGACACCCAGTTGACATAATGGCTCGAGGCGAAGCCATGGATCATCAGCACCGGATCGCCGTCGCCCGATTCCGGCTGGCGGTCGAGGAAAGCAAGATCGAAGCCGTCATGGGTGAAAAACTGCATCAGCGACCCCGCTTGCGCACTCAACCGCCACCGCCACTGGGTGCATCGCCATTGTCGGCGGGCGGCATGCCCGGGCCGGACACCGTGCCCACCGCCGGATGGCGTAACAGGTCGCCATACTCGATGCCGTTCCTGGCGGCGGTGCCTGCCTTGAGTTCAAGCACGAAGCGCACCGGTACGCCGGGCGAAATGACGGCGTCTGATTGCGGCTCGCCGTGCTTGACCGCCCGGATCTTGCCATCCTGGCCGACAAAGATCAGATCAAGCGGCATCGGGGTGTTGTGCATCCAGAAGCCGACCTGCTGCTGGACCTCGAAGACGAACAGCATGCCGTGGTCGTCCGCCATGTCCTGGCGATACATCAAACCGGCCTCGCGCTCCGCGGCGGTGTCGGCGATTTCGATGGAAAAAGAGCGATCCCCGCCTTTCGTCACCACGACCAGTGGCGCCGGATCGGCCGGAAGGATCATTGCCTGGCTGTCCGCCGAGGTCGGCTTTTCGGAATAGAAGTAACCACCGGCGGCGGCGACGACAGCAATCGCGCACATCGCGCCTGCGGTCAGCCAGTTCCTGTAAGCCATTCGAGATCCTCGGCCGGAAAACGCCCTAGTGCGAGACCGGCAAGGTCCCCATATCGGGGTGAATTTCGGCGGCCATAAGGCCTTTGTCGCCGCGCCCGAAACGAACCAGCACGACCTGCCCGGGCCGAAGCTCGGTGATACCGTAACGGCGCAAGGTCTCCATGTGGACGAAGATGTCCTCGGTGCCCTCGCCACGGGTGAGAAAACCAAACCCCTTGGTGCGGTTGAACCATTTCACCAAGGCGCGTTCGAGACCGCTCTCCGGCGTCACCGCGACGTGGGTGCGCTGCTCCTGCATCTCGGCCGGGTGGACCGCGGTGGTGACGTCCATGGAGAGCACCCGGAAGGCCTGCAATCCGCGGTCGCCATGCTTGACGAGGCAGACCACGCGTGCGCCCTCCAGGGCCGTCTGGAAGCCGTCCCTTCGAAGACATGTCACATGGAGGAGGATGTCGCCCGAAATGCCGTCATCCGGCAGAATGAAACCGTAGCCCTTGGCCACGTCGAACCATTTGATGGCGCCGGCTATTTCGAGCAAGTCCGCTGCATCGCCGCCTTCGTCACGCTGCAAGGCGTCGCCGAGGGGTCCGTCCCGCCCCGTCAAAGAGGCCTTTTCCCCCATAAGAATGCCCCCTCTTTTCAAGAACACCGCAACTGATTCTTGCCAACAGATTAACACCGCGGCTTCCGGTGTGTGCAAGACCTGCCGTGCCTTTTTTCACGGTTCATTGGGGCAATACCGGATTTGTTCTTTGCCAGCATTGCGCACCGCCGCACGATTGCCCTTTGGCAGGGCCGACCCTATGTTGCGCCGCAACGCAATTTATCGAGGAAATCACATGCGCTATCTGCACACCATGATCCGCGTCGCCGACGTCGATGCCTCGCTCGACTTCTACTGCAACAAGCTCGGCCTCAAGGAAGTGCGCCGCTACGAAAACGAGCAGGGCCGCTTCACGCTGATCTTCCTCGCGGCCTCCGAAGACGAGCAAAGCGGCATCGCCGACAAGGCACCGCTGGTCGAACTGACCTACAATTGGGATCCGGAAGACTACAAGGGCGGGCGCAATTTCGGCCACCTCGCCTATGAGGTCGACGACATCTACGCCACCTGCCAGCATCTGATGGACAATGGCGTCATCATCAACCGGCCGCCGCGCGACGGCAACATGGCTTTCGTCAAGTCGCCGGACGGCATCTCGATCGAGCTTCTGCAGAAAGGCCCGGCCAAGGCCAAGGCGGAGCCCTGGGCTTCGATGGCGAACACCGGAAGTTGGTAGCCGATCACGCTGTCTTGAGCGGACAATGCCAGGCTGACGGCCCGGCACCGTTTGGTTTTTCGGGGGCGGCGCCTATCTGTCTGGCTGAGGCGCCCGGCTTGGGCCGGTGCCCGGCCACGCAACAGGCGCTTGCCCAGGAGAATTCATGCCGACCAGCCATGCCGACGTCGCCACCGAACATGCCAGCCGCTACCTGCAGCAGCTGTGCAAACACTGGGCGCACAAATTCCCGGTCGAGTTCGATCCCACCCATGGCACCATCGATCTCTCGATGGGCCGTACCGTCATGGATGCCGATGCGGCGACGCTGCATATCACGGTGTCGACTGACGAAGCAGGATCGATCGAGCGCCTGGAAAGCGTTGTCGCCGATCACATCAAGCGCTTTGCTTTCCGCGAAGAACTGACCTTCGACTGGAAGCCAGCTCCGGCGGCATAAGCCGCCTACTTTCCATCGGCCCGAGCAGCTATCTCCAGCAGCGCCTGCACCGAGCGCCAATTGCGCGCGGTGCCCGGCACTTTCAGCGTGCGCGGGATCAGCCCGGCAAACACCGATTTGCCCAGCCCGTCCGGTGCGCTGAGGTAGAGCACATCGCCCTTGATCTCGAAGCGTTCGGGGCCGGTGCACTTTTCGGTCAGCCGCGCCACCTCGTCCGCTGTCGGCCCGCGCTCCAGCACATAGGCGTGCAGCTTCGTGTGGTCCGCGGCAACTTCCGGATAGGGATTTTCGCTCACCAGCCGCTCGAACCAGGAGAGATCGCGCACCATGATGCGCGAATGGAACCCCCATTTCTTCTCGAAGGCTGCTTCGAGCTGTTTTGCCAGTGCCACCGCGTCGCCCTTCTTCGCCCGGAACACGGCATTGCCGCTCTGCACATAGGTGGCGACGTCGGAAAAGCCGAGATCCTCGAAGAACGACCGCAGCTCCGCCATCTTGACGATGCGGTTGCCGCCGACATTGATGCCGGAAAACAGCGCGACGAAGATTTTTCCTCCCTCCTTGCCGCTCATATGATGAACCCGGCCAGTGTCTCGTTGTCGGTGATGTCCTGATACTGGACGCCCTCGGCCTCGAACTTCGCCTTGAGCAGATCGAAATTGCGGCGGTCCCTGGTTTCGATGCCGATCAGCACCGAACCGAAATTGCGCGCTGATTTCTTCAGGTATTCGAAACGGGCGATGTCGTCGTCGGGCCCGAGCAGTTCGAGGAAGTCGCGCAGCGCGCCTGGCCGCTGCGGAAAACGGATGATGAAGTATTTCTTCAGACCCTCAAAGCGCAACGCCCGTTCCTTGACGTCCGGCAGCCGCTCGAAATCAAAATTGCCGCCCGAAACCACGGCGACGATGGTCTTGCCCCTGATCTCCTTCTTGGAGAAATCCTTCAGCGCATCGATCGCCAGCGCGCCGGCCGGCTCCAGCACGACGCCTTCGACGTTGAGCATTTCGATCATGGTGGCGCAGAGCCGGTTTTCCGGGATCAGCCGCACCGTGTCGGCCGGAAAATCCTTGAGATGGCGCAACGGCTCGCGGCCGATCTCGGCCACCGCGGCGCCATCGACGAAATTGTCGACCTTGGCGAGCTTGAGCCGTTTTCCTGCCGCGAGGCTCTCGCGCAGGCTCGGCGCGCCAGCCGGTTCGCAGAAGACGAAGCGTGCTTCCCTGCCCTGATCGGCGAAATAGTGGGTGACGCCCGCGGCAAGTCCGCCACCGCCGACCGGAAGCATGACGATATCGGGCATGCGGGCGCCCGGCATCTGGTCCGCGATCTCGTAGGCGACGGTTGCCTGGCCCTCGATGATGTCCTTGTGATCGAAGGGCGGCACCATATGGGCGCCGGAACTGTCGGTGAATTCCAGGGCAGCGCGATAGCAGTCGTCGAAGAAATCGCCGACCAGCCTGATCTCGATGAAATCGCCGCCGAACAGCCTGGTCTTGTCGATCTTCTGCTGCGGCGTCGTCACCGGCATGAACACGACGCCTCGCCTGCCGAAATGGCGGCAGACGAAAGCAAAGCCCTGCGCGTGATTGCCGGCGGACGCGCAGACGAAAAGTTCAGCCTCATTGCCCGCCGCGAGCGTCTTGCGGAAGAAGTTGAAGGCGCCACGGATCTTGTAGGACCGGACCGGCGACAGATCCTCGCGCTTCAACAGCACCCGCGCACCGGTCTTTTTCGACAGATAATCGTTTTCCTGCAGCGGCGTTTCAGGGAAGATCTGTCGGATCGCGGCGGCAGCGGCAGCAACGCGGGAAGAAAAACTGTTCATCGGAAACCACCCTTGGGAGCCACCTTGCGTTGCACGCTGTCCGCGGATCTCTATGATTGATCGGGTCGCGCGCATTCGGTTGTTGAGCGCCGGGACAAGGTGTGGCGCGAGCCAGCCTATTGCATATCCGGCTACGTGGCGCCATCGTCCATCATGCGTGTCGTTCCGAGCGGAAATTTTGCCGAATATTTCCAGCTACTTGTGGGTGCATTCTAATGCCCCCTCGTATCGAGCGGCTTGAAATCGCTATCTCTGCGGGAATTGGAGAACCGGCGGCGACGCCGCTCATTGCACGCATCACGCAGCCGTTTCCCGCCATTTTGGCTTTCGCGCAACACTGCGATGGCCGCAGCGGGGCGCCGATCACATTTCGACTCGACAGGACTTAGTTCTGCCGCACTCTGCCTGTCCGGGAGGTATCGTGAGGATAGACAGGCCTTTCGGCCGGAGTTGGAAATTCAGGCGTGCCTTTGAAGAAGATTTTTACCGTTGTCCTGGCCTTGTTCGTCGCCGGCTGCGCCGGCCAGCAAACACAGGAATTGCTGGGCAGCGCCATGGTGTCCGCGCCGGTGACGGAGATCGCCGGCAACCATTCGATCTTCATCGCCACGACGCGCAAGAAGTCCGACGACCCCAACAAGGTTTTCGACGGCGAACGCTCGGCGACGCTGAACTATGCCCGCGTCAACGTCACCGTTCCGGGGCTGCACAAGACCGGTCAGATCGAGCGCCGCTCGCGCGGCAAGTCGGACGACCCGGCGAAATATTTCATGGCTTCCGAGGTCGTCGGCTACGACACGCAGCCGAAATTCTCCAGCGCGCTCAACGCCGACATCGCGGCGCGTGGCGGCCGCGTCATGGTCTTCGTGCATGGCTACAACACCGGCTTCGATGCCGCCGTCTATCGCCTGACCCAGATCGTCCATGATTCCGGCTATCCCGGCACGCCCGTGCTGTTTTCCTGGGCATCGGGCGCCAGGACCACCGACTATGTCTATGACAAGGAAAGCGCCAGCGCTGCCCGCGACCAGCTGGAGGTGACGCTCAGGATGCTGGAGCAGTCCGGCGCGCGGCGCATCGACATCGTCGCGCATTCGCTCGGAACCTGGGTCACCATGGAAACGCTGCGCCAGATGGCCATCACCGGCGATCGCGATCTCGGTGGCAAGCTCGGCGACGTGGTGCTGGCCTCGCCCGACATCGATGTCGACGTCTTCAAGAGCCAGATGCGGCGCTATGGCAAGCCCGACAAGCCGTTCATCCTGCTGTTGTCGGACGACGACCGGGCGCTGCGGCTCTCCGGCCTGATCGCCGGTTCACGGCCGCGCGTCGGCGACTACAAGGATGCCGCCGATCTTGCCTCTTATGGCGTGACGGTCGTCGACCTGTCCAAGGTCAAGGGATCGGATAGCTTCAACCATACGAAGTTCGCCGACAATCCGACGCTGGTGAAGATGATCGGCCAGCGGCTGCGCGAGGATGACGGCTTTGCCAGCGACCGTGACGTCACCGACCGCATCAGCCTGCTTGGCCAATAGGTGCGGTCCCGCGGTTCTCGCCATGCCTGCCCGGCATCGCGGAGGACGTATGGATTCACTTTGAACTGGACCGCGCCGGTCTCTGGCCTTATCGGAATAGCCAGCGACGTCACGCGTTTGACGTCCCCTTTTGCGGGAGCCTGCGTGTGACCGTGCGTTCGAAGAGCTACCTCGTCGTTGCATTGGCGCTCGCTGTCACCGGCTGCGCTGGCGGGAAAACGCACGACCTGCTCAACAGGACGACGGTCTCGGTGCCCGCTTCCGACATCGCGGCCACGCATGAAATCTTCGTCGCCACCACCCGCCAGAGGGCAACCAAGGATCCACGACAGGTCTACGATGGCGATCGCTCGCTGACCACCAGCTTTGCCCGTGTCGACGTCACTGTTCCCAAAAGCCATCAGGTCGGCGCCATCGAGCGGGCCAAGGGATCCGCAAACAGCAATCCGGCCAAGGATTTCACCGCCAAGGATGTCACCTTCTATGAAGGCGCGCCGCAATTCGCCAAGGCGGTCGGCGCCGACATCGCCATGCGCGGCGACCGTGCGCTGGTTTTCGTGCACGGCTTCAACAACGGTTTTGACGACGGCATCTACCGGTTGACGCAGATCGCGCACGACACGAAATATCCCGGCACCCCGGTGCTGTTCTCATGGGCTTCGAGCGGCAAGACCACGGGTTACATCTACGACAAGGAAAGCGCCAACGCGGCGCGCGACGACCTCGAGGCGACGCTCCGGATGCTGGCCAAGACCAAGGTCAAGAGCATCGACATCATCGCCCATTCGATGGGAACCTGGGTGACCATGGAAGCGCTGCGCCAGCTTGCCATCACCGGCGACCGCGATCTCGGCGGCAAGCTCGGCTATGTCATCCTGGCCTCGCCCGACATCGACGTCGACGTCTTCAAGAAGCAGATGATCCGCTACGGCAAACCCGACAAGCCATTCGCCATCCTGCTCTCGGCGGATGACCGGGCTCTCAAGCTCTCGTCCCTGATCTCGGGCGACAAGCCGCGCGTCGGCGACTACGGCAACGCTGCCGACCTCGCCAGCTATGGCGTGTCGGTGGTCGACCTTTCCCAGGCCAAGTGTGGCGACCGCCTCAACCACGCCAAATT
>NZ_RZQL01000208.1 GCF_003997935.1 Mesorhizobium sp. M7A.F.Ca.US.006.01.1.1
CTGCAGCTATTTCTACGACACCGCCAGCGCCTGCAACAGGCGCGAGCCTGGCGCCGGTTGCGACGCGCTGGAAGGCGAGAACCGCCTGCACGCCGTGCTCGGCTGGAGCGACGCCTGCATCGCCACCCATCCGTCGGATTTCTGCGTGCCGCTGGTGGCGCTCGACGCGGTGGTCGAGATCGAAGGCAAGAAGGGCCGGCGCCATGTGACGCTGGAGGAATTCCACCGGCTTCCCGGCGAAACGCCGCAGCGGGAGAATGCGCTGGAGCCCGGTGACCTGATCGTGGCGGTGCGCCTGCCGGCGGAGGCTGCCTCCTTCTCCGCCAATGCCCGTTACCTGAAAGTCCGCGAACGCACCTCCTATGCCTTTGCCGTCGTATCGGCCGCGGCGGCGCTCGTCGTCGACGGCGGCAAGATCCGCGCCGCAAGGCTGGCGCTGGGCGGCGTCGCGGCCAAGCCGTGGCGGGCACGAACGGCGGAAGCCGTCCTGCTTGGCGCGGACGCCAGCGAGGCGACCTTCGCCGGCGCCGCGGACGCTGCCCTGGCCGATGCCAGCCCCTCCGGCGACAATGCCTTCAAGATCGAGCTTGCCCGCCGCATCGTGGTCAGGGCGCTGATGTCTGCGCTTTCGGGAACGCCCGAGCGTCTGCCAGCCCTTCCTGCCTCCCCGTTCTCGAACATTCCCGGAGTGCGCCATGACGCTTGAACTCAGCCTTAACCAGCAACCCACCCATGCCCGGCAAGGCTCCAGCATCGGCCAGCCGCTGACCCGCCGCGACGGCTTTCTGAAAGTCACCGGAGCCGCGCGCTATGCCGCCGACAACCATCCGCCCGGCATGCTCTACGCCGTGCTGGCGGTCAGCAGCATCGCACGCGGCCGCGTTGCCGCGCTGGATGTCGAAGCAGCCAAGGCGCACCAGGGCGTGGTCGAGGTGATGACGCCGAAGAACCGGCCGGCGCTCGCCGCCGATCCGGACGCCAAGGACCATCCCTTCATGTTCCGGCTCGACTTGCTGCAAAACGATCAGGTCCGCTACCCCAACCAGAGCATCGCCGTGGTGATCGCCGAGACGCTGGAGGCGGCGACCGAGGGCGCGGCACTGCTGTCGCCGCGCTATGAAGTGCTGCCGGCGCGCGTTGGCCTCGACGGTGCCGAAAGCTTCGTGCCGCGTGCTGTCGGCGTCGGCGGTCCGGCCGTGCAGCACAAGGGCGATGTCGAGGCCGGCCTCAAATCGGCAAAGACACGGATCGAAGCCACCTACGAGACGCCGGCCCAGTACCACAACGCCATGGAGCCGCATGCGATCGTCGTCGCCTGGGATGGCGACACACTGTCGATCGACACGCCGAGCCAAGGCCTTGCCATGGCGCAGGGCCGCATCGCCGGCCTGTTTGGCATCGCACCGGAAAACGTCCACATCCGCAGCCCCTTCCTTGGCGGCGGCTTCGGTTCGAAAGGCATGATCTCCGGGCCGCAGGTGCTCGGCATCCTGGCGGCGCGTCTCGTTGGCCGTCCGGTCAAGCTGGTGCTGCGGCGTGAGCAGATGTACGGGCCGGTCGGTCACCGTGCGCCGACGCGCCAGACGCTGCGCATGGGCATGGATGGCGAAGGGCGGCTGACGGCCCTCGACCATCACGCCAAGACTGCATCGAGCACGTTCGACGATTTCTTCGAACCGGCGGCGGATGCCTCGCACACGCTCTACGCCAGCCCGGCCATCGCCACCTCGCACGATGCGGTGCGGCTCGATACCGGTACGCCGCTGTTCATGCGGGCGCCCGGCGAAGCCACCGGCTCGATCGCGCTGGAGAGCGCCATCGACGAGGCGGCTCACGCCTGCGGCATGGACCCGCTGGAATTCCGGCTGCGGAACTATGCCGAGGTCGAGCCGATGACCGGCAAGCCGTTTTCCTCCAAGGCGCTGCTCGAATGCTACAGGCAAGCGGCCGAGACGTTCGGCTGGGCAAGCCGCCCGCTTCAGCCACGGCTGATGCGCGACGCCGACGGTTTCCTGACCGGCTGGGGCATGGGCACGGCGACGTTTCCGGCCCTGATGTTCCAGGCCGAGGCCCGCGCCGTGCTGAGAAGCGACGGCAGCGGCGTGATGGAGACCGGCGCGCAGGACATGGGGCAAGGCGCATGGACCGCCTTCGCCCAGATCGCAGCCGACGGACTGGGACTGGATATCGACCAGGTCGATTTCAGGGCCGGCAGTTCCGATCTGCCCAATGCAGGCATTGCCGGCGGATCCGGCCACACGGCGACGGCCGGCATGGCAATCCACAATGCGGGTGCTGCCGTCATCGCTAGGCTCGCCGATCTCGCCACCGGTGACGAGCACTCACCGCTCTACGGCGCCGGCAATGAAGGCGTGCTGGCGCGCGGCGGCCGCCTTTTCCGGCGCGACGATGAAAGCCGCGGTGAAAGCTATGCCGAGATCCTCACGCGCGCAGGCCTCACCGAGATCGAGGGCCATGGCAAGGGCGCTCCCGATCCGGCATCCCAGGAAACCTATGCCAAGCACGCGCACGGCGCCGTGTTCGCCGAGGTGAAGGTCGATCCGGATTTCGGCCAGATCCGCGTCACAAGGCTGGTCGGCGCGTTCGCCGCCGGGCGGGTCATCAATCCCAGGCTGGTGCGCAGCCAGTATTATGGCGGCATGATCTGGGGCGTCTCGTTCGCGCTGCATGAGGAAGCCATCACCGACCGGCGCTCTGGCCGGATCCAGAATGCCAACCTCGCCGAATATCATGTCCCGGTGAATGCCGACGTTCCGTCGGTCGAGGCGCTACTGGTCCACGAGGACGACCCTCACGTCAACGCACTCGGCATCAAGGGTGTCGGTGAAATCGGCATCACCGGCACGGCCGGCGCCGTCGCCAATGCAGTCTGGCATGCGACCGGCGTGCGGCCGCGGCGCTTTCCAATCCGCATCGAGGACCTGCTGGGGTGAGGAGTGGTCCGCGAAGCGGGCGGGAAGCCAAGCTTGGCTCCCCGAACGACGAACGGTGAAGGCCCGGTCCGCCTTCGGGCGGATCAAAAGGTCCAGCGGGCCTTTTTAAAGGGCTGAGCGCCCGAAGGGCAGGGAGCGGCTGCGAACGGCCGCACAGCCGGTGTAATGCATGTCCCCCCAAAAGTGACCTCGGTTTTGGGAGAACGACATGCATAAAAACAAAGACCTAAAGCGGGTCGCCTGAATCGGTTCAGACGCGACACGCTTTGGGTCCCCGCCGGCCCAACATGAGATCAACCGACTTCGCGTCAAGCAACTGGAGCCAGACGCCCATGACCAAAACAACAATCCCAGTTCATCTCGATATCAACGGCCGTCATCACGATCTTCAACTCGAGCCGCGCGTCACGCTGCTCGATGCCTTGCGCGACCGGCTCGGCCTGACCGGAACCAAGAAGGGCTGCGACCACGGCCAGTGCGGCGCCTGCACCGTGCATGTCGACGGCGAGCGCGTGCTGGCCTGCCTGACGCTGGCCGCACAAGTCGAGGGCCGCACCGTCACCACCATAGAGGGGCTTGCACGGGAGGGCGAAATGCATCCCGTGCAGGCTGCCTTCCTCGAACAGGACGCCTTCCAGTGCGGCTATTGCACAACAGGCCAGATCATGTCGGCGGTCGCCTGCATTCGTGAGGGCCACGCCGGCTCCGACGACGAGATCCGCGAATACATGGCCGGCAATCTCTGCCGCTGCGGCGCCTATCCGCACATCGTCGCCGCCATTCGCCAAGCCGCCCTGGAGGTCGCATCATGAGGGATTTTTCGTATGTGCGCGCCGATTCGCTCGCTGCGGCACGCCAGGCGGCCGCCCTGCCCGGCGCCATGCTGCTCGCCGGCGGCACCACGCTGATCGACCTCGCCAAATGCGGCGTCGCCGAGCCCGAGACGCTGGTCGACATCACCCATCTCAAGGGGTTGGACAGGATCGAGGTGAACGAACGCGGCGCCACCATCGGCGCGCTGGCCAGGATGAGCCATGTCGCCGACCATGCCGACATCAAGATCCACTTCCCCGCCATCTCCGAATCCCTGTGGCAGGCGGCTTCCGCGCAGATCCGCAACATGGCGACCATCGGCGGCAATCTGATGCAGCGCACCCGCTGCCCCTATTTCCGTGACCCGGCGGATTTCCCCGCTTGCAACAAGCGTGAACCCGGCAGCGGCTGTTCGGCGATTGGCGGTGTCACTAGGGGACACGCCGTGCTCGGCACCAGCGACACCTGCATCGCCATGTATCCGGGCGACCTCGCCGTGGCGCTGGTCGCCTTCGATGCGATCGTGCATCTGGGCGAGCGCCAGATCCCGGTCGACGACTTTTTCCTGCTGCCCGGCACCACGCCGGACAGGGAACACGCGATCGAACCGGGCGAAATGATCACCGCCATTGAAATCCCCGGCTCGGCCGCTACCCGGCGTTCGACCTACCTGAAGATCCGCGACCGGCAGTCCTATGAGTTCGCCGCCGCGAGCGCGGCGGTCGGCATCGAGTTCGAGGCCGATGGGAGCACCATCCGCGATTTGCGCGTCGCGCTCGGCGGCGTCGCGACCAAGCCATGGCGGGCGCGAGCCGTCGAGGCAGCCTTGATAGGCAAGGTGCTGGAGCCGGACACTGTGCGCGCCGCCAGCCTGCTCGCCGTCGGAGGCGCCGTCGATCATGGCGCCAACCACTACAAGGTCGAACTGGCGCCGCGCGTCGTCGCCCGCGCCATCCTCAAATTGGGAGAGACGGCATGACCGTTCACAACATCAGGCATGGGGATGCATCCGACGGCGCTTTTACCGAAGCCGTCGGCGGCCGGCTGTCGCGCGTCGACGGCCCGGCCAAGATCACCGGCGCGGCGAAATACGCCGTAGAGCAGCAGCTCGAAGGCCTCGCCTACGCCGTGCTGGTCGGGAGCACGATTGCATCCGGCAAGGTGCGCGCGATCGACACAAAGGCGGCCAAGGCAGCACCCGGCGTGCTGCAGGTGTTGACGCCGGACACCATCATCAGCCTGAGGACCGCGGCGGACTGGTTCGGCACACCGCCGCCCGACAAGCCCTATTGCCCGCTCGCGCGCGACATCACCTTTTCAGGTCAGCATGTCGCCGCCGTGGTTGCCGAGACCTTCGAACAGGCGGTGGCGGCAGCAACACTGGTCAAGGTCAGCTATGACGAGACGCCTTCCATCGTCGACCTCAGCGATGCCAAGGCCGGCGACGGCATCCCGATCGACGCCATGACCAAGGAATGGGGCGACGCGCAAGGTGCGTTCGCCTCGGCCCCGGTCAGGATCTGCGCCGCCTACAACACGCCGCGCGAGTACCAGGCGCCGATGGAGCCGCATGGCCTGATCGCCCGCTGGGAGGGCGACCGGCTCACCGTATGGGAGCCGAGCCAGTGGCTGGACGGGATGGCCCGCACCTATGCCGAATGGTTCAGCGTGCCGTTCGAGAATGTGCGGCTGGTCTCGCCCTATATTGGCGGTGGTTTCGGCTCCAAGGCGCTGGCGCTCAGCCATGGCGCGGTGGCCGCATGTGCCGCCAAAATGCTCGGCCGGCCGGTGCGGTTGGTGATGACGCGGCCGCAGACCTTCACCGGCTATGGTGGCCGCGCCGCGACGCGCCAGACCGTGACGATCGGCGCCGACACGCAAGGAAAGATCCAGTCGATCGTGCATCGCGGCGTCAATGAAACATCCATCGACGGCATGTGGGTCGAGCCGCTCGGATCGGTCACCTCGATCATGTATGCAACGCCGAATTTCTCCTCCAGGCAGAATGTCGTGCGGGTCAATTCGGTGGTGCCCGGCGCCATGCGCGCGCCGGGCGAAAACCCCTCAGCCTTCGGCATCGAGAGCGCCATCGACGAGCTCGCCTACGAGGTCGGCATCGACCCGCTGGAGATCCGGCTGAGAAACTATGCCGAACAAGACCCGCACGCGAAAAAAGCCTGGTCGACCAGACAGTTGCGCGAGGCTTTTGCCGCGGGCGCGGAGCGCTTCGGCTGGTCCAGGCGCTCGCCCGAACCGCGCTCGATGCGCGACGGCAACCAGCTGATCGGCTGGGGCGTGGCGGCCGGCACCTATCCGGTGCGGCGCGCCTATGGTGAAGCGATCGTGCGCATCCTGGCCGACGGCTCGGTCGAGGTCGAGAGCTCCTCGATCGACATGGGCCAGGGCACCTACACCATCCTGGCGCAGACCGCCGCCGAAACGGTCGGCGTGCGAGCTGACGACGTGGTGGTGAAGCTCGGCGACTCCCGCTTTCCGCGCGCCGGCGTCACCGGCGGCTCGCGGCTGGCCGGCGTGATGACCGGCGCGGTCTACAAGGCAGCAACCTCGGCGCTCGACCAGTTGATGGGTCTTGCCATCGGCGATCCGCGCTCGCCCTTCCACACGCTGCAGGCCAACACGCTGGTCGTCGCCAATGGCCGCATAGCCTCGCCGCGCGGCGACGGTCCCGATGTCTCGATCGCCGACCTGCTCAAAAGCGTCGGCCGCGACCACATCGAAGCCACCGGCGACACCATGCCGGCCAATTCGACGCCAGAGGATCGCTACAAGAACTACACCACCATCGCCATGGCGCTGCCGCACACCGAGGGCGACTACTCCCGCCACTCCTGGTGCGCACATTTCATCGAGGTGCGTGTCGACGAGGATTTCGGCACGGTGCGCGTGTCGCGCGTGGTGTCGGCGCTGGATTCGGGCCGGCTCTACAATCCGAAGCTCGCCGAGAGCCAGTGGAAGGGTGGCATCATCATGGGCATCGGCCAGGCGCTGCTCGAGGAAGGCATCGTCGACCGCCGCCATGGCTGCATCGTCAACAACAACCTCGCCGATTACCTCGTGCCGACCAACGCCGACATCCCCGACATCGAGGTTATCTCGGTCGGCATCCCCGACCTGCATTCCTCGGCGCTCGGCGGCAAGGGCGTCGGCGAACTGGCCATTGTCGGCGTCGCACCGGCGATTGCCAACGCGGTGTTCCACGCGACGGGAAAGAGGATCAGGGATCTGCCGATCACACTGGAGAAGCTTATCTGAAGAGCGGCTGATCTTCCACTCGAGGGGAGACGTCGCCAAAGGCGACAGAGGGGGTCGTCGCGTGTAGAGCGCCGACCCCGTCTGCGGCGGCAGGCCGAGTCCCGCCGACCCCCTGGCCTGCCGGCCATCTCCCGAGGGAGATTTGTAGCACCAGCAATCAGAACTTGTAGCTGAGCCCGACCCGGATATCCTGCGTCTGCAGATCGACATGCGTTTCGGTAGGCAGGCCGGCGGCCACCGAGAGGTCCTGGCTGCCGAAATCCGAGTAGCGATATTCAGCTCGAGCGATCCACTTGTCGGTAAAGGCGTGCTCGATGCCGGCCCCAACGGTCCAGCCGACATGGCTGTCGCTGTGGAGCGTTACTTCGGCGGCAGGACCACCGGCACTGACCGCAATAAGCTCATACTTGGCCGCGGCAACGCCGGCAGTGATGTAGGGCAAGGTCCGATCGAAAGCATAGCCGGCCCGCAGCCGTGCCGACCCCTGCCATTTGAGTTCGCTCTTGAGCAGCGTGGTGACACCGCCCCCGCCGGCGTCGAGGGCCGTCAGCCCATCTATGTTGCCATACGCAATATCGGCCTCGGCGCCGATCACGAAGCTGTTCTCCATCTGGTAATTGGCGCCGATATGGACGCCGCCGATAAATCCGTTCGGATCGGTGGAGACATTGAGATCGGTGGCCCCGCCCAATCCGCCGCCAGCGATGAACAGATTGGAGTTTCCGGCCGCGTAGCCGATGTCGACGCCGGCATAGAGTCCGGACCAGTCATAGGTGGAGGCAACAGGCGAAGCCTCATTGATATCAGCCGCACACGCCATACCGGCCGGCGCGAGGATGATGGCTGTCGCGAGAAGAAGAATTTTCATTGTTGTCTGCCGCCCCATGTTGCTTCCCCGCCGCACAAATGACCTGCGGAGATCCAGCTGTTGTCGAGAAATCCGGTGTTGCATTGTCCGCCCGCCGCGTCTTGGGCTGGGCCGCACCCGAATTGTCGCGGAAAGCATCGCAGCGCTTTCCCGGCTGGTGTGGCCATTCGGCCTCAGTCGAGTGGCGTGTCGTGTATCCAGCGGGGTTGGCGGCCGGCGAGACTACCTGGCACTGCTCGGCGTCGAGCCGAAACGGCGGCGGAAGCAGCGGTTGAAATAGGAGACGTCGGAGAAGCCGCTGAGCAGCGCGATCTCGCTGATCCGCATGCGATCATTGTGCCTGTCGCGGAGCATGCGATGCGCCCTTTGCAAGCGCAGTTCGAGAATGCGCTCGGCAAAGCTCACCCCGGTTTCCTGCAGCAGGTCATGCACATAGCGAACCGAGAGCCGCAACTGCCCGGCAACGCTCTGCGCCGAAATGGCGGGATCGGCGAAATTGTCCCCCATCTTCTGCAGTATGGCCTGCAGCCTTGCCGCGCGTAGGCCGCGCAGGCCTGCGAGTTCCGCAGCCTCGCCCTTGGCGCCGGTCGCCAGGCCGATCAGGTCGACGATGGTTTCGGTGGCGTGGCCAATGAGGTCGGGCGAGACCAGGGCCGGGCCTGCTTCCAGGAAGCTGCAATAGCGCTTGAGCATGTCCAGCGCCTCGTTGTCGGCTCCGACAGTCAACGCCAACCGGTCCTCGACATGAGTGAAGGCATTCTCCAGCACGATGCGCGGGAGCACCACATTGGCCCATAGATTGTTGTCGCCGCCGGTCATCTGCAACGCCTCCGAGGCCGAGACCAGTGCGGCCTCGCCCTTGCCCACACGATAGTCGCGGCCGATCTGGGTGCCACTGAGCACCGTGTCGCCATTGTTGACCAGCAGCAGATATCCGTCACGGCCATCGGCGGCGATATTGCTCGCCTTGCGGCTGGCATGCCTGATCGTCCCGGCCATCTGCCCGAGCACCAGCGGCCCGACGGCCGTGGCCTCGATCGCGGCTTGAAACGACAGCTTCTCGGAAATCGTATATTCGACCGACCATATCTCGGCGACATGGATGTCCTGCCACAGCGCGAACCGTGCGTGATGATCCAGATGCGGCGGCAGGTCGACCGACGAGAAGATATTCTTTTGCAAGGAACAACCAGGCCTTTTCTATGTGCGCGTCTACATTGGGACTTGCACCGTATTGGACCAGATAACGATCTGTCCAGAGCAGCAAATACTTCTGCCATCGACGACAATTTAATTGCCGTTTCGGACAAGAATTCGCTTGGACTTCGCCGATTTGGCCGACTGATTTTCAAAAACACTCGGAAATACCCGTAGAATCGGCGTTCGATGGTGCCAAACCGCCACAGTGCGCGGAAAAGGCAGGGCATTTCCCTCCAGTCCAATTCCGATGCGGCGCTGCCCAAGACAACCGCCTGATGCCAATGACATGTCAGCCTCAGGGCGAAACGACTGCCACGTCAGGGGATTGAATGCCGCAGAATGGATTTGGAAGCCGCAAGGCGTTGAAGTATCTTGCGCGGGCTTCAACCGCGCTGGTCTGTCTTGGCCAGCCGATCGCTGCGGCTGCCGACACCTGGACAGGTGCGGCCTCCACGGACTGGTTCGCCGCCGGGAACTGGAACAATGGCGCCGTTCCCACTTCGAGCGACGACGTCACTCTCAATCCGACATTCCCGAATCCGACCGTGGTCAATGGGGCGAATGCGGCAGCGCATTATCTGTACCTTGGCACCATCGACAGCTACACAGGCTCGCTGACGATCACCAATGGCGGGACACTCGCCGACACCGCCGGCTTTGTAGGCTATCTTTCGAACGCGAACGGGGTCGTGACCGTTACTGGAGCAGGTTCGCTCTGGAGCAACAGTTCGGACCTTTTCCTTGCCTCGAGCGCGAACAGCACAGGTACCTTGACGATCTCAAATGGTGGCGCGGTCAGCGACACTGTGGGTCACGTCGGCTACGGCGGCACCGGCACCGCGACCATCGACGGGACCGGCTCGACCTGGACCAATAGCGGCGACCTGTATATCGCCGAACATGGCACGGGCACGCTTGTCATCACCAAGGCAGGCACGGTCAGCAATGCCGTGGGCACCATCGGTTGGCATGCGGGCTCCAACGGCATGGTCACCGTCGACGGCACGGGCTCGACCTGGACAAACAGTTCCAATCTGTTCGTCGGCGATCAAGGCATGGGAACGTTGACGGTCTCGAATGGTGGCGCCGTCAGCAATAGCGCGGCCCATATCGGTCACTTGGCAGGCTCGACCGGCATGGTGTTCGTGGATGGCGCCAGTTCGACCTGGACCAGCAGCGGATCGTTGTCTGTCGGCGATTTCGGCAGCGGCGCCCTGGCGATCAGCCATGGCGGCGCCGTCAGCAATGGCGGGGGAATCATTGGCGCGATCGCAGGCTCGACCGGCATGGTGTTCGTCGACGGTGCCGGCTCGACCTGGACCAACAGTTCCAACCTGGCTGTTGGCGATTTCGGCGCCGGCACCTTGGCGATCACCCACGGCGGTGCGGTCAGCAACAATACGGCCTATGTCGGCAATTCGCTTGGCTCGACCGGCACGGTGTCCGTCGCCAACGCCGGCTCGATCTGGACCAGCGCGGACCTGTATGTCGGTGGCCTCAGCACGGGCACGCTGTCGATCTCGAACGGCGGCGCCGTCAAAAGCGCCTCGACCACCATCGGCTACGGTGCCGCCTCGGTCGGCACCGTGATGGTCGATGGCGCCGGCTCGACCTGGACCAACAGCGGCAACCTTTTCGTCGTCGGTCGGGCGGGCACCGGCACGTTGACCATTTCGAACGGCGGCGCGGTAAACAGCGTTCTGAGCTATCTCGGCAACTATTCCGCCGGCACCGCGGTGGTCACTGGCGCAGGCTCGACATGGAACAGCAGTTCGGCTCTCTATGTCGGCGTCAGCGGCGGTGGTGTCGGCACGCTGACTATCCAGGGAGGCGGCAAAGTGAAAAACACCGTCGGCCACCTGGGCAACTCGGTGGGCTCGACCGGCACGGTGACCGTCGACGGCGCGGACTCGAGCTGGATCAACAGCTCAGCCTTGTCCGTCGGCACCTCGGGCAGCGGCACGTTGGCCATCTCGAACGGAGGTACAGTCAAGAGCGCGGGCGGTACCGTTGGCGCCGCTGCCACAGGGACGGGTGTCGTGACCGTAATCGGCGCGAATTCCGTCTGGGCCAGCAGCGGCGACCTCTATCTCGGCAACCTCGGAACCGCCCAACTGAACGTCTTGAACGGCGGCGCCGTCAGCAATGTCGAGGGCTATGTCGGCTACAATCCAGGCTCGACGGGCACGGCGATAGTCGACGGTGCCGGCTCGAGCTGGGCCAGCAGCGCGGGCCTCACGATCGGCCTCGACGGCAAGGGTACGCTGACGATTTCGAAAGGCGGCGCGGTTTCAGCCGGAGGCATCGTCACCATTGCCAGCCATGTCGGCTCCGTCGGCACGCTCAACATCGGTGGCGCGGCCGGAACGGCGCCGATAGCACCCGGAATGCTTAGCGCCACGGCAGTCCAGTTCGGCGCCGGCACCGGCGCAATCAACTTCAATCATACCGGCGCCAACTACACCTTCGCCTCCGCGATCGGCGGCGCCGGCACGATCAACCAGATCGCCGGCACGACGAACCTGACCGCCGATTCGAGCGGCTTTACCGGCGTCACCAATCTCAGCGGCGGACGGCTGGCCGTGAACGGTTCGCTGGCCAGCTCGCTGGTTGCTATCTCGGGCGGCACGCTGGGCGGCAACGGCACGGTGGGCGGCATCGTCGCACAGTCGGGTGGCATCATCGCGCCGGGCAATTCGATCGGCACGCTCCATGTCGCGGGCGATGTCGACCAGGCGGCGGGCTCGATCTACCAGGTCGAGCTGACCTCGACCGGCCAATCCGATCTCATCCTGGCGACGGGCACGGCGACGATCGCCGACGGAGCCGTCCTCGACGTGGTCAAGACGGATGCCGCGCCTTATGTGCTGGGCACGCATTACACGGTGCTGCAGGCCGATACGGGCGTCACAGGCACCTATACGCTCAGCGGGGCCGGCCCGTTCATCGGCCTCGTCGCCAATTACGACGCGACGCATGTCTACCTCGACGTGGTGCAGGCAAAGTCCTTTGCCGCGGTCGGCCTGACACCCAACCAGATCGCCACCGGCGGCGGCGCCGAAAGCCTTGGCGGCGGCAATCCGCTCTTCGATGCCATTATGGGCCTGCCATCCGAAGAAGTTGCCCAGGACGCCTTCGACCAGCTGTCTGGCGAAGTCCACGCCTCGGCCAAGGGCATGCTGGTCGAGGACAGCCGCTTCGTCCGCGATGCGGCCACTTCTCGTATCCGAGCCGCCTTCGGCGATGTTGGCGCGGCCGCATTGCCGGTCATGGCCTATGGCGAGGGCGGCCCGGAAATGGTCGCCGCCGACACCGACCGTTTTGCCGTCTGGGGTCAGGCCTTTGGGTCGTGGGGCA
>NZ_RZQL01000209.1 GCF_003997935.1 Mesorhizobium sp. M7A.F.Ca.US.006.01.1.1
GTCCGACCGCATCGACCACGATGCCAAGCACTCCGTCGGCCACAATCTCGATGAGGACGTCGGCAGCAACAAGACGGTCAAGGTCGGCGTCGACCAGACCACCAACGTCGGCTCGAACGACACCGAGACGGTGGGCGCGAACCGCTCGCTGACCGTCATGGCCAACGAGACCATCCATGTCGTGTCGAACTCGACAGAGAACATCGACGCCAATCATTCTCAGACGGTGGGAATTGTCCAGACGATCACAGTGGGGGCAGCTCGCATCGATACGGTGGGCGCCGCCGAGACACGCAGTGTTGGTGGGGCACAGATGAATACAATCGGTACCATACGATCGGTCACTGTCGGTGCAGCGCAGAGCCACGATATCGGCGCGTCGGACAGCTGGTCGGTCGGAGCCGGTCAAACCGTAACGATCAGCGCCGACCAGTCCTT
The DNA here is from genome assembly GCF_003997935.1 of Mesorhizobium sp. M7A.F.Ca.US.006.01.1.1. Classification (GTDB taxonomy): domain Bacteria; phylum Pseudomonadota; class Alphaproteobacteria; order Rhizobiales; family Rhizobiaceae; genus Mesorhizobium. Next base: position 439 of record NZ_RZQL01000209.1, read on the forward strand.
CGATGTCGGGGGAGCTCATGCATCAAAGATCGGCAAGGCCAGATCGGCCAAGATTGGCGCCGATGACTCCACGGAAATTGGTGGCGGACGAGCTCTCAAAATCGCAAAAAAGAGCGAGGTCGACATCGGTGAAGATAGTGTCATCAACGTCGGCAAGAAGTTGCTGGTCAATGCTACAAATGAACTTGCGCTAATATGTGGCGACGCCTCGATCACCATGAAGAAAGACGGCACTATCGAGATCGTCGGTAAGGACATTACAATCAAAGGCAGCAGCGACATCTCGGTAAAAGCGTCGGGTGACGTCAAAGTCAAGGGAAGTAACATCCACAACAATTGAGGGCTTCATGACGAAGGTGATAGATCGCATTGACGGTGTCGTCATCGGCCTGCTCATCGGTTTCGATGACGGCGTTCCGCTGGTGGTGTTTGTTGGCAATCCTCGCGAAACGGCAATTCCCGCGCGCGGCCTCGCCGAACTGGAATCCGCTGCCATCGGATCGGAAGTGGCCTTGCTTTTCGAGGGCGGCGACCCGCTGCGGCCGCTCGTCGTCGGGCGCATTGTCGAACCCTTGCGCAAGAACAAGGATCCGCAGATCGTCCGGGACGGCGAACGGGTATCGATAACTGGCAATCAGCGCATAGAATTACGCTGTGGCCTGGCATCGATCATCTTGGAAAAAGATGGACATATCACCATTCGCGGCACCCAGTTGACCAGCCAGGCCAGCGGGACCAACCGTATTCGCGGCGGGGCCGTGCATCTCAACTGAGGCATTGCCGATGCATCGCGTCGCGACGATCGCCGCCATTGTGGATCAACACGCTGGAGATGCGGCTTTCCTTTGGCATCGCCGTTGTCGGGAGATCGACGGACCAATCCTCGATGAGACGGACGTCGGTCGCATCGATCAGCGTCTTGAAGCCAACTTGGAAGGGCTCATGGCGGCCGGCAAGGCTGGCTGGGAAGCTGCACAGGCGCACTTCGCCGACTATCCGGAACCGGGCGAGCTTTTCGTTCTCGGCGCGCTCTCGCTGCGATGGGGCGAGGCGGAAGCTGTGGCATTGGCGATCGATGCCGCCGTTGGCTTGGGCGAGGGTGGCCTATCAAGCCTGTCCGGCGCAATCGCACGAGTGCCTCGCGAAAGCCTGCGCCCGTTCCTTGCCGAATGGCTGGACACCCGCGAAACCCTATTGCGAAGGCTCGGCCTTGCGGCGCTCTGGCATCATCGCGTTGATCCCGGCGCCCGCCTCGGCGACCTGCTCAGCAATCCAGACCCGGATGTTCGCAGACGTGCGTTTCGGCTTGCCGGTGGGCTCAAACGGCGCGACCTCCTTCCGGCAGTACTGGCCGGACTTGACGGCGGCACGCCGAAGGAACGCATGACGGCCGCCTTCGCGGCTTGCCTTCTTGGCGAAGTACGCTCGGCTCACCCGATACTCGACCTGATAGTGCTGGCAGAGCCAGGCCTCGCCCCAGCCGCGATCGAGATGCGCATTCTGACGACGCCCTTGAAGACCAGCAAGGCTTGGCTGCAGGGTTGTCTGCAGCAGCGTGCCTTGCGCGCTACCGCAACAGCGGCAATCGGCCTCCTTGGCGACCAGTCAGTTATGCCTTGGCTGATCGCCAAGATGCGTGAGCCAGAGCTTGCCTTCGCCGCAGGGCTGGCGCTCCGCGATCTTTTCGATGTGGACTTTAATGACACCGACCTGTTTACGATAGACTCGCCCGCGCTTGGCAAGGATTTTGAACCCCTGACTGCCAGCCCACTCCCGGTCGCGGATCGAGTGGCCGCATGGTGGGACGAGGGGCGCGGCGGGCGCAGCCATACACTCTTCCACTCGATGCGCAGGCTTCGGCTGGATGCGTTGCGCGCTGCACTCGCCAGGCCGGACGCTCCATTGTCGGATTGGCGCAGGACGCGCCGCTTCCCGGCTTGGACATGAGTTCAGTCGCGGTTCATGCGAGCCATCACCGCGGCGGCGCGCAGCCCCCCCTCGGAGGCCACCTCGCAGATGGCGGTTGGCCCTGGCGCATAGTCGTTCAAGAAGCTGTCGGCCACTAGCATCAACGCCAGCGCTCCGCCAGCTGCGCCAATATCGCCGATCGTCATTGCGTGATAGGCGGTAGGCAGAATCTCGCGGCGGGTACGGTAGAAACGAGGATGGGTGATCATCATCTCCCAGCCACTGTAGCGTTCACCATTGCCGTTGCTGACGACGAAGTTGATGTCGGGCTCTGATCGACCTGAGCCGGTCACTGCGTCGCGCAAGGCGCCAAGCATTGCCCGTCCTTGGCTAAAGCGATCCGATAGAACGCTGTCGCCCTCTAGTGCCGTGCCAACGCCGAGGATGCTGGCCAGCACCGCAGCCTTTCCCTTTGGCTCGAGGGTCAGCCGGACAAAAGCCGCGGCTTCGCCAGGCACCAAGCCTTGAGGGTTATCCGGACCCTTTAGTCGGCTGGCTTGGCTGAGACGCAAAAGATCCGCGTCGTTGATCAAGCTGTCAACGCCGCCTAGCAGAATCTGTTCAACGTCTTGCCGTTCCAGCAATTCCACAGCTTGATCGAGAAGACCTAACGTGGCGGCCGCGCCGCCATCGATGGCGCGTGAGGCGGGATGGAAGCGATTGCCGGTCGCCTTGATCACGGCCGCAAGAAAGCCGGAGACGGGGATGTCGGAATATGCGGGGTGATCGCGAAAGCTCTCCGGCGGGGTGAGAAGGACGACTGTCGCCTCGGGCCCGGCCGTGCCGGTCCGCAGAACCTCGCCTATCGCACGCGAGGCCATGTTAATCAGCCATGCTGCGTGAGTCTTCCGCAATTGATGATGCGCCGGTATGCGCGAGACCACTTGGCTCAAACCAAGATTGAAAAAGCCCTGGACTTCGATCGCGCTCAGATTTGCACGAATTGCAGCCAAGGTTTGACCGGAATCGAGTCCGGCCGCCGTGACCGCGCCCCATCCGGCAATATACAAGGGGCGTTTCATGCCAACCAGGCCTGGGGCTGCGGTACGCCCTTGCCCGGGTGGATATAGGTCTTGCGTGTGCGCACAGCAAGAATGTAGCCAGGCGTGACATGACCGAAGGCGATCTGCAACAGCGGCTTGGCGTTGCGCCGTGTGACGATAGCAAGACGTGCCTTGAGCGTCACCCTAGAAAGGTCAGGCTCGATCAGCACCGTATCTGGTCGAAAGGCTCTCTCTTCCACCCGGTCTGCATATATGAGCTTAATCGGTGCGATGATTTTCGGAATACGAAAATCCCAGCGCCCACTTGAGGTCATTCCAACGATCGCGACATTTTCTCCACCACGGATTTCAGGCAGATGCTGATCCGACGGCGTACAGAGATTGTAGCGGACATCGTGGTCCTTGGGTGGCAAGGGCCACTGCGAGGCGAGCCATGCTTCATCATAGGTCCCCGCCAAGGGCAGACGGGGCAACCAGGAGCGGCCAAGCGGTCCAAACCCCGCCGGCCGTGGCCGATCCGAAGGGCTTGTGAATGGTTCGTTAGAATACGTGATGTTGGGGGCTTGCGTTCGAACCTCGGGATCGGCCGAGGCGGCATGTCGATAGCCCACTCCCAATGGATTGCGCCGGTCCATCGGACCGTTCGGAATCGTCCCGCCATAGGCACGCTCATAGACGATAGGCATCCTGTTGAACGGTTGAGGCTGGGAGTAACTGCCGGCATCATAAATCCGATCGCCAACGACATTAACCACTTTTCGCAGACCGGCGACCATGAACCCGGCCTGCATCTCGCGGACCTGCTGTCCACCCGGTGCATGCGCGGTGCCAATGACGATGATTTCCGCCGCTGGCTTGACCGGAACGATATCGGCCTCATAGCGGGTTGAGGACGATGCTGGGTCTCCGAACCAGCTGTCGCAAAGCGCGACAGGAAGCTGTTCCTCAGCAGCAACAAGTTGGCCACTGACCGATGGGGAAAAGCTTGCCGAGAAGATTGCGACGAGGACTTCTTGGCCGTTCAGGTCGACCTGAACGTTCGTGGCGGCTTCAAAAGGTGTCCGGTTTTCAAGCCAAACGTTGAACGACATTGTATCAGCACCAATTTCCCTTCGCGTCGAGCCCGAGCGGCCAATAGGGCATGCATGTGACGAGACATACGAAATCGCTTCGCTCCGCTTCCACAAGCCATCCCAACATGAGTACCTGAGGCGGCACCTTGTCGGGTTCGGCCAAGGACGCGTTCAGCGCCACGCACCGAAGCCAGAATTCGCGGATTAGTGCAACGAACTGAGGATCGGATGCCGGGCCGGCAACACGGCGCAAAAAGGCCATGCGCATCGCGGTGTCGCGTTCCTGGCTGTTTTCACGGGCCTGCGCGTCGATCAGGCCCGACCACCATTGTTCGACAATTGGATAGACTATGTTCAGACCCTCAAGATACTCGCTGAAGAGCTGCCCATGGCCAAGGCTTGCTGCGTTCAAAGGTTTGGCCGCACCCTGTGAGAGCAAAGTGTCGACGTCCGTCGGCGAACAGTAGAGCCTCGATAGGCCCTTTTCCACGTTGTGAATCGTTTCGAGGGCCATTTAGACGATTTCTCCATCCCTCATTCCAATTGGAATGAACTGCATGGTTCGCATTACCCGGTGGAGGTCTTGGTGCTCACTGGCGAGATCATTGAGGAGCAGGTCAATCGGAGGCACGTTTTCACGCGACGGCGGCTCTGTATCGAGGCCCCATTCTTCCGTGACCGGTTTTTGTTCGTATTGTCTGCCAGCTTCCTCCAATTCCAGATTCCGGGCCTCGGCGGCCAAGAAATATCTTCTGAAAATCTCGATCAAGCGTGGATGCCCGCCCATTCCCGAAGGCCAACGCAGATCGAAATCCACGATCAATTTGTCGGGGTATCTCTTTTCCGTGTTATCCTTCATGCTTTTCGTCCACCACTTTTTGATCCTCGGGACCTCTTTCTTCAACTCGCTGATGTAGGCGGCTTGAATGGCCTGAAGCGTATCGTCCATCGTCTTTCCTCACATCATCTTGGCCAGCGTTCGTGCGTGTTCGGCAATTATGCCGTTCGTGTTACCGCCCTGCGAACAAGCGCACTTCCGGCAATGCGGTTTCACACATGCGGCCTTGGCGAAATGCTTCTTGAAACCGGACGGGTCGGCGGGCGGGGGTTCAGGCAGATGACACCCGCCATTTTCCCATGCGGTCTTCATTGGGGGTTGATGATCGGGCGTCATGGCGGCTCTGTCACGGTTTGTGAACTTGCCGCCTCCGGCCGTTTTGTAGTCGGCCTCGGAGGGCAGCCATTTTCCGCCGCATTCCCAGCAATCCTCGCCGTGAACCTCGTCATCCTGGTCGGAGGTGATATCGGGCGCGTGTTCAGAGCGCTTGTAGGGCGGGCATTTCTTACCCTTGGCATCCGCTGGAATAGCCGCGAGAAGAGCGACCAGAGCGGCGCCGTCAAGCCCATTGCAGGGATCGCTCGCCTCGTTCTGACCAACCATGTCTCCGTGGCGGCAGACCCCTTTGCCCTCCACCTTGACGGTGAAAGACCAAAGCATGAAAGCGGCCTTGCCCTTGATCTTATGCGTGATGACACCTGCGCCAAGGCCGGGTGTCGCGGGCTCGTTGCCGGTACTCATCGAAACTTCCGAGCTGTTCTCCAGCGCGGTCGGGTTTCCATCCGCCTTGAACGATTTGCTTCCCTTGATCAGGTCGGATGCCGACATCATGTTGACGTAAGGAACCGGAACCGGTCCCGCGGGCGGTGGCGGTGGCGACAGGCAAACGTCACCGGGCGCTATCCCCTTGCCCCCGCTTCCCTTGTGGAACAGGCCCATTTTCTCGGCAAAGACGGTAATCGCCATGTCTAGAATATCTCCGTCTGCATTGGTGCCGCGCGCATTGCCGGCAACGCATAGGCCGCCAGATCGTGAATGTCTTGGAACCTGAATTCCTTCACTTCCCAGTCATTGCTCCAAAAGACCAAATCGACTTCTGACGGACTCGCAACCGGCGCTGCCACGTCAGCCAACTTTCCTTCAATGACCGCCGTCAGCCATCCCTGATCTATTGCGGCACGGGTTATTTCATGAACCTCATCAAACCATGGCGAGGCCATGTCTGGTGCCGGCCCGATTGCCACAATCACGAACGGATATCTGCGCCCAACGCGGTCTTCGCTCATCCGCCAGACGCCTGCGCAAGGCTGTTCGCAGAAAATCGCGGCGGGTACGGTAAAGCGCCAGACACGCGAGTCCAGTTCACCCTCGTCCGGCCTCGCCAGCAGTTCCATCGACATCCAGCGGTCCCAGCGGTCGATGAAAGTCCGCGGCAGGTTCGCGGAGACGAAGTCTCCAGTTGCCGGAATCTTACCGAAGAAGCCGATGATCATATCTGCGGTGGACATGTGAACTTCTTGAACATTTCGAGGTTGTACGGATTTTCGACGCTGGCGGCCTTGAGCTCGAAATCGGCATACATGCCTTTCGTGCCCAGGCGCAGGCTGTAGACATCGGTCAGCGAAGTGCTGGCGAAGCGGCCACTGCGGAGCATCCTCAGCCACGCCCAGCTGCCGGTTTCGTTAAGCATTATTTCAGGCGATCCGTCGATCGGCTGGAAGGCGAGCGAGATGACGCCCGTGCCGTCCTTGCCGGGCCATGTCATGGGTTGCGGCCGCGTTGCGTTGTTGTAGTAGACGAGGCTCTGGCCATCGAGATTGAGCGTGACGCGCGTGACGTTGGGAGACAGGTCCTTCGGTTCAAGCGTGAAGCTCATCACCGGTCCGCTGCCGCCCGCAAACAGATCGTCGCGGATATGCCTGGCCTGCTCGAATGCCGCCAGGGCCGAAGCATCAAGGCCGAAATCGGCGCGCCACTTCCACGGCTGGCTGGTCATGTCGACATAGTTGATCAGATGGTCGTTGATGAAACCGTCGATCAGCCCGGCCGGCCCAAAGAGGCGGGCGAAATCCCGCACGTTGACGTCCACCGCGCTCTCGGCGCTGAACGGATAGCGGTCGTTCAGCGCCGCCTGGCAGAAAGGCAGGATATCGGCCCGCCAGATGGCGTTGAGCTCCGAAGTGACCGCCTTCTGAGTCAAATTGCTGGTGTCGCCGGCAATCCCGCCCAGCCAACTGCTGATAGGGTCGGGTAGGATCTGTGCCTGCCGGGCGACCGCTCCCGTCAGTTCGGCAAGGCCGCCCTGCTTCTTGATGGCATCCTGCGGATTGGGGTTCGCGGTGACCGTCTGCAGCACGTTGGAAAGTGCGGTCAGCGCGACGACCGCAGCATCCAGTGCCGGCGGCTGGCCATCGACCTCGGCAATGGTGCTCTTGAGTGGTTTGAAATGCTCGGCCACAAGATTGCCGGTCAGGTCCACCTCGCTGGCCGAACCCGCCCGTGGCAACAGTTTTGCCCCTGTTTTCACTATCTTGCCAAGCTTGCCCAGTTTGCCGAGCAGTTTCGAGCCGCCTTTGGCTGCCGCCTTGTCATCTCCGGCGGGCGCGTCATCCGAACGGGTGAGCTCCGTCTCCTGCACCACTGCCGTCAGCAGGCGCTTCAGCGCGGAATCGGCGCTCGAAAGATCCTTGAGGTTCTCACTGGCGACGATGAGATCGGTCAATGGCGCGAGCCTCATGTCGCGCAGGAAGCTGTCCCATTGCGCGATATAGTCGTCATAGTAGAGCTTCAGAATATCCTCGGACAGCGCCGAGACCGAGGTCTCGGAGTTCTCTGAGCAGCCGCCAGCGAAAACGGCACGATCGAGCGCGGCCTGTGCGGCGACATCGTCGATGCGATCGAGAATGACGTCGTGGAAGCCGGCATAGGTGAAGGCGCCGGAAATGCCGACGCGAAGCGTCTTGGCGGAACGCCGAATAAACACCTTGCCGCCGTTTGGGCCGGCGAAATTCGCCGGGACCCACTCCTTGAGCCCGGCCACTGCCGGATCGGCCAGCAACTGTTTGTAGGCGCGCGCCGGCAACGAAATGGTGCACACCGTTTTCAGCGCTTCGGCAACCAGGGCCTGGTCGGGCGCGACATAGCTCTCGTCGACCGTCATCCGGCGGATGGCGGCAAGCTGATGCTCTTCGGCATCGGCGGTCGGAAATGGTGCCGCGGCCGCGAATTCGGGCAAGCTGTTCGCCCACCAGTCTTGGGCGTAATCGGGATCCATCTGAGACAGGCCCGTCATCATGCGATAGGTTTTCAGCGCTCCGAGCATGAAATCCGGGTCGCGGATTTGCCGCCACATCGTCGCTTCGAGCAAGGCGATCATGCGCGGCTCAAGAACATTGCGCAGGGCATGATCGTACGTGTCGGTCTGCGCCCGCACCATTTCCGCGGAGGCCGATGGTCCCAGCAGATCCTGTGCGGCGCCAGGCGGTGCTGTCCGGGCGGTTGCGACCGCGTCCATCGCACCGAGCGCGCCGTCCATGGCGGGCTGCTCCACCGATGCCGGCGTTGCAGCGCCGGAGGTCAGCGGCGTCTGCAGCGCTTCGAACTGGCCTGCCTGGGCCGTTATCGCGTTGCGGTTGTCAAAATAGGACCAGGTGAACAACCCGCCGGCCAACAATGCCGCCGCCGCGCAAGCGGCTGCCGCACCCCGCCAGATCCAGGCGCGGCGCCGTTGCGCCAGCGGATCGAACGTGCCGAGGCCCGCTTCCTTGAAGATGACTTCGGTCAGCAGGTTCTTCAGGAAGAAGCTGCGTTTTTCGACCCTTGGTGCGGGCAGCGCCCGTCGCGGCGGCAGGCCGAAGGACGAAGACAGCGCCGCGGTCAGCCGGTCGATGGGCGCTCCTTCCTGCGTCGCCGATGTCAGATAGAGCCCGCGCAGCCAGGCGACCTCTTCATACCGGCTTTCGCCGAACATTGCCTCGACCAGCACCTGTATCGGTTCGGACAGGCTTGCCAGTTGGGCGGGAAAGCGGAAAATCTCGGCACGGGCGGCGAGTTTGTCCTCATCTTCCAGCCGCGGCACCAGCCTCCGCTCAAGTTCCGTCGCCAGCGCGGAAATTTCCCGTTCAATGGTCTTGGCATCGACACGCGCTTCCAGCGCGAAGGTGGTCCCCCATACCTGCTCGCGCGAAGCCGTGGACAAGCCGCCGAAGAAAGCCTCGAAGCCCTTGATCAGATCGGCCTTGGTCAGCATCAGATAGACCGGAAGGCGGATTTCGAGCCGGTCGTTGAGTTCGGCCAACCGGCGGCGGATCTTGCGGCCGTGCGCCTTGATGGCTTCATCGCCCTCCCAAAGCACGTCGATCGAAAGCGCGACGATTACGCCATTCAGCGCGCGGCGTCCGCGGTGCTTTTTCAACAGGTCGAGGAAGCCCAGCCATTCAACCGCGTCCACATCGGGCTGGCTCTCCTGCTGGACATAACGGCCGGCCGTGTCGATCAGAACCGCATGTTCTGAAAAGAACCAGTCGCAGTTGCGCGTGCCGCCGACCCCCTGCAGGTCGTCGGTGAGGTCGATCGGAAAATTCAGCCCGGACTGCCGCAAGGCCGTGGTCTTGCCGGTGGCCGGCGGCCCGACGATCACATACCATGGCATTTCGCGCAGAAACTTTCGTCCGCCCAGCTTGCGGCGCTTCAGTTCGGCCATCACCTCGGCGAACTTGGCACCGACGGCCGCGACATTCTCTTCGCCGGGTCTGAGCGGCTTTTCCACCACCGGCGCGGCAATCTCGGCGACGAACATACGGTTGGCGCGGATCGCCCGGCGCTGGGCGACGATCAGCCAGATCAGCCAGAAGATGACCAGCAGCGCAATGATGACGATGCGCACGTTATCAGAGGCGAACGGTTCATAGGGACCGACCCTGACGATCGGACCGAACACCCAGATGACCAGGGAAAGCAGCGTGAGGCCGATCAGCGTCCATAGCCAGCGTGATGTCAGGACAGCCCAAAGGAAGCGCAGGATGAACATCTCACAGCCTCTTTTCGACAAGCACCTCGACGCGGCGGTTCAAGGCCCGCCCCTCGCGCGTGCTGTCGGTGGCGACTGGATCGGTGGCCGCGCGGCCCTCGGAATGGACGCGATCCCGCGGCACTCCGTTCTGGACCAGCATGTCGGCAATCGTCTGGGCGCGAGCCTCCGACAGTCGCTGGTTGGTCGACAGCGGATTGGTCTTTTGCAGGGGAACGCTGTCGGTATGACCGACGACGGTGATGTTTCCGATCAGCTCCTGGTTGGCGAGGATCACCTTGGCGAGCGACCCGATCAGGGGCTCGAAGCCTTCGGTCAGTTGTGGCCGTGACGACTGGAACAGTTCGGGATTGGAGGCCTGGATCGTCAGCTTGGCCAGCGAAACGCTTTCGGTGCCGCTGAGGGCGGATTTGAGGTCGGCGGGCGCCCCGGCCTGAAATTCCGGCAACAGCGCAAAATCCACCTTCTCCGGCGGCGGGGCATCGACTTTGGGCGACGTGCGGGTGATGTCGCCGCGCGCGGGCGGCGGCAGCGCGCGAACAAGTGCGGAGAGCTCGACCGCCTGGCTGCTCAGTGCCATCGAGAGCCCGACATGGATTGTCATGGCTGCAACCGCCGCACCGAGCGCCATGACCCAGATCGGAACGATGAAGCGCTGCGGCTCGTCAGATGCGATCACGCCTTTCCAGTTTGGCGACAGTGGCGCGCCTTCGGCGTCGGCATCGCGTAGGAAGCGTGCCGCCGCCACGCGAACGGCATTGAGCGAGCGGTCGCCGGATCGGGCCGACACGCGATATTTGCCACGAAAGCCAAGCGCCATGCATTGATACTGCAGTTCCAGCAATTCGCGATCACGGTTGGGATGGCGCTCGAGTTCGTCGAGACGGGTGAAGAACTGCGTGCCGGCATCGACATCGCCGCGCAGCATGACCACAAGCGGCTGCCGCGGCCAGGCGCTGGCGCCGCCCCATGGCGTGTTCAGGGCCAGATCGTCGAGCAACGCCGCCACCACCCAGGCCGCCTGGTCGGCGCGCTCCATTGAGGATCCGACCGACATAGCCGTGTCGCGTGCCCGGACCAGTTCTTCGAGCAATCGGGTACGCAATGCTTCCGGATTGTCCGGCGGCAGCGCACTTTCAAGCTCGGGACCGAATTCGAGCAAGGGCGCAAATGCGTTGACGAGTGCGTTCGGATGGGTGCGGGAGCGCTTTACCGACGCGCTCGGCAAAGGTGGCGCCATCGGCCGCGGCATCGGCGCGCCGGTCAATCGAATGCGGGTGCGTTCGCGATCCTCCGACAGTCCGAACGGATCATCGCGGCTCATGATCTCACCTGTTCACCGAATAGCAGTCCACCTGCGGCTCGCTTGGCAACACGCCCGAAACGCCGATGACGAAGCCGGGAGCGTCGAGCAGCGACGCCCAGTGCTCACTTTTCTGGTCCAGTTCCAGACATAACCGATCGCCATCGTAAGGAATCTCGCGCGGCTGGGAATGAAGCGGTTTCAGCGGAATGCCGGGCAAGCGCGATTTCCACAGGCCCTCGAACTGGTCGGCCGAGCCGACGGTTGCCTGATTGACGAATATCTTGCGCAGCGCGTCTTCCGACAACTCCGAACCGACCCGGATGACGATCCGGCTGGCCACCAGCAGCTTCGGATTGTCGATACGGATCTTCCAGACATTGGTCGAATGCCGCATGACAGGCAGCGCACGCGATTTCGGCTCGATGTAACGCAGGCTGAGGATGAGCGAGCGCAGCGCATCCGCCAGCGCCGAATAGGCGGGGCCAGGCGCCATGTGATCGTAGGCGGGCAACTCGCCCAGCCGCCGCGCGCTCGATCCGTAGGTCGCCATCGAACCGGCGAGACCGGCAAGTTCCAGGTAAAGCTCGGCTGGATGGAACACATCCTGAGCCAGCATGTGGGCCAGCCGCGGACGTGCCGCATTGGCGAGATTGAGCATCAGCAAATCTTCGACGCTGCGCCCAGGTCCGCCCATGACCATCTTGCCATGCGCCTCGGCGATCTGGTCGAGGCCGGTGACAACTTCCAGCAGCAACTGCCGGTACCAGGCCACGGCGCCCGTAACCAAGG
>NZ_RZQL01000210.1 GCF_003997935.1 Mesorhizobium sp. M7A.F.Ca.US.006.01.1.1
CACCGATTCCGGCCGGCCGCACCCGCGCGTCGGCGGGCTGACCAAGGACAAGATCGTCGGCAAGGACGGCGTCAGCTAGATGCCGATATTCAGGTGATGCCGGCCTGCAAACGCCGGCTTCCTGCGCTTCCGGTGTTCGCGTACCGGAAAGTTTTAACGGGTTTCGACTATGAACATCCGTGCCTCTTGGGCTTCCCGACGCTCGGCCTTGATCGGCGCGTATCTCTCGGAATTGTAGAACGCCAGCGCTTGGGCGAGGGTTGCAAACTCAAACACGCCGGCCATCGGGAGCGGCGCGTCCTCGCCCTCAAGAACCTGCGCAACAAGGCCGAAATGTAAAATACGCCCGCCGGCCTCTTGCAGCGCCGCTTGAAAGCGTGGAGCGACAGCCGCCTGTTTGGCGGCGTCGACGACACGCAGATTGATATGCACGTACGCTGGCATGGAACTCTCCTAATAATGCATATACAGTATTCTATGACGACGAAATTGTCTAGAGCGGTTCATCCTTTCACGGAAACGCCGAACCGCTCTAACTCTTTGTTTTTACGCAATTCCAGGAAAACCGTTTCACACTTTTCCTGGAATTGCTCGAGAGGGCGGACGTGAGCGGTTTTGATTCGGAAACGTTGAAAGGCGTCGCGGCGGAGTGTCCGGGCTTTCAGGCTCGTGCGACGGCGCGTGCGGTCACGCGCTACTACAACGCATGCTTCAAACCACTCGGGCTGACGGCCGAGCAGTTCAGCCTCCTCGTGGGGATAGGAGCCGTCGAGGGAACGACACTCGTCGATCTTGCAAACAGCGCGGGAGTCGACCCGACGACCCTAAGCCGAAATCTTCAGAACTTGGAAGGGCGACGTTTGGTACATTCAAAGGGCGGACGCGGCCGCTTGGGAAAGCAGATTGGCCTGACAATATCTGGGCGCAAGCTTATCGTCGATGCGCTCCCGTTATGGAATTTGGCTAAAGCGGAGCTGTCCAGTCGCTTGGGCGAAGAAAAACTGCGTTCCGCTAGCAAGCTAATGGCTGAACTGGCCGAGGCAGCAAAAACGTCGCGTACATAACGGCTCGGCCCGACCTGAATCTCAACATACCCTGAAACGCCGTCAGTTGGGGACGACTTCCGGCACCCGCATCGCGGGCGGGGTGTTGCGGCTCCGGCCGGTCCGCACCACGCCGTCGATGACGACCATTCCAATGCCTGGAAGATTGCCCAGCGCCACGCTGTCGAGCAGCCCGTCGCCGGCGCCGCCGATCGCCTGATCCATGAAGATCAGGTCGGCGGCGCGACCGACCTCGATGATGCCGCGATCATCCAGTCCGCGCACGCGCGCCGTGTTGCCGCTGGCAAGACAGAACGCCACTTCCGGCGCGATACCGCCCAGCGAAGCCAGCATGGTTAGGATCCGCAGGATGCCGAGCGGCTGCACGCCGGATCCGGCCGGGCTGTCGGTGCCGAGGATGACGCGGGCAAGTTCGCCGCGCTGCCTTGCCAGGTCGAGCACGAACAGTCCGGTGCGCAGATTGCCGTTGTGGACGATTTCAAGCGCCCTCGAACCCTTCTCGCAGATCTGCCGTATTTCCGCGTCGGGCAGGGCGGTTGGCCCGCCATTGACGTGGGCGACGATGTCGGCGTCGACCTCCAGCACGACATCCGCGCCGATGCGGCCGGAGCCCGGTAGGGATGGACCGCCCGTGTGGGTCATCGAGGTCATGCCGTATTTGCGCGCCCAGGTGATCATCTGCCGGCCGGTCGGCCCATCCTTGACGCCGCCAAGCCCGACCTCGCCGACAAGCGTCACGCCGGCCTCGGCGAGACTGCGGAAGTCTTCCTCGGTAAGGCCGGGTTCCAGGATCGGTGCCCCGGCCAGGATCTTCATGCCGTTCGGACGGAAGTTGGAGAAGGTGCGTTGGGCAGCGATCGCCAGCGCCTTCAGCCCGACAAGGTCGCGCGGTCGGCCCGGCGTGTGGACTTCCCCCGCCGAGATCATGGTGGTGACACCGCCATGCACGGTCGAATCCATCCAGCCGATCTGGTTCTGCCGAGGCGTCCAGTCGCCGGCCACCGGATGGGCGTGGTTGTCGATAAGACCCGGCGCGACCGCGCAGCCCATCGCATCGATGATCGTCGCCGCGCTGCCGCCATCAATATCGCCTGCCTTGCCAATGCCGGTGATGCGTCCATCGCTCACGACGATGGTGTCGGCGTCGATGATCGGTTGTGCGAGATCGCCACTCAGCATGAGACCGATATTGCGGACGACGAGCGTGTTGGCAGACGACTGGAGGTCGGACGACATCGGTTCTCACTTTTGCTGTTATGGAAAAAAAGGACTGGACGCGGCTTATTTGCCGCTGTCGCCATTCGTTGGGTCGTCGTCGTTGATGCGCTGGAGCAGGCGAAGCAGCGTCGCCTGCTCGGCCGGTGAGAGCGGCGACAGGAACCGCCGCCCGACCTCGACGCTGCGTTCGAGCCGCTCCAGCGTATAGTCGGTCCCTTTGCTGGTCAGCGCGATCATCGTCAGGCGTTGGTCGGTTTCGGAGGCGCTGCGCGTGATCAGCCCGTGTTTGAGCAGTTTGCGCATGACGATGCTGATGGTCGACGGGTCCATCGCCGTCAGCCGGCCGAGATGGTTCTGCGAAACTTCACCATGCTTGAGGATCGTGGCGAGCGCCGCGAATTGCGTTGGCGAAAGGTCTTCGCCGGCCATGACCTGCTGGAAGCGCAGTGTCGCGCGCTGATGCGCCCGGCGGATGACGTGCGCCGGGTGGCGGTCCAGTTCATAGCCGGTCCCGGCGTATTGCTGCAGCACCTGCTCGCGGCTCAGGGGTGCATCGCCGCTCGGCGTCTTCGGCGTCGCGCCTTTTTCGGATCGCGGTTTCTTTTCAGTCGTCACACCGGACTCCTATCGCCGCTGTCTTGGATGTCGCCGGTTTGGAAAAGCTCAAGCCGCGACCTCCGCTGGTTGAAGCGACGTCCCGTCGCGGAGGGCTGCGACGACATCAGCCGAATCGCTGACCACGCCGAAATGGGTCGCTATGTCATAGAGCGAGCTTTCCTGCTCGCGTGGTCCCGTTGCCGCGCAGCAATCGCTTGGCACCACCACCTCATAGCCCTGGAAAAAGGCATCATGGACGGTCGAGCGCACACAGATGTTGGTGACCACGCCGAAGATGATCAACTGATCGGTCTGCATGTCTTTCAGCGTCAGGTCGAGATCGGTTTGAAAGAAGGCCGAGTAGCGCCGCTTGATTACATGGATCTCATCATCGCGGGCGCCGAGATCCTCGATGATCTCCGGCCCCCAGCTTCCGTCCAGGCAATGCGGTGTGCGCTTCAGCCATTCGCGCTCGCGTCGCATGCCCGGCCGGTGGCTGTCATGGACCCAGATCACCGGCACGCCGGCGGCGCGCGCGGCCTCGATGACGGCCAGTTGCGGCGCGACCAGCGTCTCGTATCCAGGCAGGACCATGGCCCCGCCGGGCTTGCAGAACTCATTGACCATATCGATGACGATAATTGCTGCACGGCGTGGATCGAGGCGCACCGCGTCATCGTGCCGATGTGAGGAAAAACTGTCCACGGACATGGCGAGCTCCTTTGACCGATCGTTGATGCTCATACAAAAACCCTAGTGGATGCCAAGTCAATCCCGTTCGACGCAAAGCGTGCCGGTCGGCCTTGCGCACCGCGCTCCGACAAGCGTATGCGCTATTTGTCCATCGCGAAATGGCCTTGACAACGCTTGTCAGGCATGTGCTCGATTTGTATGACCATCAATGATATTCAAGCCGCTGAATTGCGGAGCCGAGGCCGAGATATGAAAACCATCGTCACCGGAGCCAGTGGCCTGCTTGGCCGTCATGTGGCCGAGGTTCTGGTTGCGGCCGGCCACGATGTGCTTGGTGTCGATGCCGTGGTGCCGGGTGAGGTCGCATGGCGCCACGCAACCGCCGATTTGACCGATCTGGGATCGACACTGCAGCTGGTGCGCGATTGCGATGCCGTTGTGCATGTCGCGGCCATTCCGCGGCCGACCGGCCGGGCCAGCGGCGAGGTGTTCAGGACCAACGTCGCGACCGCCTACAATGTGGTCGAGGCAGCTGCCATGGCCGGCGCCAGGCGCTTCGTCTATGCCTCGTCCTTCAGCGTTTTCGGCTATCCCTTTTTCGAGAAACCTGTGCGGCCGCCCTATCTGCCGGTAGACATGGAACACCCGGTCGGCGCGCAGGATCCGTACGGCCTGTCGAAATGGCTGGGCGAGGAAATCGTCGACGCGGCGGTGCGCCGCGGCGCCTTTTCGGCGGTCAGTGTCCGCATGCCGTGGATCCAGACGCCGGGTTCCTTTTTCGAGGGCGTCGGGCCGCGCCGCGCCACTGCCGACAGTGCCCGCGACCTGTGGGCCTATCTCGACGCGCGCGACGCCGGGCAGGGCTTCCTGCGGGCGCTTGCATGGCAAGGCGACGGCCATCTGCGCGTCCTCCTGAGCGCCGCCGACACATTCATGGAAGAGGAAACCGAAGCGCTTTTGCGCCGGGTCTATCCTGATGTCCCCCTGTCACGGTCGATCGCTGGTTTCGGCGCCGTGCTCGACACGGTCCATGCGCGCGAAACGATCGGCTTCGAACCACAGTATTCATGGCGTTCCTATCCAAAGCCGGAGACCCTGGGATGAAACGGTTCGACCAGAAAAAGGTCCTCGTCACCGGTGGCGCCGGCGCGATCGGCAGCGCGGCGGTACGGCGTTTCCTTGACGAAGGCGCGCGGGTCGCCATTGTCGACCGCAATGGCGCGGCGGCGCGGCAACTGGCTCGCTCCCTCGGCGACGGCGTCTTGGCCATCGAGGCTGACGTCACCGATGAAGCGGATGTGTGGCGCGCCGTCGCAACGACCGTCGAGACGTTCGGCGGCCTCGACGTGGTGTTCAACAATGCCGGCATTTCCGGCGTCGTCGCTCCCGTTCATGACCTGCCGGTCGAGGACTGGGATACGATCATCCGCATCAATCTGCGCGGCATCTTCCTCGTGCTGCAGGCGTCGCTTCGGGCGATGATTGAGGCCGGGACCGGTGGCTCGATCGTCAACATGGGCTCGTCCATGGCCGGTTGGGACGTCCTTTCGGGCGGTGCCGGCTATGTCGCTTCCAAACACGGCGTGGTCGGCTTGACGCGGGTCGCGGCACTCGATGCCGCGCCCTACGGCATACGCGTCAATGCCATCTGCCCCGGCGTGATCGAGACGACGCTTGGCGTGCCGGCTTCCGGCGACGGCGAATTCAAGAGCAGCGTCCAGCATTTCGCCGACCGCATTCCGTTGCGCCGCATCGGCCAGCCGGACGATGTCGCGGCCGCCGTGGCTTTCCTCGCCTCCGACGAGGCGAGGCACGTTACGGGCGTGGATTGGCTGATCGACGGCGGCCAGACCTTGCAGAGCTGGGCCAACGCGCCGGCTGGCGGCGCGTTTCCGAAATTTCGCTAAAGTCTTTTCGACGGCATTGCCTGGATGATCCGGACGGCAAGATCGAGATCGGCGAGCCCGCCCGAAAGCGGCGTGCGCGGCTTCGCGCCGGCAAGGCTTGGGCATTGATCTGTCAAGAAGGCCGGGCGCCCCAATTGTCGGATGCCGGCTGCTCCCGGTAAAGGCCAGGCCCCAATCTTCGCGATCTACTTCACGCCGATGCCGGCGGTCAGGCCGCCATCGATCTTGTAGTCCGCGCCAGTGCAGAAGCCGGCCTTCGATGAACACAGGAAAGCGATGAGTTCCGCCACCTCCTCCGGCTCGCCGATGCGCCCGATGGGGTGCGCTTCGCCGAAGCGCTTGTAGGCGGCTTCGACATCGGCGTCCGTGCCGTTCTCGCCGCGGGCGGCCTTCTCCAGGATGGGGGTGCGGATCGAGCCCGGGCTGACGGAATTGACGCGGATGCCGGAGCGCGCATGGTCGAGGGCCAGGGCCCGCGTCAGCGTGTGGATGGCGCCCTTGGTGGTGGCATAGGCGGCGACGTTTTGCTGGCAGGCAAAGCCCTGCACCGAAGCGACGTTGACGATGGCGCCGCCGCCCCTGCGGACCATTTCCGGAATGCCGAAATGCGTTGTCAGATAGATCGACCCGACATTGACCGACATCGCCTTGTTCCAGGTCTCGAAGTCGGTGCTGACGGCGGTTCCGTACGGATGCACCGCCGCCGAATTGACGATGATATCGAGGCCGCCGAACCGCTCCACGCCGGCCGCGACCGCGTCGCGAACCTGATCGGGCATGGAGACGTCGGCCCCTATGACCAGCGCCCCGGCTGCGGAGCTTTCCAGTTCCGCTTGCAGCGCAGCGTTGGCCGCGCGGTCGATGCCGCAGGCGACGATCGCAGCACCCCCCGCAGCGAGGCGTCTGGCGGTTGCGAGGCCAATCCCGGTCGTCCCCGTCACCAAAGCCACCTTGCCGTCGAAATCCTTCATTGGGAAAACTCCTTCATTCGCTGTCCGAAACCGTTCCTAGTTTGACACCCATTGCGGTCCAACAATAGGTTGCCGTTCTCTCGCAGAAGGAAGCGGCAATGGAACAGTGCTGGCGCTGGTATGGGCCGAACGACCCGGTAACGCTCGATCATGTCAGGCAGGCCGGTGCGACCGGCGTGGTGAGCGCCTTGCACGATATCTATGACGGGCGCGCCTGGCCGCTCGAGAGTATTCTGGAGCGCAAGCGTGTCATCGAGGCCGCCGGCCTGACATGGTCGGTGGTCGAGAGCATTCCGGTCCACAACTCCTTCAAGATCGGCACGCCGGAACGCGAGCGCTACGCCGGCTACTATCGTGACTCAATCCGCGCGCTCGCCAAGGCCGGCATTGCGACGGTCTGCTACAATTTCATGCCGGTGGTCGACTGGACCCGTACGGATCTCGCCTATCGGCTGCCGACGACGGGCTATGCGCTGCGTTTCGACGCCATCGATTTCGCAGCCTACGACCTGTTCGTGCTGAAGCGCGTCAATGCCGAGGCCGGCTATAGCCCCGCCCGGATCACCGAAGCGGAAGCGCGGCTGAAGGAATTGAGCAGCGAAGCGATCGACAGGATCGAGCGCAACCTGATCGCCGGCCTGCCGGCGACCGAGCGCAGCTATGACAGGGACAGTTTTCGCGAGGCCCTGGCGGACTACGACGCGATCGGACCAAAGGAGCTTCGCGACAACCTTGCCTGGTTCCTGCGCGAGATCATTCCGGTGGCCGAAGAGGAGGGGGTGCGTATGTGCATCCATCCCGACGACCCGCCCTTCTCGCTCTATGGCCTGCCACGCATCGTTTCGACCGCCGAGGATGCGCGTTTCATCCTCAACGCCGTCGACAGCCCCGCCAACGGCCTGACGTTCTGCACCGGCTCCTATGGCACGCGCGCCGACAACGACATCGTCGCCATGGTCAAGGAATTCGCCGACCGCATCCATTTCGCTCATCTGCGCAACATCACCATCGAGGATGACGGCTCCTTCTATGAGGCCGAGCATCTCGATGGCGGCACCGACATGGCGCATGTCATCCTGGCTCTGATGCAGGAAGAGGCGCGCCGCCGCGGGGAAGGCCGCGCCGACTGGCGTATTCCGATGCGGCCCGACCATGGCCATCTGCTCGCCGACGATATCGGCAAGACCAGGATCAATCCCGGCTATTCGCTGATCGGCCGGCTGAAGGGCCTCGCGGAGCTGCGTGGCATCATGCGCGCCATCGAGCGGTTCGAGCTGGCTTGAGCGGCACCGTCAGTTCGGCTGGCAGGGTCTGAGACTATCGCGCCGGTTTGCACTCCCACGATGCGTATACGCCGCATTGATGACAACGCCTTGTGTCGCATCGCGGCCAGGGCGGCAGCCCACGCGATCTCCAGTTCGGCGAAGCTGGGCATGGATTGTCGGCGTGAAGAGGCTTGATGGCTCCCCTTGGTGATGCGGCTCGACATTGGCGGCTTCGACGCCATCCAGTAATGGATTGTCACAAACACCGCGATCTTTAGGAAAAATCTCCACGCGCGATGCTTTGAAGTACACTAAATCCATAGACAAAGATCGATCCCGTGCGGCGCGCGTTTGTCTGGGTTGTCATATGGCAAAATCTCCTATCATTCTCAATGGCTTCACCATGAACGCCGTCTCCCACGTCGCCTACGGACTTTGGCGTCATCCGGCCGACCAGGCCTATCGCCATGCCGAGCTCGACTACTGGATCGAGCTTGCCAAGGTACTGGAGGAGGGCGGCTTCGATTGCTTGTTCATCGCCGACGCGCTGGGGCTCCTCGACGTCTATGGCGGTGGATATGATGCCTCGTTGGCAAAGGGCGTTCAGTCTCCCGTCAACGATCCGCTATTGCTGGTCTCAGCGCTGGCCGGTGCGACAAGCCGGTTGGGTTTCGGCGTCACCGTTTCGACGACCTACGAAAAGCCGTATCTGCTGGCGCGCAAGTTCACCACGCTCGATCATCTCACCAAGGGGCGGATCGCCTGGAACGTCGTCACCTCGCAACTCGACAGCGCGGCGCGCAATCTTGGTCTCGACAGGCAGGTGGCGCATGACGAGCGCTACGAGATCGCCGACGAGTTCATGGATGTCGCCTACAAGCTCTGGCAGGGTTCCTGGGAAGACGGCGCGCTGGTGCGTGATCGCGGCAGCGCTGCCAACCCGGACGGTCTCTATACCGATCCCGCAAAGGTGCATCCGATCGGTCACTCCGGTCGCTACTTCAACGTTCCGGGTCCGCATCTCTCCGAGCCCAGTCCGCAAAGGGTGCCGGTGCTGTTCCAGGCCGGCGGTTCGCCGCGCGGCCAGCGCTTTGCCGCTCGTCACGCGGAGGTGGTCTTTGTCGCCGGTGCCGATGTCGATGGCATCCGCCGCAATGTCGCTCAGGTGAAGCAGCTTGCCCGCGAAGAAGGCAGGGCTCCAGGCAGCATCAAGTTCATATCCGCGGTCTCGGTGATCACCGATGAGACCGACGCCGCCGCTTCAGCCAAGCTCGCCGACTACAGGTCGCACTACGATGTCGAAGGGGCGCTGGTGCATTATTCGGCAACGACGGGCATCGACTTTTCCAGGCACGATCTCGACCAGCCGATCCGCTACACCGAAACCGATTCCAACCGCTCCCTGCTGCGCATGTTCGACGACCCGTCGTCGGGCCGCCAGTGGACCTTGCGCCAGGCATTTTCCCCGGAGGGCGGCTTTGGGCGCGGCAAATCGTTTGTCGGCGGTCCGAAGACCGTTGCGGATGAGCTCGAGCAATGGCTGGAAGCCACCGATACCGACGGCATCAACCTGACACATGTGGTCAGCCCGGGCAGCTTCATCGATTTCTCCGCCCATGTCGTTCCCGAGCTGCGGCGGCGCGGGCGCATTCGCGAGGATGGCGGTCCCTCGCTGCGCTCCAGGCTTTTCGGGCGCGGCAGCCGCGTACCCGCCGATCACCCGGCGGCGCAGCATGCCTTCTCGCAGGTCCGCCGGCGGGAGGCGTTGGCATCATGACCATCCATGCCGCCGTTCAGCGCGAGCAGCGCAGCGATTTCCAGGGCTGGGCCGAGAAGGCCGAGGAGGTGGCACGCGAGCTCAAGCGCACCGCGGCCGCGCGCGATCTGGCTGGGGCCGCCCCGCACGCCGAAATAGACCTTTTGCGTCTGGCGGGGCTGCTGACGATCTATATTCCCAAGCGATTTGGCGGCGGCGGCGCGACGCCGGCCGAAGTGCTCAGGATCGTCCGCATCCTGGCCAAGGGCGACACATCGATAGCCCAGATCGTCATCTACCATCTCTTCGGTACGGCCATCGGATTGGACGGCGACAACAAGACCCTGATCGAAAGACGGCTTGAAGGCTTTCTCTCCAAGGGCTGGTTTCATGCCGGCATCGCGCAGGCCGCCTATGAGCCGCTCATCGAGGCGAGGCAGGTGGACGGCGGCTTCGTGCTCAATGGCGCCAAGCCTTTCACCAGTGGTGCACAAGTGGCCGATACGCTGCAGGTCTGGGTGCGCTTTGCCGAGGCCACGCGGATCGCCGGCACCGATGCCAGCCGTCATATCGGCCAGTTCATCGTCGCCAACCCCACGCCAGGCCTCAGCTTCGGCAATGACTGGGACAATATCGGCCAGAGGCTGACCGTCAGCGGCAGTGCGGCGCTCGAAAACGTCGCTGCATCCGCCGACGACCTGGTCGGGCATTGGCCTGATGATACGGTTCATCCGCCGCATGCCACGCTGCATGTGCCGATCGTCCATGCAGCCTTCGGCGAACTCTATCTCGGCACCGCGCTTGCCGCCCTGGAAGACGCCAGGGATTACATCACCCAACGCGGCAGGCCATGGCTGTCCTCGCCGGCGAAGAAAGCCTCCGAGGACACGCTGGTCGTCGAGCGCTTCGGCCGGCTTTCGATCGCGCTTGCGTCCGCGCAGGCGCTCGCGGACGCCGCCGGCGAGGCCGTGCAGCGCGCCTTCGAGCGCGGCAGGGATCTCACCGCGGAAGAACGTGGCCATGCCGCCGCAATCGCCTACCAGTCGAAGGTGCATTCGACCGAGGTCGCCCTGGAGGTGACGTCGCGCATATTCGAGCTGACCGGTGCCCGCTCCACCGCCCGCTCGTTCGGCTTCGACCGCTACTGGCGCAACGTGCGTACGCACAGCCTGCATGATCCCGTCCACTACAAGGTACTGGAAGTCGGCGACTTCGCGCTCAACGGCCACGTGCCGCCGCCAACCTACTATTCGTGAGCGAACCATGGCAAATTCCACCAATAAGACGATCAAGCCTCTCATCCTCAACGGCTTCGGCATGACCGTGGTCGGTCACGTGTCGGCGGGCCTCTGGCGTCATCCGAGCGACCGCGCCAACACCTACACCAGCCTCGAATACTGGACCTCGCTGGCCAAGCTGCTCGACGACGGCGGCTTCGACGCGCTGTTCCTCGCCGACGCGCTTGGCCACCTCGATGTCTTCCGGGGTACGCCGGATGCATCGCTGCGCACCGCCGCCCAGTCGCCGGTGAACGACCCGCTGCTGCTGGTCTCGGCAATGGCCGCCGCCACCAAGCATCTTGGCTTCGGCATCACCGTGTCGACCACTTACGAGCAGCCCTATCTCCTGGCCCGCAAATTCACCACGCTGGATCATCTGACCAAGGGCCGCATCGCCTGGAATGTCGTCACTTCGGTTCTGGAATCGGCGGCGAAGAATCTCGGCCTGGAACGCCAGATCGACCATGACGAGCGTTACGATCTGGCGCAGGAATTCCTGGATGTCACCTACAAGCTCTGGGAGGGATCCTGGGAGGACGGGGCGGTCGTGCACGATCGCGAGAAGGGGCTCTATACCGATCCCGCCAAAGTCCATCCGATCGGCCATCACGGCAAATATTTCTCCGTGCCCGGCGCGCATCTCGCGCAGCCCAGTCCGCAGCGCACGCCGCTTCTGTTCCAGGCGGGAACCTCGCCGCGCGGGCGCGAATTCGCCGCCCGCAATGGCGAGGTGGTGTTCCTCGGCGGCACCAGCACGGCATCCATCCGCCGCTCGGTCGAGGCGATCCGTGCCCGTGCCGTCGAACTCGGACGGGCGCCGGACGCGATAAAGTTCATCACCGCGGTCACCGTCATCACCGGAGCCACGGACGAAGAGGCCGAGGCCAAGCACAAGGACTATCTGTCCTACACCAGTGTCGAAGCGGCCCTCGCGCTGTTTTCGGCATGGACCGGCGTCGACTGGTCGCAATATCCGCTCGACCACCCGCTCGAATATATCGAGACCAATGCCGGGCGCTCCGCGCTTGCCAATCTGACGCGGATCGATGCTGACCGGCGTTGGACCGTGGCCGGGATCGCCGACTATATCGGTCTCGGCGGCATCCATCCCAAGCTGGTCGGCTCACCGCAGAGGATCGCTGACGAGCTCGAACGCATCGCCGATGAATCCGGCGTCGACGGCTTCAACCTGGCCTATGTCGTCAGCCCGGGCACGTTCGAGGACTTCATCGAATTCGTGGTGCCGGAGCTGCGGCGGCGAGGCCGCATCCGGGAACGTGGCGCTCCGGGCACCACGATCCGCGAGCGCTTCCAGGGAGCTGGCCAGCGGCTGCTGCGCGACGACCATCCGGGAACAGCCGCACGCGACCGCTCGAGCTGGGGCGCCATCGTCGAGGCGGCCGAGTGAGCGGCATCCATCTCCACTGGTATCTGCCGACCAACGGCGACAGCCGGGAAATCGTCGGGTCCGGCGATGATTCCCATCTCGGCAACGGCCCGTCGCGATCGCGGTTCCGGGAGGCGAGCCTCGATTATCTCTCCCTGGTCGCCAGGACCGCGGAGACGTTAGGCTTCGAAGCCGTGCTGACGCCCACCGGAACCTGGTGCGAGGATGCCTGGATTGTCACGGCAGCACTGGCGCAGGTCACCACGCGGTTGAAATTCCTCGT
>NZ_RZQL01000020.1 GCF_003997935.1 Mesorhizobium sp. M7A.F.Ca.US.006.01.1.1
ATCAGCCTCGCATCGAGCGCCGGATCGTCGATCGAGGCGGCGGCAAGCCGGGCCCGCGCTTCCAGCAGCAGCGGCCCGAGTGCGTCGGGCAGGTCAGCCATCCACGCCGATGTCGGCGAGCAATTTCGACTGATGATCGGCGATCAGCGCGTTGATGATCTCGTCGAGTTCGCCCATCATCACCCGGTCGAGCTTGTAGAGCGTCAAATTGATCCGGTGGTCGGTGACGCGGCCTTGCGGGAAATTATAGGTCCGGATGCGTTCCGAGCGGTCGCCGGAACCGACCTGCGACTTGCGCGATTCGGAGCGCTCCTCGTCGGCCTTCCCGCGCTCCAGATCATAGAGCCGGGCGCGCAGGATCTGCATCGCCTTGGCGCGGTTCTGATGCTGCGACTTTTCCGCCTGCACGACCATGATGCCGGTCGGCAAATGGGTGATGCGGACGGCCGAATCGGTGGTGTTGACGTGCTGGCCGCCCGAACCCGAGGCACGCATCGTGTCGATGCGGATGTCTTCGGCCCTGATGTCGATGTCGACCTCTTCGGCTTCGGGCAGCACCGCGACGGTTGCCGCCGACGTGTGGATGCGCCCGCTCGCCTCGGTTGCCGGCACGCGCTGCACGCGGTGCACCCCGGATTCGAATTTCAGATGCGCAAAGACGCCCTTGCCCGACACAGTGGCGATGATTTCCTTATAGCCGCCGGCATCGCCATCGCTGGCCGAGGCCGTCTCGAAACGCCAGCCGCGTTCGGCGGCGTAGCGCTCATACATGCGAAACAGGTCGCCGGCGAAAAGCGCGGCCTCATCGCCGCCGGTGCCGGCGCGGATTTCGAGAATGGCGTTCTTGTCGTCGGCGGCATCCCTGGGCAACAGCAGGATCTGGATGTCCTTCTGCAGCGCCTCGATGCGGTCCTCGACCTCCGGCAGCTCGGCCTCGGCGAGCGCCCGCATCTCGGCATCGGTGCCCTTGTCGGCAAGCATGGCTTCGAGGTCGGCCTGCTCATGCTCGGCCAGGCGCAGTGCCCTGACCTTGGTAACCATGTCCTGGATTTCGGCATATTCGGACGCCATCCGTACATAGGCTTCCGGCGCCGGGCCGGCCGACATCTGCGCTTCGAGCATCTCGAAACGCTTGACGACTTGATCCATACGATCGCGGGGCAAATTGACCATGATGAGGCTGCTACAACGGGATCGAACGGTCGTCGGCAAAGGCCTGCAGCAGCGCCCGCATCGGCAAGCCCTGTGCTGGAGCCATCAGATTGTCGTCGAAAAACGCCTTCAACTCGTCCAGCGGCAGTTCCGTCAGCATCGCCTTGACCGGGCCGATCGAGGCCGGCGACATCGAGATCGAGCGGAAACCGAGTCCGATCAGCGCCATCGCCGAAATCGGCTTGCCGGCGAGTTCGCCGCACAGCGTCACCGGCGTATGGTTGCGGACGCCGGCATCGGCGATCTGCTTGAGCACCCGAAGGAACGGCGCCGACAGCGTGTCGAAGCGGTTGGCCAATTGCGTGTTGCCGCGGTCGACGGCCATGACGAACTGGAACAAATCGTTCGAACCCACCGAGACGAAATCGACCGCCTTCATCAATTCATCGAGCTGGAACAGCAGCGACGGCACTTCCAACATGGCGCCCAACTTCAGGCTGGTCGGCAAATGATGGGCAAAACGCGAGAGATGCCGCACCTCGCGGTCGATGATCTCGCGCGCCTGGGCGATCTCGCCAAGCTCGGTCACCATCGGCAGCATAAGCTTCAATTCACGCCCGCCACTGGCCTTGAGCAAAGCGCGTATCTGGGTGCGCAGCAGCCCCGGCCGGTCGAGCGTCAGGCGGATCGCCCGCCACCCAAGCGCGGGGTTCTCTTCCTGGATCGCGCCCTTGAAATAGGGCAGCACCTTGTCGCCGCCAATATCGATGGTGCGGAAAGTGACCGGCTTGCCGCGCGCCGCTTCGAGCACGTCGCGATAGAGCTTTTCCTGGGCCTCGGCCCGGGGAAATGTCGAGGCGACCATGAATTGAAGTTCGGTGCGGAACAGGCCGATGCCGGCCGCACCCGCTTCGGCAAGCTGCGGCAGGTCGACGGCAAGACCGGCATTCATCAACAGGTCGACCTGGACACCATCCCTGGTCGTCGATGGCTTCTTGCGCAGTTCGCGATAGACCTCTTGCCGGCGCGCCCGGAACCGCACTTTTTCGGCATAGGCGGCCTCGAGGTCGGGCTGCGGCCGCAAATGGATCACGCCCTCCTCGCCGTCGACGATGATGGCATCGCCGTTTTCCGCCATGGAAACGGCGCCCTTCATCTGGCCGGCGACGGGGATGCCCATGGCACGCGCGACGATGACGACATGGCTGGTCGCCGCGCCATCCTCGAGCACCAGCCCGCGCATCTTGTCGCGGGGATAATCGAGCAGCTCGGCAGCCCCCATCGAACGGGCGACGATGATGGCGTCCTTCGGCAGCGATGCGGCAACATCCTCCGGCCCGCGCCCCATCAGCTGGCGCAGCAGGCGGTTGGCGAGGTCGTCGAAATCGCTCATCCGCTCGCGCAGATAGGGATCGGTCATGTGCAGCATGCGGGCGCGCATGTCGCTCTGCACCTTTTCTACCGCGGCTTCGGCCGTCAGGCCGTTGCGGATCGCCTCTTCCAGCCGTCGCACCCAGCCGCGATCGTTGGCGAACATGCGATAGGCTTCCAGCACCTGGCGATGCTCGCCCTCGAAGGCGACGTCGCGGCGTTCCAGCATGTCGTCGATGGACAGCCTGAGCGAACTGAGTGAGGTCTCCAGCCGGCGGACCTCTTCCTCGCTGTCTTCGTTGAACAGATTGGTGACGACGATACGCGGCTCGTGCAGCACGACATGGCCAAGCCCGACGCCTTCATTGAAGGACAGGCCGGTGAAGCTGACAGGACGGCGCAGATCGAGTTCGAGGCCGGGCCGGGTCAGCCGCGCCAGATCGCCGGTGGCGATCATCTCGGCGATCACCATCGCCGTGGTTTCCAGCGCCTCGACTTCGTCGTCGCGGTAGTGGCGCATGGTCTTGTTCTGCACCACCAGCACGCCCAGCGTGCGCCCTGCCCGCAGCACCGGCACGCCGAGGAAGGAGTTGTAGATCTCTTCCCCGGTCTCCGGCAGATAGGCGAAGGCAGGGTGTTCCTGCGCATTGGACAGGTTGAGCGGCCGCGCGCTGGCGGCGATCGTGCCGACAAGGCCTTGGCCCAGCCGCAACTGTGCCAAATGGACGGCGTTCGGGTTCAAACCTTCGGTGGCGTAGAGTTCGAGCACCGAATCGGCGCGCAGCACATAGAGCGAGCAGACTTCCGCGACCATGTTGGAGGCGATGTCGCGCACAATCCGGTCAAGCCGCTCCTGCGGCTCCAGCGGCTCCTGCATGAGCTCGCGGAGCCGTTTGAGCAAAACGCGCGGGCCACTGGCCTGATCACGCATCGCGGCTTGTTCTCCAATGGGCATTCTGCCCGCCGCAGTTTCCACCGCGACCGGCGCACACGCAACAACTCAAATCGTTCTCGCTACTGCTTATCCAGACCGTAGACGGAATGCAAAGTACGAACCGCAAGTTCCGTATATGGACCGTCGATCAGGATCGAAATCTTGATCTCCGAGGTCGTGATGGCGCGAATGTTGATCGATTTGTCGGCCAGCGCCTTGAAAGCGGTGGCGGCGACGCCGGCGTGGCTCCTCATGCCGATGCCGATGACCGAAACCTTCGACATGCCGGCTTCCGACTGCACGACATCGTAGCCGATCTCGGCTTTCAGCCGTTCAAGCACGGCCAGCGCCTTGTCGACATCGCCCGACGGCACGGTGAAGGTCATGTCGGTGAACTTGCCGTCCTCGGAAATGTTCTGGACGATCATGTCGACATTGATGTTGGCCTCGGCCAGCGGCCCGAAGATGCCGGCGGCAACGCCCGGCCGGTCGCCGACCCGGCGCAGCGAAATCTGCGCTTCGTCCTTGGCGTAGGCAATTCCGGTGACGACCTGCTGTTCCACGATCTCTTCCTCGTCGCAAATGAGCGTTCCGGGCGGATTGAGCAAATCCCCCATTCCGGGCGCATCGGGATCGTCGAAGGACGACCGCACGAAGGTACGCACCCTGTGCACCATGGCAAGCTCGACCGAACGCACCTGCAGAACCTTGGCGCCGAGCGAGGCCATTTCAAGCATTTCCTCGAACGAGATCTTGGCCAGCCGCCGCGCCTTGGGCTCAATGCGCGGATCGGTGGTGTAGACCCCGTCGACGTCGGTATAGATGTCGCAGCGATCGGCCTTGACCGCCGCGGCGATGGCAACCGCACTGGTGTCGGAGCCGCCGCGGCCGAGCGTGGCGATACGATTGTCCGGGCCGATGCCCTGGAACCCGGCGATCACCGCCACCTGGCCCTCGCCGAAGCGCTTGATCAGGAACGCGCCGTCGATGTCGAGGATGCGCGCCGCTCCATGCGCATTGTCGGTCTTGATCGGGATCTGCCAACCCTGCCAGGAGCGGGCATGCACGCCCATATTTTGCAAGGTGATGGCCAGAAGGCCGGCCGTGACCTGCTCGCCGGAAGCGACGACCGCATCATATTCGCGTGCGTCGTGCATCGGCGAGGCCTCACGCGTCCAGCCGACCAGTTCATTGGTCTTGCCGGCCATCGCCGAAACGACCACCGCAACCTCATGGCCGGCGTCGACCTCGCGTTTGACGTGACACGCCACGTTGCGGATGCGGGCGATGTCGGCGACCGAGGTTCCGCCGAATTTCATCACGATGCGCGCCATGGGAGCGAAATGCCTTTGCCTGAAGCCGGATCCCAGCCAAAGCCGGAATCCCGAAAAGCGGAAGGCCGGCTGACGCCGGCCGCTGAATGCGCGGCCTCCTTAGCCAAATGATGAAGGTTTCGCAAGGCTGGCGGCCGATTGCCGGCTCCGGAAGCCGGCATATTGCCTTCCGCCCCGCTGCCGCCTACGAAATGCTGCCCGCGGGGAATTCTTTTGGCTCGGCATACCAGATGATGATTGCTCGTCTTCGACGTGCCATGCGATGGCAATCACTCCCGCTTATCGCCGGCTTTGCCGTGCTGGCGCTGATTGTCGGCAGCCGTGCCATGCTGGTCGAGGAACAGCGGGCCAACCGCGCCGCCGCGCGCGAGGCAATCGAATATCAGCAATTGCTTTCGGGTCTGCTTTCTCTGGCGCAGGAAGCCGAGAGCGGCCAGCGGGGCTATCTGCTGACCGGCGAGAAATCCTATCTCGAACCCTATCGGAGCGCTGTCGGCGCCATTCCGGGCCAACTTGCCCGCATCGACAGCTTGACTGCCCCCGACGACCAGCTCGTCCAGCAGATCAGCCGTATCAAGGACGCGCTTTCGCAAAAGCAGGCTGAACTGGCCGAGACGATTGCCCTGTACGACCAGGGCAATGCGACGAACGCGCTGGATCTGGTTCGCAGCGGCCAGGGCAAGGCCGTCATGGACGAAATCCGGACCAGCATGGATACGGTCCGACGCATCAGCGCCGCAGCCGTCGCCGCGCGCGACGCGCATACCGATCAGGTGGAGGCCTGGCTACGCATCGGTTCGCTGGCGGCGCTGCTGGCGATCTTCCTGCTTGCCGGCTACGCGATCAGGGAATCGCGCCGCCGCTTCCGTGAGGTTGCCGTTGCCCAGGATGAGTTGGTCCACAAGAACGTCGCCCTCGGCAAGGAGATCGAGACGCGCGAAAAGGCCGAATCCCAGATCCGCCAGATGCACAAGATGGAGGCGGTCGGCCAGCTTACAGGTGGCATCGCCCACGACTTCAACAACATGCTGGCGGTGATCATCAGCGCCATGAACCTCGCCCAGCGCAAGCTGGCGCGCGGCGAGCACGACATCGCACAATTCATCGATGCGGCGATCGATGCCGCGACCCGTGCCGCCAATCTGACGGCCCGGCTGCTCGCCTTCTCGCGTCAGCAGCCGCTGGCGCCGCAGATCGTCGACGCCAACCGTCTGCTGACCGGCATGTCCGACCTGATCCGTCGGGCACTCGGCGAAACCATCCGCATCGAAACGGTGCTCGCGGGAGGCTTGTGGAAAACCCATGCCGACCCGAGCCAGATCGAGAACGCCGTTCTCAACCTGGCCGTCAACGCGCGCGACGCCATGGGCGATGATGGCAAGCTGACCATCGAGACCGCCAACAGCCATCTCGATGAGAACTACGCCGCCGCCCATGCCGAAGTCGCGGCCGGCCAGTATGTCATGATCGCCGTCAGCGACACCGGTTCGGGCATGAGCCCCGATGTCATGGCCAAGGCCTTTGAACCCTTCTTCACCACCAAGCCGGTCAACAAGGGCACCGGCCTGGGATTGAGCCAGGTGTTCGGCTTCGTCAAACAGTCGGGCGGCCACGTCAATATCTATTCCGAACCCGGCGAAGGCACGACGATCAAGATCTACTTGCCGCGGTATTTTGGCGCCGAAGAGCCGGCCGTGCCCACCGGGCGAGGCAACAACCCCGCCGCACCCGTCACCGAAACGATCCTTGTCGTCGAGGATGATGCCCGCGTGAGGGTCTCCACCACCGGTGCCATACGCGAACTCGGATACACCGTCATTCATGCCGCGAGCGGCGAGGAAGCGTTGCAGAAACTGGCGGAGAGCCCGAACGTCGCCCTTCTGTTGACCGACATCGTCATGCCCGTCATGAACGGCCGCAAGCTGGCGGAAGAGGCCGTTGCCCGCATGCCGCAACTGAAGGTGATCTTCACCACCGGCTTCACCAGGAACGCCGTGGTCCACAACGGCGTGCTCGACCACGACGTGCATTTCCTCGCCAAGCCCTTCACCATCGAGCAACTGGCGGCGAAACTGCGTGACGTGCTCGGCACGAAGTAGGCAGGCTGCGCTGCCAGCCCAGTCGGTCTGTCAGCCCCTTTGGCAGCATCGAAAATTGTTGCCTTGACATTCGCGGCCTCACGCCCGACTTCCTAGCGTTCGAGGAGACCAACCGATGCCAGAGCCCCGACGATCGACGATCGATGCCGGAGAAGTGGAACGCTTTTCCGCCCTTGCCGCCGAATGGTGGAACCCGAACGGCAAGTTCCGTCCCCTGCACAAATTCAATCCGGTCCGGCTGGCCTATATCCGCGACCAGATAGCGACGCGCTTCGGCCGTGACCCGCGCGCTGCAAGGCCTTTCGAGGGTCTGCGCATCCTCGACATCGGCTGTGGCGGCGGACTTTTGTGCGAGCCGATGGCGCGGCTTGGCGCCGAGGTTGTGGGCGCGGATGCCTCCGAAACCAACATCGAAGTGGCCAAGCTGCACGCTGCCGAGGGCAATGTCAGCGTCGACTATCGCGCCACGACGGCCGAGGACCTTGCCGACGCCGGCGAAAAATTCGACGTCATCCTCAACATGGAAGTGGTCGAGCACGTCGCCGACATCGATCTGTTCGTCGCCAAATGCGGCGAGATGGTCCGGCCCGGCGGCATCATGTTCGTGGCCACCATCAACCGCACGCTGAAGGCGCTGGGCTTAGCCATCATCGGCGCCGAATATGTGCTGCGCTGGCTGCCGCGCGGCACCCACCAGTTCGGCAAGCTGGTGCGCCCGGAAGAGCTCGAAAAGGCGCTTGGCGGCGCGGGCCTGACCATCATCGACCGCACCGGCGTCACCTACAACCCGCTGGCCGACCGCTGGGCGCGCTCGAAGGACATGGACGTCAACTACATGGTCCTGGCGGAAAAAGGCTCGGTCTGATCTTATTCAGAATTCAACGGCCTGTAGCCGCCGCGCCAGTAGATCAGCGCCTGGCCGGCATCGGACGTGCGCACGGCCTCGACCGAACCAATGACGATCGAATGCGTGCCGCGATCGATCATCTCGTCGAGGCTGCAGTCGAAGGCGGCCACCGCATCCGAAAGCAGTAAAGCTCCGGTCTTGAGCGTCATCCATTCGGCACCCTCATAGCGGTCCTTGCCCTTGATGCCGCCAAAGCCGGAGAACCGCTCGGCCACGCGCTGATGCTGGGGGCCAAGCGAATTGACGCCGAAATGCCGGTAGCGCTCGATCACCGGCCAGGTCGACGACGACCTGTTGACGCAGGCGATCACCTTGGGCGGCTCGGCCGACAGCGAGACGACCGAAATGACCACCAGGCCGGAGCGATCCTCGCCGGTGCCGGCGGTGATGACGCTGACATTGCCGACGATCAGCCGCATCGCGGCCCGAAAATCAGCTGCATCGACAGCAGTCCCCTCGGATGTCTTCGGTTCGTTCATGGCTTGCTCCAGAGCACGATCCCAAAAAGGGAAAAGTCCCCGGAAAAGACCACGCTCAAACAGGAAGATAAAGCAGATCTGGATACAAATTCAGGTGAGATCGGTTCCAGGCGCGAAGGCAGTTCGGATCCCCTGCGACCGCTCACGCCTTCTGGCTTTGTGCCCTGGTGGTGATGAACACGCCGGCGGTGATAATGAGCGCGCCTGCCCAGGTCAGCAACTGATAGTGCTCGCCGAGGAAGATCGTTCCGGCAAACAGGCCGACGGCCGCCGCCACATAACCGATCTGGCTGAGATAGACCGGACCGCCGACCGCCTGCAGCCGGAAGAAGAAGGCGAACATCGCCGACGCCGACGCGGCTTGCGCGACGACCACCAGCGGCACGCCGCCGAGTGGCACGAAGGCCTTGACGCCGAACAGGGCGAGAATGCCGACAAGCAGCATCGCCGCCGACGCCAGATGGCTGCCGACGGCAAGCTCGATCGGGCCGGTGCCTTCCGGCCAGTCGACCGTGCGGTAGATGTTGCCGGCGGCAAGACTGACCGGGATGAGCAACCCCATCGCCACCCAGAACAGATCGGCCGGCTGGCCGGCCTCGCCGCGCGTCACCGCGACCATCACGGCGCCGACGAAGCCGACGGCGATGCCAACAATGCCAAGCATGTTGGGGCGCCGGACACGCAGCAGGATCGAGAACACCAGCGTGATGACAGGCGACAGCGTGAACATGATGCCGGTGTAGCCGGCGCCCAGATGCGGGATGGCCGAGAACATCAGGAGATTGGGGACGGCATAGGACACCGCCGCGGTGACGAAAAAGTAGCGCAATTTGTGCGCGGTGAGCCGGATCCGCTTGCCGCGAGCCAAGAGCACGCACAGCAAGACCCCGCCGGCGCCGAGCGAGATGACGAAGGCCCAGACCATGGCCGGCACGCCGGCAGCCGTGGCGAGCTTGCCGAACGGCAGCGTCAGGCCGAGCAGGCCGCCGGTGACGACCAGCAGGCCGAGCGCCGAATCCCAGAGAAGTTTCATTGACCGAATCCTGTAGCGCGGCCCTTGGCCGGCGTTGCATGTTACGATAAGATAACGGAAAGATTCTTAACGTCAAGATATATGGTGGTGAGACAATTGGACAGGGCAGCAAGAGCGATCGAGCAATGGAAGCGGGAGCGGCCCGATCTGGATGTCTCGCCGATGGGTGTGCTCGGGCGGCTGAACGAGGCCTCCTCGCTGATCGCCCGCGAGCGCCTGGCGCCGTTGTTTGCCCGTTATGGATTGCAGTCCGGGGAATTCGACGTGCTGGCAACGCTGCGCCGTTCAGGCTCTCCCTACGCGCTGACGCCGACCGCCCTCTATGAAGCGACGATGGTGACGTCAGGCGCCATGACCAACAGGCTCGACCGGCTCGAGACGTCCGGATTGATCCTGCGCGGGCCGCATCCCAACGATAGGCGCGGCATTGTCGTGAGGCTGACCGAGAAGGGCCTGGCCTTGATCGATGAAGCCGTTACCGCCCACGTGGCCAACGAACATGAGGTTCTCTCGGGCCTGACGCCGGCGGAACAGGAGACGCTCTCTCGGCTGCTTGAGAAATTGATCGGGAGTGTGGGCTAGAGCAATTCCAAGAAAAGTGTGAAACGGTTTTCCCAGGAAAAACGCATAGCGTTTTCCTTGGGAATAGCGTCAAAACAAAGAGTTAGAGCAGCTCGCCGTTTCCGTGAAACGGTGAAATGCTCTAGCCGGTCAATTCATAGGCTGCCGCGAGAACCGGCGCCGGTGTTTCCAGCGCTGGTATGATACGGTGAGGTGAACAAGCCGGGCCGGCATGTTGAGGTAGAGCAGAGCATCTCGCAAACCACTGAGATTTCGCTCACTCATCGCCTTGTCGGAAAAGTCCGGCATAGCCTCAAGTGTCGCTTCAGCTTGCTGGCTCCGACCCTTTCCTGTCGGCAATCTGGCCGCAAAGGCTATTTCTCGACGCAGACAGACCTGCTCGACGCGATCCCGCAACGCCTCTTCGTAGCCGATGCCGCATCGCATAAGCCGCGCATGGGTGGCCTCATGGACGATAATCGAAGCGACCAATTCCGGCGTCGTCTCTTCGCTGATGATATGGCGCTCGTCCAATTCGCACGCCTTGGAGGAGTTTGCCCATTGCGCGACGGAAGCAGGAAGGGTTGTGACGAATACCTGTCTTACGTCCCCAAGCAGCCGTCTGTAGCGCACTGGATCAAAATCACGAATAAGCTGAAGTGCCTCGACGATCTTGTCGGTGCCCTTGTCGCTGATGATGAGCAATCCGTCGATCGTTCGGGTACCGCTAAGCTTCACGGCGGCCCAGCGGGCCAATCGGCCAACGACGGCTCTTATGCTGCGTCGCGGCTCAATCGCTTCTGGGTCGCGCAAAGCTCCCTCGGAACTCAGTTGCGGTCGTCCGGGAACACCGGAATCGGCATGAACTCGACGCCGTCCTCGGCCAGGCTCTTGGCTTCTTCCAGCGTCGCCTCGCCATAGATGCCGCGCGGGTCGCTCTCGCCGAAATGGATCTTTCGCGCTTCCTCGGCGAACTTGTCGCCGACATAATCGGCATTCTCGCGCACCTTCTCGGCCATCGCCTTGAGCTGCGCCAGCGCCTGCTTCTGCGCCTCGCCCATGGCCAGCGCTATGGTTTCCTGCTTGCGCGCCGTGGAGACGGCCGGCGCCATCAGCGCTTTCTGCACCTTGTGCGAACCGCAGGTGGGGCAATCGACGAAGCCGCGCTTCTTCTGGGTGTCGAAGTCGTCGTTGCTGCGGAACCAGCCTTCGAATTCGTGCTCGTGCTCGCAGATCAGGGCAAAACGGATCAAGAGGCTGCACCCCTGAGCCGCGGCAACTCGCCCAAGCCGGCATTGACGGCGAAATCCCGCGCATTTTTGAGGTTGGGGATCTTCTTGCGCGCGGCAAGCGACTGCGCCGGGTCGATCTCGGCGACGATCACACCAGGCTCGTCATGTGCGGCTTCCGCAATGATACGGCCCCACGGATCGACGATCAGCGAATGACCGTAGGTCTCGCGGCCATCCTCATGCAAGCCGCCCTGCGCGGCGGCGACGACATAGGCGCCGTTCTCGATGGCGCGGGCCCTGAGCAGCACGTGCCAGTGCGCCTCGCCCGTCTGGCGGGTGAAGGCAGCAGGTACGGAAAGCAGGTCGGCGCCGGCCAGTGCCTCGGCACGGAAGAGTTGCGGAAAGCGCAGATCGTAGCAAACGGCGAAGCCGAGCTTTGCACCCTCGATCTCGGTGACGACGGCCTCGGTGCCCGGTTCGTAAGCCGCAGATTCACGCCAGCTCTCGCCATTGTCGAGATCGACGTCGAACATGTGGATCTTGTCGTAGGTGGCGAGCGTGGCACCGTCCGGCCCGAACAGCAGCGCCCGGTTGGCGAGCTTGCCGTCGGCGCGCAGGATGGCGGTCGAGCCGATATGCAGGAAGATGCCGAGGTCCCTGGCCAGCCTGCGCGCGGTCGCGACGACGATGTCCTTGTCTTCGGAGGTGAATGATGCGGCGCGCGCTTCCTTGTCGCGGATCAGCGCCCCGGTCATTTCCGGCGTCTGGATATAGGTCGCGCCCTGACTCGCGGCTTCACGCACCAGCCGTTCGAGATCGACGGCGTTGCGCTCGGGGCTCTCGCCTGAACGCATCTGGATCGCAGCGGCTTTGAAAACACCCATCGTCATTCCCTCAATTCGTCGCGCCGTTGGCGAGCAGTTTGTCCAGCCGGCCTTCGGCCTCCAGCTCGTGGAGGTCGTCACAGCCGCCGACATGCGTATCGCCGATGAAAATCTGCGGAAAGGTCGTGCGGCCATGCGCCCGGGAGATCATCTCCTGGCGCAGTTCCGGCGAGAAGGAGGCATCGTGCTCGGTAAAGGCTATGCCCTTGCGCTCGAGCAGCCGCTTGGCTGCCGTGCAATAGCCGCACATCATGCGGGTGTAGATCGTGACATCGGCCATGACGAATTTCCGCTGTTCGTTGCCGACTTATATAGTCGCGGACTCGTCCGCCCGGAAGTCCCCCGGCAACACACGGGCAAAGGTCAGCACGTCGACGGCGGCCGCACCTCCCCTTTTCAGCGCCTTCGTGGCGGAACGCACCGTGGCGCCGGTGGTGTAGACATCGTCGATCAAAAGCACCCTGCGGCCGGCGATCTCGATTTCCGCCTCGGCTGGTACCCGAAAGGCGGCCCGCACATTTTCCTCGCGCTCGCTGCGCTCCAGCCCGACCTGCTGGCGGGTGAGCTTCACGCGCTGCACCGCCGAGGGGGCAAAGGGCAGTTCGCTGAGCGCCGAGACCGCCCTTGCCAGTTCCGCCGATTGGTTGAAGCGCCGCCTGAAAAAGCGCCGCCAGTGCAGCGGCACCGGCACCACCACATCCGCCTCGGCGATGAGATCGGCACCCGCACGCACCATCCAGCGCGCCATCCAAGGTGCCAGATCGGTGCGATCCTGGTATTTCAACCCTTGCACCATTTGGCGGGCAACGCCGGAATAGGCGACCGCCGCCCGCGCCCGCTCGAAAGGCGGCGGATCGGCAATCGCCTCGGCCGACAGAAAGCCTTCGCCCATATGGTGGGTGAAAGGCGTACCCATGACGGGACACCATGGCCGCTCCAGCAGCCTGAGCTTCGGCCAGCAGGCGCCGCACAGCACGCCCGGCTGCGAGACATGCCGGCGGCAACCGGCGCAGACCGGCGGGAACAGCATACGCGCCGGCCAGCCGACAACCGACCGGGCGAGGTTCGTGATCCCGATGGGCTTGATCTTGGGCATCGGATCGGTCACGTGGTTGCTCCTGCGCACCACTATATCAACGATCTTGGAGCGTGGACAAACAAAGGATCTGCCCGTTGCAGCCGATAATGGATACCTCTCTGTGGCTGGCGCACAAGCGGCGCGCGCTTGCCCATCCCGTCGACGGCGCGGACTTCCTGATGCGCCGCACGGCCGAGGACCTCGCCGACCGGCTGGGCGCCGTCGAGCGCAGGTTCGTCAAGGCGGCCGCGCTGTTTTGCCAGACGCCGGCGGCAGCCGAAACGCTCGCCGAAAGCGGCAAGGTCGCCGACATTGTCCGCGTCGAGACGGATACGGTTTTCCTGAGTGGTGGCGATCTCGGCTTGATCGCACCGCTCGAAACCGTGCCGTTCGAAGCGGAAAGCCTCGATCTGGCGGTGTCGCTTTTGTCGCTGCAGGCCATGAACGACATTCCCGGCATGCTGATCCAGATCCGCCGTGCGTTGCGGCCGGATGGGCTTTTCCTCGGCGCCTTTGCCGGCGCCGGTACGCTTTTCGAGTTGCGCGAAAGCCTGCTTGCGGCCGAGACCGAGCTTTACGGCGGCGCCAGCCCGCGTGTCGCCCCGTTCACCGACGTCCGCGATGCCGGTGCGCTGCTGCAGCGCGCCGGTCTCGCTCTGCCGGTCGCCGACGTCGAGACGGTGACGGTGCGCTATGCCAGCCTGTTCAACCTGATGGCGGATTTGCGGGCCATGGGCGAAACCAATGCGCTCACCGATCGCAGCCGGCGGCCGGGCTCGCGCAAGCTGTTTGCCCGTGCGGCGGAAATCTACGCCGAGCGGTTTTCCGACCCCGACGGCCGCGTCAGGGCAAGTTTCTCGATTGTCTGGATGTCCGGCTGGGCGCCCGACGCTTCGCAGCAAAAACCGCTGAAGCCAGGGTCGGCCAAGATCTCGCTGAAGGCAATCCTGGAGGCGCCCGGCGGGCAATGATCCTGCCCGCAGGCGCGGAAAGTTGGATCAGTTTGTGGGTGCGAAAGCGTTCGCAAGCTTGCTGTTGTTGTCGCTGAACAGCCAGATGATCCCGTCGCGGACCTCACCGATGCCGCCGACGATGGCCAGCGACAGCACAGCGATGATCACGCCATATTCGACGGCCGTGGCGCCGGTCTCGTCGTTCAGAAAACCCAGCAGCTCTGCTTTCATGGCCTCAACCCCTCTGTCCGGGACCTTACAGCCGACCTGTTAAGAAAGGTTAACGGCAAAGGCTTAACAGGCGGTGAAACCGCCGCCTTTGCGAAATCTCTTAACCATGTCAGCAGTCGCCGCTGCTCCTGCCATTGGACCTGATGATGCAGACCGAGCTCGGCTGTGGCTGCAGCACGCTGCGGCGCAGCGTGTAGGTTTCGCGATGACCGATCGAGCCTGTGGCCGCCATGTCAAGCCCGCCGAAACCATCACGGGCCGACAGCGAGCGTGTCTGGCTGTCGAGGAAGGGGGTTGCGATCAGCGCCAGCGCCACCGCGGCCGAACCGAACAGAAGCGTGATGCGCAATATGCCCATGCCCGCATCGGCGGCGCGAAACCCCCGCTCGGGCCGGATCGAGTCCCAATCCCTGTCTAGGCTCATGCTATCGCTCCCCGGCAAATCGACGGCTCGGCCGCGAACGGCCCTGCTTCAATTTTTCACGACGAGATAAATCTTCCATTAATGCTGGCTGATACAACGCCTCGGCCAGGAACCGGCCGGACGGGAGCCTCAGAGAAGATCGATGAGGAACGGGATCAGCGGCGCATCGGCCGGCGGCATCGGATAGTCGCGCATCTGCTTCGGCCGCACCCATTTCAGCGCCTGCCCTTCCCTGGGCTGCGCGATACCGCGAAAGCGGCGGCAGATGAACAGCGGCATCAGCAGGTGGAAATCGTCGTAGGAATGACTGGCGAAAGTGAGCGGCGCCAGGCACGGGATGTCGGTTTCGATGCCGATTTCCTCATGCAGTTCGCGAATGATGCACTGTTCGGGCGTCTCGCCCGGCTCGACCTTGCCGCCGGGGAACTCCCACAGCCCGGCAAGTTGCTTGCCCTGAGGCCGCTGCGCCAAAAGCACCCGACCGTCGGCATCGACCAGCGCGCAGGCGGCGACCAGCAGCAGGCGCTTGCTGGCGGTCACGACCTCATTCATGACCCGGTGGCCGGCGGTAGTGGTAGCGATAGACTTCCTCGAAGCCGAGCGAATGGTAGAGCGCCAGTGCCGGCACATTGTTGGCCTCGACCTGCAGCCAGGCTTCCCGCGCGCCCCGCAGCCGTGCCCATTTCAGTGCCGACAGGATCAGGTTGCGGCCGTGACCCTTGTTGCGTGCCGATTTGTCGGTGGCGACCTCGAACAGGCCGGCGAGGTCGCCGTCGTGCACGCAGATCAGCGTCGCCAGCGCTTCGGCCCCATCTTCGAGCGCGAACAGCCCGGCTTCGGGCTGGATGGCGCCGATGATCTCCGACAGGCCGGGCCGCAGCGAAACGTCCGAACCGCTGACCTTGAGCGACGCGCCGATGAAGCGGCTGATGTCCTTGAGCGGGATCTGGTCCATGGCGGCGTCGAGTTGCGCATCTGCCAGCGGCAGCCGCATGACCAGGGACTCGTCGAACCGGCTCCAGCCCTCGCGGTCGAGATGGCCAGCGAGATCGGGACCCGACAACGGCGACATGCGGAACGTCAGCGGCCTGCCATAAGCATCGAAACGGCGGCTGGCCCGGCCGATACGGTCGGCCATGTGCATGATATCGCCGGGATCGAGCGGATTGACCGAGTTCAGCCGCTTGGCCGGATGGCCGGCGGTCAGCCGCACCACCCAGGTGCCGTCATAATGGACGGCGGCCGCCGGCCAGGCGCGAAAGCCGGCCGCCTCGTAGCGGCGTACGATCGCCAGCATGCTTGCCGGATGCCTGGAGCTCAAAACCATCAGCTCCGGTAATCGCCATTGATGACGACATATTCCTTGGTGAGATCGCAGGTCCACACCGTCGCCTTGCCGCGGCCGATGCCGATATCGGCGCGGATGCGGATGTCGTCGCGCTTCATGTAGGCCGACGTCGCTGCCTCGGAATAGCCGGGATCGCGCTCGCCTTCATGCGCCAGCCTGTTGTCGCCGAACCAGATCGACAGCCGGTCGCGATCGGCGGGTTCGCCGGCCTTGCCGACAGCCATGACGACGCGGCCCCAATTGGCGTCCTCGCCGGCGACCGCCGTCTTGACCAACGGCGAATTGGCGATCGACAGCGCGATGCGCTTGGCCGAGCGCGCGGATTTGGCGCCGGTGACGGTGACTTCGACCTGCTTGCGGGCGCCCTCGCCATCGCGCACCACCTGCAGCGCCAGCGATTTCAGCACCTTGCCGAGCGCCCGGCGGAACGCGCCAAGGCGCGCATCCTTGGGATCGGTTATCTCCGGCGCGCCGCGCTTGGCGGCCTTGCCGGTGGCGAAGATCAGCAGCGTGTCGCTGGTCGAGGTGTCGCTGTCGACGGTGACCGCGTTGAAAGTCTTGGCCGTGCCGCGCGACAACAGATCCTGCAGGACAGGGGCGGCGATCGGCGCGTCGGTGGCGATGAAGGAGAGCATCGTCGCCATGTCGGGCGCGATCATGCCGGCGCCCTTGGAAATGCCGTTGATGGTGACATCGGTGTCGCCGAGCTTGACGGTCGCGGTCGCCACTTTCGGATAGGTATCCGTGGTCATGATCGCCTTTGCCGCTTCGGTCCACAGCTCAGGCTTGCCGTTGCTGACCAGCCCCGCCAGCAGATGGCTGAATTTGCTGGTGTCGAGCGGCTCGCCGATGACGCCGGTCGAGGCCAGGAAAACCTCCGCTGCCGTGCAGCCGGCCGCCTTCGCCGCCGCCTCGCCGGTCAGCGCGGTCGACTCGCGGCCTTTCTTGCCGGTGAAGGCGTTGGCGTTGCCGGAATTGACGACCAGCACCCGCGCCTTGCCTGCGCCGAGATTCTGCCGGCAGAAATCGACCGGCGCCGAGGGGCATTTCGATTTCGTGAACACGCCGGCGACCGCGGTGCCTTCATCGAAGATCATGGTCAAAAGATCGGTGCGGCCCTTGTACTTTATCCCTGCCTCGGCGGTGGCGATGCGCACCCCCTCGATTTCTGGCATTTTCGGGTATTTCTTCGGCGCAAGCGGCGAAATCGTCGTGGACATGGAGGCCTCGGGCGGGAAAATCGCAAGGGAAGGCCGGTTTGCCCGATAGACCGCGCGGGCGCAAGGGCGTTTTCGTCGCTCTTGTCCGGGAGTTCGAACTCGCCAGGGGTTAAGCCTGCATCTCAAATCCGTTGGCGCCGGCGGGGCCAATGGCGTTATGATCTCACCCCATGGGCAGGCTTGCGATCCTCGCATGGGCATTTCTGGGACTTTTGCTGCTGAGCGCGGATGCGCAGCCGCAACGGCGGGTGGCGCTTGTCATCGGCAACGGCACTTACGCCGAAGCCGGCACGCTGGCCAATCCTGTCAACGACGCGCTCGACATCGCCGACAAGCTGCGCTCCATCGGCTTCGAGGTCATCGAGGGCAATGATCTCGGCAAGCGCGAACTCGAACGCAGCATCGGCGCGTTTTCCGATGCGCTCCAGGGCGCCGGCGTCGGGCTGTTCTACTATGCCGGCCACGGCCTGCAGGTCGACGGGCGCAACTACATCGTGCCGGTCGACGCCAGGCTGGACGTACCGGTCAAGCTGCAGCTCGAGGCCGTGCCGATCGACGAAGTCCTCGACATCATGGAACAGCAGACCAAGGTCAGCCTGGTGTTTCTCGATGCCTGCCGCAACAACCCGTTTGCGCGCAGCCTCAGCCGCACCGCCACCACGCGCTCGGCGACGGCGCTGGCCGGGCTGGCGCAGTTCGAATCGACGCGCGGCTCGTTCATCGCCTTCTCGACGGCACCTGGCGCTGTCGCCATGGACGGAAGCGGACGCAACTCGCCCTTCGCCGCCGCCCTGCTGCGCCACATCGCCGAGCCCGGCCAGAGCATCAACGACATGATGATCGCGGTGCGCCGCGACGTGGTTTCGCAAACCCGCGAAATCCAGCGCCCCTGGGAGCAGGGCTCGCTGCTCGAACGCTTCGAATTCGTCTCGGACCGACAACCCACCCAGCAGCAGAAGCCGGCCGCCGCTCCGGCACCGCCCACCGACGTTGCCGTGCTTGAGCGCTCTGTGGGCGACGACAACGCATCGATCGAGAAATTCCTGCGCCGGGATTATCTGACGCCGGACACCAAGGCGATGGGCGAGGCCGTCAAGCGGCTCTACGGCTCGTCGGCCACCATTTTCGGCACAAGCTACGACACCGATGCCATCGTCAAAGTGAAGACCGACTGGTTCGCGCAATGGGCCTCCTGGTCGCTTGGCCTGGAGCCCGGCAGCCTGAAGGTCACTCCGCATGGCGACGACCGCGCCGAGGCCGTCTTTGCGATGCGCTACGACTATGTGCCGAAGGACAGATCGGCGGCACGCCTGACCGGCAAGGCGCGCGTCACGCTTGGCTTGGTCAAGGCCGACGGCGGCTGGCATATCGAATCCGAGACATCGCAAGCCATGCAGTAGACATCGTCCGACGGCCGGTCCGGCGGTGTCACCCAGTTTGTGCCGGCCGCCTTCATGTTGATAGGAATTTATTCTTGACAGGGTGAGAGCAGCTATGCTATCTTTTCGTCCATGGTGCTGATT
The DNA here is from genome assembly GCF_003997935.1 of Mesorhizobium sp. M7A.F.Ca.US.006.01.1.1. Taxonomy (GTDB): domain Bacteria; phylum Pseudomonadota; class Alphaproteobacteria; order Rhizobiales; family Rhizobiaceae; genus Mesorhizobium. The sequence goes on from NZ_RZQL01000020.1 coordinate 18,764, forward strand.
TGCGCCAGCGACCCGCCGCCCCGGCGGGTTTTTGCGTTTGGGGGCCTTCGCCAATCAACACGCCGGTAAGAGTTCCAGAAAAACGACTAACCACTACCCCGACCATGCCAGCCTCCAGCAGCTTGAAAACGCGCCGTTTCGTTTGAGCGTCGGGTCACCTATATTGCCGTCGAAGTGTTGGCGAGGACGACAGAGATGGCCGAGGACGCCGATCCGGCGCGCAGATCGATCGGTGCGCGGCGCAACCCCGACAGCGCCGATGCCATTCTCCAAGCCGCCGAGGCCGTGCTGGTCGAAGCCGGCTATGCCGGTTTCTCGATCGAGGCGGTGGCGCGGCGGGCCCGCGCCGGCAAACCCACCATCTATCGCTGGTGGCCGAGCAAGGCGGCGTTGCTGCTTGAGGTCTACCAGCGCCAGAAGCGCGTCGATGTTCCCGATACCGGGCGACTGGAGGAGGATCTCGTCGGCTTCCTGAAAAACCTGTTCGCCCACTGGCGCGAGACATCGTCGGGAAGCGTGTTCCGGTCGCTGATCGCCGAGGCACAGTCGGACGAGACCGCTGCCGCGGCCCTTGCCGACTACTCGCTGGGCCGACGGTCCCACACCGGCCAGATCATCGAACGCGCCAAGGCAAGGGGCGAAATCCCGGCCGGCGTCGATTCAGCTGTTGTCGCCGATCTGATCGCCTCCTTCGCCTGGAGACATCTGTTGACCAACCGCCTCGACGAGAACGAAGCGGCCATCGGCAAGGCGGTCAACTACGTGATGCGAGGTATAACGGCACCCGCCCCCTAAAAATACGGCAACAAAAAAGGGCGCGGCAACTCCTGGCTGCCGCGCCCTTTTTCGAAGAGCTATCAGTCTTACTTGGCGCTTTCCAGCGTATCGACCGTCTTCTTCAGGTTCGCGTCGGGGATCTCGATCTTGGCGCCGGCGCGCAGCGACTTGACCAGCGCAAAATACTTGTCGCGAATGACCGCCTGCTTGGCCTGGTCCTTGACGTCGTCGAAGGCCGGCGGCTGCTTGGTGCGCTTGTCCTCGAGCTTGATGACATGCCAGCCGAACTGCGTTTGCACCGGCTGCTCGGTGTATTTGCCGACCTCGAGCGCGGAGGCCGCCTTGTCGAACTCCGGCACCATCTGGCCAGGTCCGAACCAGCCGAGATCGCCGCCGCTGGTCTTGCCTGACGGATCGCTGGTGTGCTCGTTGGCGAGTTTCTGGAAGTCGGCGCCGCCATCGAGCTGCTTGATGATCGCCGCGGCCTCTTCCTTCGTCTTCACGAGGATGTGACGGGCATGCAGCTCGTTGGTGGGCGGCGTGTTGGCGATTTCCTGGTCGTAGCGGGCGCGGACCTCGGCGTCGGTGACCTTGTCGACGACACCCTTCTCGACCATCTCGCCATGCAGCGCGCGCTGCTGCAGGAAGGCCATGCGGCGCTGGAAGTCGGGATCCTTGTCGAGCCCGGTGGTGACCGCCTGGGCGGCCATGACGCGGATCTCGATGGCAGCCGAAAGGGCGGCGGCACGGCGCTGCTCGGGCGGCAATTGCGCGAACTGCTGCGACAATTCCCCTTCGGCAAGCACCAGATCTGCTTCGGTCAGGGGCTGGCCGTTGACCATGGCGATAACCTTGTTCGGATCGACCGGTGCCGCGGCTGGCGCTGCTGCATCCGCCGGAGCGGGAGCGGTTTGCTGCGCCATCACAGGCGAGAGCGAAAGGGCCGACAGGCCGACGGCCAGGCCAAGGCTGGCGAGCGACGCGCGGCGAAACAACAGGGACATAGGGTGACTCCGGTGGGGATTGTTAAGAGGGGTGCTTCCAGATCGGCCAGATTGTGGCGGAATTTGGCGCAGCTGGCAGGGCCGGCGCGGCGTTGACATCAGTTGAGCCCCCTCTTATCTGTCCAACGACTTTGCGTCCAGAACCGTTTTCCGGGCGCTTTTTGTGTTTGTCCACGTTCACGTGGAATTGATGGGGCCGGCCGGCGCTCATCGCAAAGATTGAGAATTCTATCGAAAGGACCAGTGGATGGTCAGTCTCGGCGGTCTCGCCCGTAAGGTTTTCGGTTCCTCCAACGACCGTCGGGTCAAATCGACCCGGCCCCGTGTCGAGGCGATCAACGCCATGGAAAACGAGATGCGGGCTCTCTCCGACGAGGAGTTGGTCGGCCGCACCGCGAAATTCCGCCAGGACATCGCCAACGGCGCTTCGCTCGATGACCTTTTGGTCCCGGCCTTTGCCACCGCCCGCGAGGCCGCGCGCCGCGTGCTCGGCATGCGCCCCTTCGATGTCCAGCTGATCGGCGGCATGGTGCTGCACAATGGCGGCATTGCCGAGATGCGCACCGGCGAGGGCAAGACCCTGGTCGCGACGCTGCCGGTCTACCTCAACGCGCTCGCCGGCAAGGGCGTCCACGTCGTCACCGTCAACGACTATCTGGCCACCCGCGACTCCGAATGGATGGGCCGCGTCTACAAATTCCTCGGCCTCTCGGTCGGCGTCATCGTCCACGGCCTTTCCGACGAGGAGCGCAGCGCCGCCTACGCCGCCGATGTCACCTACGCCACCAACAACGAGCTCGGCTTCGACTATCTGCGCGACAACATGAAATACGAGCGCGCCCAGATGGTGCAGCGCGGTCACAATTACGCGATCGTCGACGAAGTCGATTCCATCTTGGTCGACGAGGCGCGCACGCCGCTGATCATTTCCGGTCCGCTCGAGGACCGTTCGGAAATGTACAACACCATCGACACCTTCATCATCCAGCTGCAGCCGCAGGATTATGAGATCGACGAGAAGCAGAAGACCTCGATCTTCACCGAGGAAGGCACCGAGAAGCTCGAGAACCTTTTGCGCGACGCCGGCCTGCTCAAGGGCGAGTCGCTCTATGACGTCGAGAACGTCGCCATCGTCCACCACGTCAACAACGCGCTGAAGGCGCACCGGCTGTTCCAGAAGGACAAGGACTACATCGTCCGCAACGGCGAGATCGTCATCATCGACGAGTTCACCGGCCGCATGATGCCGGGCCGCCGCTATTCGGAAGGCCTGCACCAGGCGCTCGAAGCCAAGGAGCATGTGGCGATCCAGCCGGAGAACCAGACGCTGGCCTCCGTCACCTTCCAGAACTATTTCCGCCTCTACAAGAAGCTCTCCGGCATGACCGGCACGGCGCTGACCGAGGCCGAGGAATTCGGCAACATCTACGGCCTCGAAGTTACCGAGATCCCGACCAATCTGCCGGTCGTGCGTATCGACGAGGACGACGAGGTCTACCGGACGGTCGAGGAGAAATACAAGGCGATCGTCAGGGAGATCCGCGAAGCCAGCGCCAAGGGCCAGCCGACGCTGGTCGGCACCACGTCCATCGAAAAGTCCGAGCAGCTGGCCGAGCGCCTGCGCAAGGAAGGTTTTACCGATTTCGAAGTGCTGAACGCCCGCCATCACGAGCGCGAGGCGGCGATCGTCGCCCAGGCCGGCAAGCCCGGCGCCATCACCATCGCCACCAACATGGCCGGCCGCGGCACCGACATCAAGCTCGGTGGCAATGCCGAGATGCGCATCGAAGATGAACTCGGCGACATGCCGGCCGGACCCGAGCGCGAGGCGCGGGAAAAGGAAATTATTGCCGACATCGAGCGGCTGAAGGAAAAGGCGCTGGCCGCCGGCGGCCTCTACGTGCTGGCCACCGAGCGCCACGAATCGCGCCGCATCGACAACCAGCTTAGAGGTCGTTCAGGAAGACAGGGCGACCCCGGCCGCTCGAAATTCTTCCTGTCGCTGCAGGATGACCTGATGCGCATCTTCGGCTCCGAGCGCATGGACGGCATGCTGCAGAAGCTCGGCCTCAAGGAAGACGAGGCGATCATCCATCCGTGGATCAACAAGGCACTGGAAAAGGCGCAGAAGAAGGTCGAGGCGCGCAACTTCGACATCCGCAAGAACCTTTTGAAATATGACGACGTCTCCAACGACCAGCGCAAGGTGGTGTTCGAGCAGCGCATCGAACTGATGGACGGCGAAGGCCTCTCCGAAACAATCGCCGAGATGCGCGAAGGCGTTATCGACGAGATCGTCGCCAAGGCCATTCCCGAAAACGCCTATGCCGAGCAGTGGAACGTTGCCGGGCTGAAGGCCGAGATCGCCGAGTTCCTGAACCTCGACCTCCCGGTCGAGGACTGGGCCAAGGAAGAGGGCATCGCCGAGGACGACATCCGCGAGCGCATCGCGCAGGCCGCCGAAGCCGCCGCCAAGGAGCGCGCCGAGCGTTTTGGCCCCGAGGTGATGAATTACGTCGAGCGCTCGGTGGTGTTGCAGACGCTCGACCATCTGTGGCGCGAGCACATCGTCAATCTCGACCATCTGCGTTCGGTCGTCGGCTTCCGCGGCTATGCCCAGCGCGATCCGCTGCAGGAGTACAAGGGCGAGGCGTTCGAGCTGTTCCAGGCCATGCTCGGCAATCTGCGCCAGGCCGTCACCGCGCAGCTGATGCGCGTCGAACTGGTCCGCCAGGCCGCCGAAGCCCCGCCTCCGGAAGCCCCCGACATGTTCGGCACCCATATCGACGGCACCACCGGCGAAAACGACTTCGAAGGCGGCGAGACCGCCCTCCTGGTCCGCCCGGAGACAACCGCCATCGTCGCTCCCGAAGACCGCGATCCCAACAACCAGGCCACCTGGGGCAAGGTAGGCCGCAACGAAGCCTGCCCGTGTGGTTCGGGGAAGAAATACAAGCACTGCCATGGAGCGTTCGCGTAAGAGCGCGCTTTCCTTCTCCCCGTCACTATACGGGGAGAAGGTGGCCCGCAGGGCCGGATGAGGGGCGGCGCCGGCGTTCGCGGTTAGCGCCGCTAAAATCCCGCGAAGGCCGCTTCGTCGGCGGCCGCAACCACGCCCTTGTCGGTTCGACCCACCATTTGCCCACGCGAAGTCGCGTATAAGCGCGTCTTGTCGCGCACAGCCCGATCTCCCAACGCCTGCGCCGCCCCTCATCCGCCTGACGGCACCTTCTCCCCGTATAGGGACGGGGCGAAGGGGGCTCCCTACCCACGTTTTCTTAATGTGTCTCCGCTACACCAACGCCTGAAAAGAAGCGGAAAACGGAGAGAAATCGGGGTGCGCTTTTCCGCGGCCACGACTGCCGGGCGGTTCTTGCCGCAGCGTTGGGCGCTGCGCATGGGGCCGTTGCTTGGCCGCATCGATGCTGTGCTGTTCACCGCCGACGAGCGCGGCGAGGCGAGCCGCATGTCGGTCATCGCCTTCTCGGTCCGCATCGTCAGCGCCGTCATCGCCTTCGTCAGCCAGGTGCTGATGGCACGCTGGATGGGCTCGTTCGAATACGGTATCTTCGTCCTCGTCTGGGTGACGATGGTCATCGTCGGAAACCTCGCCTGCCTGGGCTTCCACACCTCCGTCATCCGCTACATTCCCGAATACCGTGAGCGCGGCTTGATGGATGAGCTGCGAGGCATCGTGCTGGCCAGCCGCCTGTTCGTGCTGATCGCCTCGACGCTGATTGCCGGGCTCGGCGCGCTCGGCGTCTGGCTGGCGGCACCCTGGATCGAAAACTACTATGTGATTCCGTTCATCCTCGGCGTCATCTGCCTGCCGATGATCGCCATGTCCGACCTTCTGTCGGGCCTGGCACGCGCCAACAGCTGGGCGCTGTTTGCCCTGTCGCCGACCTATCTGGTGCGGCCGGTGCTGATCCTGCTGTTCATGGCGCTGATGCTGTTTGCGGGCTACGCACCCGATGCCAGGACCGCAATCTTCGCCTCGATCGCCGCCACCTACGTCACCACGCTGGGACAACTCATCGGTGTCACCCAGCGCATGGAACGGCAGATCCCGGCGGGGCCGATGAAGGTCCATTTCGCGCAATGGTTCATCGTCTCGCTGCCGATCTTCCTGGTCGAGAGCTTCTTCTTCCTGCTGACCAATGCCGACGTGCTGATGGTCGGCGCCTATATGGACCCCAACGACGTCGCCATCTATTTCGCCACCGTGAAGACGCTGGCGCTGGTGCATTTCGTCTATTTCGCCGTCAAGGCAGGCGTTGCCCAGCGCTATGCGCAATTCACCCATGGCGATCCGAAAAGGCTCGCCGCCTTTGCCCGCGAGACGGTGTCGTGGACGTTCTGGCCCTCGCTGTTGATGGCGCTGCTGGTGCTAGCGCTCGGCGAGCCGATGCTGGTGCTGTTCGGCCCGGAATTCACATCAGGCTATCCGCTGCTGTTCCTGCTCGTCTTCGGCGTCGTGGCGCGCGCCGCCGTCGGCCCCTGCGAAAGCCTGCTGACGATGAGCGGCAACCAGAACATCTGCGCTGCCGTCTATGCCATGACGCTGGCCTTCAACATCGCCCTCAACGTGGTGCTGATCCCGATGTTCGGCCTGTGGGGCGCGGCGATGGCCACCGCCTTTGCCATGATCTTCGAAGCCGGCGCGCTCTCCTTCACGGTGTGGCGCAAGCTCGGCATCGTCATGCTCATCTTCTTAGCCCCGAAAGGAGCCGCGTGATGGCTGCCATCCCGTTGCTTGAGGAAACCAGCGGCGGTACCGCCGGCGCCATGGTGTCTGGCCTTGCCGGGCTGACCCGCGACGCCGACCCCGCCCATATCGAGATCCTCGCCAACAACCGGCCCGAGCGCAAGCTCGCCATCTACCCGGCATCCGCCGGTTTCGACCTGGTCGAGGAGCTGGATTATCTCTGCGCCCGCACGGTCGAGTCCAACGTGTTCTTCAACCCGCGTTTCCTTGCACCCGCCATGCCGCGGCTGGAGGATCGCGAGGTGCGGCTGGCGGTCATCCGCGACGGCGACGAATACCGCAACCGGCTGCGCCTTCTGGTGCCGTTCTCGGTTGAGCGGCCGGTGGTGCCGCTCGGCGTTCCGGTCATGCGCACATGGTCGAGCCCGTTCGGTCCGCTCGGCACGCCGCTGGTCGACCGCGACGATCCGGTCGGCGTCGTCGAGGACTTCTTCTCGATGCTGTCGCGCCCGCACCTCAAACTGCCGAAAGTGTTCGTCCTGCCCGACATCCGGCTCGATGGCCCGGTGGCGAGCCTGCTTGCCACCGTGGCCGAGGCGCGCGGCCTGATGCTGGTCACCACCGGCCAGACGCAGCGCCCGGCGCTGGAGAGTGAGCTCGACAGCGACGATTATCTGAAGGCCTCGCTGCGCGCGCACCATTATCGCGAGTTCCGCCGGCTGAAGCGGCGCCTCGGCGACCTCGGCAGGCTGGAGCATGTCGTGGCGCGCGGCCCTGAAGACATCCGTCACGCCATCGAAAGCTTCCTGACGCTGGAAGCGGCCGGCTGGAAGGGCCGCGAACGCACCGCCATGGCGATCGACCGCTTCCGCGCCGCCTTCGCCCGCGAAGCCGTGCACCGGCTGGCCGAGCAGGACATGTGCCGCATCCACTCGCTGACGCTCGACGGCCGCACCATCGCCTGCCTGATCGTCTTCGTCGAAGCCGGCATCGCCTACACCTGGAAGACCGCCTATGACGAAACGCTGGCCAGCTATTCGCCGGGCACGCTGCTGATGATCGAGGTGACCAGGCAGCATCTCGACGATCCCAACATCATGATGACCGATTCCTGCGCGGTGCCCGACCATCCGGTGATGAGCCGGCTATGGGCCGAGCGCAAGCCGATGGGCACGCTGGTGATCGGGCTGACGCCGGACGCCGACCGCCTCACCCGCCAGGCCGCCTCGCAACTGCATCTCTACCGCGAAACCCGCAACATGGCCCGCCTGCTGCGCAACCGGATGAAGAGCTTGCTGGGACGGCGGTAAGATTGCCGGATCTGGCAGGCTGAACCAGAACGCAGTCTCCTGTGGTCAGTGAGCCTGGCGATGCTGAAAAAATGGTGCCCCTAGCCGGAATCGAACCAGCACTCCTTGCGGAACTCGATTTTGAGTCGAGCGCGTCTACCAATTCCGCCATAGGGGCTCAGGCCGGGCGGCCTGGATGGCGCGGGACTATACGGTTGGAGGGCTGTTCGTCAACTGGCCAATTCTCCAGTGCCTCCAAGATGCGACCAAACTGCGCCTTCCGATTTCGTGACGGGGCTGCCATTGTGCAGCGCGGAAAATCTTTCTAGACAGGCGGCGCATCAAAGCGCGGCACGTCTGCGGGGACGGATGGCGTGCTCTGGGTCTTTGTTCGGTGCATGCCATTACACCCCAGCCTGCCTGCGCAATGGAACGACACGCATTAGGAGTGCCGATGCTTCGCGGACTTTACGACTGGACCTTGTCGCTGGCGGCCCGCAAATCCGCCGAATGGTGGCTGGCCTTCATCGCCTTCGTCGAAAGCTCGGTGTTCCTGGTGCCGGCCGACGTGCTCTATCTGCCGATGGCGCTGTCGCGGCCGGATCGCGCCTACCGCTATGCGCTGATCGCCACCGTCGCCTCGGTGCTGGGCGGCATCGCCGGCTGGTTCATCGGCCACTACGCCTATGACGCGGTGGCGAGGCCGATCCTCGAATTCTACGGCAAATATGACGAGTTCGAGCAACTGCGCGCAGGGGCAGGCGTCGGCTTCATCGTCCTGATGCTGATCACGTCGGGCGCTGCCCATCTGCCGCCGATCAAGGTGGTGACGATCCTGTCCGGCGTCATCGGCGTCAATTTGCTGCTGTTCATCGTGCTGGCGATCGTGGCCCGCGGTGCCCGCTTCCTGCTGCTGGCCTGGCTGCTGCGCCACTATGGCGAACCGATCCGCGAATTCATCGAAAAGCGCCTCGGTCTCATCGCCGGCGCCGGCGCGGCTGCCCTGATTTTGCTCTATATCCTGGTCAAATACGCGTTCTGAACAGAACCATTGCGAGCCGGACGGACCGATTGAAATGACAGCGACCATGAATGCCGACACCGGACGCCAGCGCACGCTGACCGCCTTGTTCCTCGCCGTCGCCATGGCCGCCACCGTTGGCTCGGCGCTCGGCTTCCAGTATCTCGGCGGCTATATCCCCTGCCACCTCTGCCTCGAACAGCGCACGCCCTACTATATCGGCGTGCCGCTGATGGTGCTGGCGGTGATTGCATCGATGCTGCACGCACCCAGCTGGCTGACGCGCGGCCTGCTGGCCGTCGGCGGCCTCCTGATGCTCTACGGCCTCTATCTCGGCGTCTACCACTCCGGCGTCGAATGGCAGTGGTGGGCCGGCCCGACCGATTGTACCGCAGGCGCCGGACCGGTCGACACCGGCGGCAAGGGCGTGCTCGACGCGCTCGACAAATTCGTGCCGCCGTCCTGCGACAAGGCCGCATTGCGCATCCTCGGCCTGTCCCTGGCCGGCTGGAACGCCATCGCCAGCCTGATCCTCGCCGCAGTCGCCTTCCGCGGCGCCCTCACCCGCGACTAAGCCTGTTCGATCGAACAGCGCGACACAGAGTTCGCGCAAAAATTCGCCGGGCTGAGTCGGATGGCGCGGCTTTCGACGTCCGAGCCAGGTCGACCCCCACTCCGTCTCGGCTTCGCCGAGCCACCTCTCCCCCGATCGACGGGGTAGAGGAAGGGCGCGAACCTGTTGTAGCCAGCGCTCCTCCGAGAGAGGCTCCTTTCCTCTCCCTCCGGAGGGGGGAGAGGTGGCTCGGCGAAGCCGAGACGGAGTGGGGGAAGCCGGTCCTTAAGCGCGAAGCCGCTGATAAGTGAGCGCGAGGCGGCCAGCATGGCGGATTGTGCCGAACTCTAGGGTTCGAGTTCGACATCCCAGTACAGATAATCCATCCAGCTCTCATGCAGATGGTTGGGCGGGAACAGGCGGCCATTGTTGTGCAGATCGTGCACCGTCGGCTGGAAAGGCTTCTGCAGCGGCCACATCTTGGCATGCGCCGGCATCATGCCGCCCTTCCTCAAATTGCAGGGCGAGCAGGCGGCAACGACATTCTCCCATGTCGTCGCACCGCCGCGATGGCGGGGGATGACGTGATCGAAGGTCAGATCCTCCGGCGTGCCGCAATACTGGCACTGGAAGCGATCGCGCAGGAAGACGTTGAAGCGGGTGAAGGCCGGGTGCCTGGAGGGCTTCACATAGGCCTTCAGACTGACAACGCTCGGCAGCTTCATCGAGAAGGTCGGCGAGGAGACGGCGTGCTCGTATTCGGCGACGATGTTCACCCGGTCGAGGAACACCGCCTTGATGGCGTCCTGCCACGACCAGAGCGACAAGGGGTAATAGCTGAGCGGACGGTAATCCGCATTCAGCACCAGTGCTGGAAGCCCATCCGGAGATACGGCAACCGTCACGTGTTCACCTCCTTGGTTCTAGACCCGAACGGCGCGGATACTGTAAGCCCGACATGACAGGGATGTGAAGCGGATTGTCGCGTCGCTGAAGCGCCAAAAATGCATGATTTTTATGATTCTTCGCGGATTCAGGCCGGCGGCGCGGCGTCCCGCCCTCTGGTTTCACGATAATAGGACCAGAAAAGCCGCGATGCGACACCTCGCCACGGGCTCCATGATTCGGCCAATGCGATCAGTGTTTTCTCCGGCGGCCGCGGCTCGATGCCGAGCGCGTGGCCGACCGCGCTCTGCAGCGCGACATCGCGCGCGGGGAAGATGTCGGGGTGCCCGGCGGCAAACAACAGGTACACTTCCGCCGTCCAGGGACCGATGCCGGACACCGCCGTCATCGTCGTGATCGCCTCCTCGGCGTCGAGCGAACAGAGGTGATGCAGGTCGAGGCCATCGGCCACCGCCTGGGCAATTGCGATCAGGCCGCGCTGCTTCGGCCGCGACAGGCCGGCCTCGCGAAACATCTCTTCGCCGGCGGCAAGGATCGCCTGCGGCGTCAGCGGATCGACGAGCTTGGTCAGCCGGCCGAAGATGGCATCGGCACTGGCGCGGGACACTTGCTGCGAGACGACGATCGAGGCCAGGCTTCTGAAACCCGGCTCTGAGAGCCGCAGCGGCACCTCGCCGGCCATGCCGCGCACCTTCTCCAGGCGCGGGTCGATCACGCAAAGCGCATCGAGCCCCCGGGCAATGTCGTCTGATGTCACGATACGGCGCATGCTTTCTTGTTCCTCGACCGTCGACAGGGTAGCAATTGGCGAAGCGCCGCAAAACATGATTGCCGCCTGAGAGATGACACTCCTGACATTCCGTTTCGCGCCCAGCCCCAACGGCGACCTGCATCTCGGCCACGCCTATTCGGCGCTGCTCAACCAGAAGCTGGCGGCACAGGCGGACGGCCGCCTGCTGCTGCGCATCGAGGATATCGACACGACGCGCTGCACGCCGCAATTCGAGGCAGGCGTGCTTGCCGATCTGAAATGGCTGGGGCTTGGCTGGGAAGAGCCGGTGCGCCGCCAATCCGAGCATTTCGCCGAATACCAGGCGGTGCTCGAGCGGCTGGTCCAGGAGGAACTCGTCTATCCCGCCTTCATGAGCCGTGGCGAGATCCGCGCCTTCATCACCGACAGCGAAAAGCGAGGGCGCGATTGGCCGCGCGATCCCGATGGCGTGCCGCTCTACCCCGCCGCGGACAAGGCGCTGCCGATCAGGGAACGCCAGCGTCGGATAGCCGGGAATGCGCCCTTCGCCTGGCGGCTGGATGTCGATGCCGCCATGGCGCGCGTCGGCAAGGACCTGTCCTGGACGGAGTATTCCGACGAGACGCTCCTTGCGACGCGCTCGATCGAAGCTCGCCCGCGAGACTGGGGCGACGTGATCGTGGCGCGCCGCGACATCCCGACCAGCTACCACCTCGCCGTGGTCATGGACGATGCGCAGCAAGGCGTCAGCCACGTCGTGCGCGGGCAGGATCTGTTTTCCGCCACCGGCGTCCAGCGCCTGCTGCAGGAACTCTTGGGGCTGCCGCAATCCGCCTATTTCCATCATCGTCTCATCCTCGGGCCCGACGGACGAAAACTGTCGAAGAGCCTGGGCGATACCGGCCTTGCCGCCTTGCGCCATGCCGGAGCGTCGCCTGACGACATCAGGCGGATGGTCGGGCTTTGAGCCCGGTGAGACCAGGGAACCACCCCCCAGATGCGCCGGGCGTTGAATTCCGGTGATCCATGGATCAACCGTTTCGCTTTGCGCGCCGGGGTGAACGGGATTAGAGCAGCGCCACGGCAATTCTCTCCAGTGCGGCGGACTCCGGAACATGCATAGCATCAAGCGGTTCATTCCCGCCACCTTCGTCGTCTTGTGGGCGACCGGCTTCATCGGCGCGCGCTACGCCATGCCATGGGCGGAGCCGTTCACCTTCCTCGCCGCACGGTTCGTCATCGCCGCCATCCTGCTGGCTATCCTGATGCTTGTGCTGGGTTCGAAAAAAGCCACCCGCGAGGAGGCGCTGCATGCCACCGGCGCCGGCATCCTGATGCACGGCGTCTATCTCGGCGCTGTCTTCTGGGCCATCCACAGGGGCATGCCGGCCGGCTTTTCGGCCCTGATCGTCGGCCTGCAGCCGCTGATCACGGCGGTGCTTGCGGGCAAGTTCCTCGGCGAGGCGATCCTGCCGCGCCACTGGCTTGGCCTCGGCATCGGCCTCATCGGCATCGTCATCGTGCTGTGGCCGAAGCTCGGCGCGCTCGGCGGCGGCGTGACCGCGGCGACGCTGACCGCCTCGCTGGTCTCGGTGCTCGGCATGAGCGCCGGCACCATCTGGCAAAAGCGCTTTGCCTCCGGCGGCGACCTCGTCGCGGCGACCATGTGGCAATATGTCGGCGGTGGCTCGCTGATGCTCGTCGCCTCCCTCGCCTTCGAAACCCACACGGTCGTCATCAACGGCGAACTCATCTTCGCCATGGCCTGGCTGGTTCTGGTGCTGTCGCTCGGCGCCATCTTCCTGCTGATGGTGATGATCCGCGACGGCGAGATGTCGAAAGTCGCCTCGCTGTTCTACCTGGTACCGGCGGTGACGGCGATCATTGCCTGGGCCCTGTTCGACGAACAGCTCAACGCGCTGCAGATTGCCGGCATGGCCATCACGACATTCGGCGTTGGCCTGGCAACGGCGCGACAGGCCAAGGGAAAAACTGTGGAATTGAGGAATTGAGGAATTGAGGAAGAAGCACAGACAGCGCCAGATATGGCCCACTTTTTCTCCAATTCTCAGTTCTTCAATTCTTCAATTCCACCTGTCATCCCACCCGCGCACGTGCCTCCAGGTAGCGGCTGATCGCGGCATTGAGTTCGCCGCCGAGGATGAAGATCGCCGAGACCATGTAAAGGAAGACCACGGCGATCATGATCGAGGCCAGGCCGGCATAGGTCGTCACATAGGACGAGAAGTGGTCGAGATAGGTGGCGAAGATGGTCGAACCGATAAGCCATGCCGCCAGCGTGAAGACGATGCCCGGCACCAGCGACACGAAGCGGCGCTTGCCCGCCGGCAGCCAGAAATGGACGGCAAACAATCCGCCGACAATGACCGCCGAAGCGATGACGTAACGCCATAGCGTAATGGTGCCCATATAGGGCTTGATCCAGTCGATATGGGCTTCGGCGAGCCGCGCCAGCAGCGGCGCGAACACCAGGAGCACGCTGATCGCCAGGAAACCGGCTGTGGCGATGAGCACGAAGATGATGCTCTGCACCCGGCGGTAGATGATGCCGCGCGTTTCCGAGACGCGGTAGGCGCGGTTGAGCGACGTGCGCAGCGCCTCGATGCCGTTCGAGGCAAAATAGGCCGCAAGCACCACACCATAGGTCAAAAGGTCGGTGCGCCTGACGGTCAGCACATTGAGCACTTCGCGCGCGATCGGCTTGGCGATCTGTTCGGGCCAGGTGTCGAAGACCAGATGCACGGCCGTGTCGGAGAACGCCTGCGCGCCGAGGAAGCTCGCCAGCGTCGTCGCGAAGATCAGGAACGGGAACAGCGCCATCAGCGAGGTGATCGCCAGATGGCTGGCCATCGCCCAGCCGTCATCGGTGTTGAAATGGCCAAGCGCGTCGTAGAGAACCCGCTTGAGGGCTACGATCTTCCGCAACAAGAACCGCGCCCTCCAATTGTCTCCACGCCGGGAATATGGGAAGGGATTGCGGCAAATGGCAACCCTTGGCGAAACCACGAACAGTCCGGCGCAGAAGTTGCGCTCGATTATCATCACCGGTGCGTCTTCGGGAATAGGCGCGTACTGCGCCCGCGCGTTGAAGGCGGAAGGCTGGCGGGTGTTCGCAACGGCGCGCAAGCCGCAGGACCTCGCCGCGCTCGAAGCCGATGGCATCGAGGCCTTCTATCTCGATTATTGCGAGCCGGACTCCATCGCCGCGCTGGTGACGGCGGTGCTCGACCGCACCGGCGGCCGGCTCGACGCCCTGTTCAACAACGGCGCCTATGCGCAGCCGGGCGCCGTCGAGGATCTGCCCGTTGCGGCGCTCAAGCAGCAGTTCGAGGCGAATTTCTTCGGCTGGCATGATTTGACCCGCCGGCTGGTGCCGGTGATGCGCCGCCAGGGTCAGGGCCGCATCATCCACTGCTCCTCGATCCTTGGCCTCGTGCCGGTGCGCTTTCGCGGCGCCTATTCGGCGTCGAAGCACGCACTCGAGGCCTTGATGCTCTGCCAGCGCCAGGAACTGGCCGGCAGCGGCGTCCACGTTTCGCTGATCGAGCCGGGGCCGGTGAAGTCGAAGATCGCCAGCAATGGCCTCATCTGGTTTCTCAGCAACATCGACCACGAGAATTCCGTGCACCGCGTGGACTATGCGGCGCAACTCGAACGGTTGCGGGCCGGCGGCAGCCAATCGGCCTTGAAGCCAGGGCCGGAAGTGGTTCATGCGGCGCTGCGCCATGCACTTCTGTCGCGGCGCCCACGCCCGCACTATGTGGTAACAGTGCCCGCCAGGATCGGTGCGGTGCTCAAACGCATCCTGCCGGCATCGATGCTTTACCGCCTGATGGCCAAACGCGCCTGAACGCCAAAACAACTGGAACGAAACGATGGCAACCGTCTTCAACATCCTCGCCATTCTGGTCATGGTCGCCGTGGTGATCGTGCTTGTTCGCGGCCTCATCAACATGATGCGCGGCGGCTCCGGCGTCACCTCGAACAAGCTGATGCAGGCGCGCGTCATGCTGCAGGCCGTGGCGCTGGTGCTGATCCTGCTGGCGGTGTATTTCACCCGCAAGTGAGGATGCCGGCGGCCGGGGAGGCGAAATGGTCAAGCTCAACAAGATCTACACCCGCACCGGCGATGACGGCACCACGGGTCTCGGCACCGGCGAGAGGCGGCTGAAATCCGACCTGCGAGTGGACGCCTACGGCACGGTCGACGAGGCCAATGCCTGCATCGGCATCGCCAGGGTTCACACGGCCGCGACTCACCCGGTGATCGACGCCATGCTTTCCCGCATCCAGAACGATCTGTTCGACCTCGGCGCCGATCTCGCCGTGCCCGACGACGGCAAGCCGCTCGGCTATGAGCCGCTTCGCATCGTCGCCGTGCAGACCGACCGGGTCGAAAAGGACATCGATCTTCTCAACAAGGAGCTTCAGCCGCTCAAATCCTTCGTGCTCAATGGCGGCACAGCGGCGGCGGCGGCACTTCACCTTGCCCGCACCGTGGCAAGGCGAGCCGAAAGGCTGATGGTGGCACTGGCCCAGGACCCGGACGAGCACGTCAACCGCGACGGTCTCAAATACATCAACCGCGTCTCGGATTTCCTGTTTGTCGCCGCCCGGGCGGTCAATGACAACGGAAACGCCGACGTGCTATGGGTTCCCGGCAAGAACCGCTGATTGTCGAAAGCGGAAGAGGGCCTGGGGCATGTTCATCCCGCTTTACGACACCAACAGGCTGCGCCACATCCGCCTGCAATATGTGACGATCGGGCTGATCGTGGTCAACGCCCTAGTCTACCTCGCCACCGCGCTCGGCGGCGAGAGTTTCTCCAATGCCGCCGTCCTTGGGCTGGGCTTCATCCCGTCGGTCGTCCATGACACCGCCGAGCTCGATCCCCGTTTTGTCGTCATCCCCGAAAGCCTGAGCTACCTCACCTATTCCTTCCTGCACGCGGACATCTTCCATCTCGGCGGCAACATGCTGTTCCTGTGGGTTTTCGGCGACAATGTCGAGGATGCGCTCGGTCACATCCGCTACCTCATCTTCTATCTGTTGTGCGCGATCGCCGGAGCCGCCTTCCAAGGGCTCGTCGCCTGGGATTCGCAGGCGCCGCTGATCGGTGCCTCCGGCGCCATTGCCGGCGTGGTCGTCGCCTATCTGATCCTTTATCCCAGGGTGAAGGTCTGGGTGCTGGCCTTCGCCCGCATTCCGCTGCGCATCCCGGCCTTCATCCCGCTCATCCTGTGGGTGCTGTTCCAGGTGGTGATGTTTGCCGCCGGCGGCGAGGACCAGATCTCCTGGGCCTGTCATATCGGCGGCATCATCGCCG
Source organism: Mesorhizobium sp. M7A.F.Ca.US.006.01.1.1 (assembly GCF_003997935.1). GTDB lineage: Bacteria > Pseudomonadota > Alphaproteobacteria > Rhizobiales > Rhizobiaceae > Mesorhizobium. Next base: position 35,121 of record NZ_RZQL01000020.1, read on the forward strand.
GAGCCGTGCTGGTGCTCGTCTTGCGCAGCCGCGGCGTGCCGCTGTTTGCCGGCGCCGACGAGGACGTCGCGCCCGCCGCTCCCAACCAGCCGCAAGCTGCCGCTGAACCATTGGCGCCTGAGCCACCCGCCGCGACGCCGCGTTGGGGGCGCGGAAACGCTTCCAGTTCGGACTGAACCGATTTGAGCCACTTGCAGCGTATTGACGTGCAGGGTTGCCGCAACTACGGAAACGTCTCCGCCGCAGCCTAAGGCGGTCAAAGACCAGAATTTCCATCCGAAATGTCGGCTTTCGACAACTCAGAACGGGCGCAGGCTGTTATAGCGCGCCCAACTAGCGTGAAGAGGTGACAGGCAAATGAAGATCCTTGTGCCCGTGAAGCGGGTTGTGGATGCGAACGTCAAGGTTCGCGTGAAGGCTGACGGTTCGGCGGTGGAACTCGCCAACGTCAAGATGGCGATGAACCCGTTCGACGAAATCGCGGTGGAAGAGGCGATCCGGCTGAAGGAAGCCGGCAAGGCGGAAGAAATCATCGTCGTCTCGATCGGCCCGCAGCAGGCGCAGGAAACCCTGCGCACCGCGCTCGCCATGGGCGCCGACCGCGCCATCCTGGTCAAGACCGACGAACAGACCGAGCCGCTCGGCGTCGCCAAGGTGCTGAAGGGCGTCGTCGACGCCGAGCAGCCCGGTCTCGTCATCCTCGGCAAACAGGCGATCGACGACGATTCCAACCAGACCGGCCAGATGCTGGCGGCACTGCTTGGCTGGGCGCAAGGCACCTTCGCTTCCAAGATCGTGCTCGACGGCGACAAGGCCAAGGTGACGCGCGAAGTCGACGGCGGCCTGCAGACGGTGGAACTGAAGATGCCGGTGATCGTCACCGCCGACCTTCGCCTCAACCAGCCGCGCTATGCCTCCTTGCCCAATATCATGAAGGCCAAGAAGAAGCAGCTCGACGAGAAGACCCCGGCCGACTACGGCGCCGACGTCAAGCCGCGGCTGAAGGTCATCAAGACCGAGGAGCCGAGCGGCCGCAAGGCAGGCGTCAAGGTCAAGTCGGTGGCCGAACTGGTCGACAAGCTCAAGAACGAAGCCGGCGTGCTGTAAGCGATCGGGAAAGGAACAGAAAAATGACCATTCTCCTCATCGCAGAACACGACAACGCAACGCTTTCCGATCAGACCGCCAAGGCGCTGTCGGCGGCGCTGCAGATCGGCTCGGACGTGCATGTGCTGGTTGCCGGCAAGGGCGCCAAGCCGGCAGCGGACGCTGCCGCCAAGCTCAAGGGCGTGAGCAAGGTGCTGCTGGCCGAGGCGGACGAGCTTGCTGAGCGCCTGGCCGAACCGACGGCAGCGCTCATTGTGTCGCTGGCGGGCGCCTACGACACCATCATCGCGCCGGCGACCTCGTCGGGCAAGAATGTCACGCCGCGCGTTGCTGCCCTGCTCGATGTCGCACAGGTGTCCGAGATCATCGAAGTCGTATCCCCCGACACCTTCAAGCGGCCGATCTATGCCGGCAACGCCATCCAGACGGTGCAGTCGAGCGACGCCAAGAAGGTGATCACGGTGCGCACCGCCTCCTTCCAGGCAGCCCCCGATGGCGGCTCGGCGGCGGTGGAGACCATCAAGGCGGCAGCCAATCCCGGCCTGTCCACCTTCGTCGAGAACAAGCTTTCCGAGACCGACCGTCCGGAGCTGACCTCGGCCAAGATCATCATCTCGGGTGGTCGTGCGCTGGGTTCGGCGGAGAAGTTCCAGGAGGTCATCCTGCCGGTCGCCGACAAGCTCGGTGCCGCCGTCGGCGCCTCCCGCGCCGCGGTCGATGCCGGCTATGCGCCGAACGACTGGCAGGTTGGCCAGACCGGCAAGGTGGTTGCCCCCGATCTCTACATTGCGGTGGGCATCTCCGGCGCCATCCAGCACCTCGCCGGCATGAAGGATTCGAAGGTCATCGTCGCCATCAACAAGGACGAGGAGGCGCCGATTTTCCAGGTTGCCGACTACGGCCTCGTCGGCGATCTCTTCGTCATTCTGCCGGAGCTGCAAAAGGCGCTTTGACGCTTTCTGCCAAAGCGTATTAAATGGTGAGGGTGGGGTAGACGAAGTCGCCCCGCCCTTTTAGTTTGCACCGCACAAAAAGCAGGCCGCAAAGGCCTTTTGACGGGATCGGTGTAATGAGCAAGATCGAGACGATCGGCATCATCGGCGCGGGCCAGATGGGCGGTGGCATCGCCCATGTCTCCGCGCTTTCGGGCTACAAGGTGCTGATCTACGATATATCCCCCGACCGCATCGAGAAGGGCATCGCCACCATCAGCGGCAACATGGCCCGCCAGGTGGGGTCCGGCAAGCTCGACGAAAAGGTGCGCAACGACGCGATGGGCCGCATTTCGGCTGCGCCCGCGATGGCCGATCTTGCTGGTGCTGACCTGGTGATCGAGGCGGCGACCGAGGACGAGACGGTCAAGCGCAAGATCTACGCCCAGCTCTGTCCGCAGCTCAATCCCGAAGCCATCCTGGCGACCAACACCTCGTCGATCTCGATCACGCGGCTTGCCGCGCAGACCGACCGGCCGGAGCGGTTCATCGGCATACATTTCATGAACCCGGTGCCGCTGATGAAGCTGGTCGAACTGGTGCGCGGCATCGCCACCGAGGACCAGACCTTCGAGGCCGCCAAGACCTATGTGAAGCAGCTCGACAAGACGATCACGGTCTCGGAGGATTTTCCGGCCTTCATCGTCAACCGCATCCTGCTGCCGATGATCAACGAGGCGATCTACACGCTCTATGAGGGTGTCGGCTCGGTCGATGCCATCGACACCGCCATGCGGCTCGGCGCCAACCATCCGATGGGGCCGCTGCAGCTGGCTGACTTCATCGGGCTCGATACCTGCCTGTCGATCATGCAGGTCCTGCATGACGGCCTGTCGGACTCGAAATACCGCCCTTGCCCGCTGCTGGTAAAATATGTCGAGGCCGGCTGGCTCGGCCGCAAGACCGGGCGCGGCTTCTACGACTATCGCGGCGAGCATCCCGTTCCGACGCGCTGAGCGGATCGTCGGCGCAAATCAGGGACAAGCCTTTCGGATGAGCGGTGACAGGCTCAATCAGGAGGCCGCGGCCAGCGGCTCTGTCCGGCCATCCACGATCTGCGCGTCGGGCGCCACGGAGACACAGCCACGGCCCGCCGCCTTGGCCGCATAGCAGGCCGCATCGGCTCTCGCGATGATCTCGTCGACCTCGCCGCAATTGGCATTGATTGCAGCCAGCCCGATGCTGGCGCCGATCACGTGAGGACGGCCGTCCCAGGTGAAGTCCAGGCCGCCGATCGCATCGATGATGGAGCGTGCCGCGATCTTGGCGCCGGCTGCCGAACTCGATTTCAGAATGACCGCGAATTCGTCGCCGCCGAGGCGAGCGACGATATCGTCTGGACCAAGCACGCTGCGAATCGCCTCGGCAACCCGCTTCAGCAGCGCGTCTCCCGCCGCGTGGCCGCCCGTGTCGTTGACCAGTTTGAAGTGATCGAGGTCGATGAACATGAACTGATGTCCGGCACCTCCGACCGACTTTGTCGTGTCGGCGGTGCCGTCCTTGCGTGCCTGGCCGATCAGATCCTCCATGGCGCGGATGAAGCTGGAGCGGTTGGCAAGGCCGGTCAGCGCATCGTGTGCCGCGGCGTGCGCCAGTTGGCGCTGCAGCGCGCGCGCGTCGGTAAAGTCCTGGAAGACGATGACCAGCCCGCAGAATTCGTTCCGTTCGTTGACGATCGGCGACACCACCTGGCGGATGCTGCAGCGCGTGTCGTCGCGCCGGATAAGGACGGCGCGGCTGTTCTGGTCGGCGGGCGCATGAACGCCAACCGCGGGCCGGGTCACGCCGATCCTGTGCCCCGTCTCCTCGTCGACCGCCCAGTAGACATGGCCAAGCATCTTGCCGAGAGCCTCGCCGCCGGCAATCCCGGTCAGCTTTTCGGCGACCGGGTTCATGAAGGTGATGCGGTTTGCGGCATCGGTGCAGATGACGGCATCGCCGATCGATTGCAGCGTCACCCTCAGCCGCTCCTTTTCATCGACAAGCATTGCCGCCGACACAGTGAGGCGCTCTTCGGCCTCCTTGCGGCGGGTGATGTCGGTCAGGCTGCCAATGGCCCTGATCAGCTGTCCGTCCTCGTCACGTTCGATGGCCTTGCCGCGGTCGAGTATCCACATCCAGTGGCCATCCTTGTGGCGCATCCTGAACTCGGCCTCAAAGAACGGTGTCTTGCCCTCGAGATGGGCGCGATCGGCTTCGGCGACAGTCTCGCGATCGTCAGGGTGGATCATCGTCAGCCAGCGGTCGGTGTCGCCATCGAGTTCGCCATCCGCATAGCCCAGCATCTTGACCCAGGTCGAGGAATAGGTCGTGCCGCCCTTGCGCATGTCGAGGTCCCAGACCCCTTGGCCGGCACCGGCGAGCGCGAAATTCCAACGCGTCTCCGCTTCGGCAATGCGCGCCTCAGCCTGCTTGCGCGCGTCGATGTTCTCGATTTGCGAGACGAGATAGAGCGGGCGGCCGCTGGTCTCATCGCGAATGACCGAACCGGCAAGATGGGCCCAGACGGGCGTTCCATCCTTGCGGAGATAGCGCTTTTCGAAATGGAAGGAATTGACCGTGCCCGCCTTCAGATCGTCCATCGTCTCCCGCCCGATCAGCAGATCGTCGGGATGCGTGATCTGGAAGAAAGTCAGCGCCTCGATCTCTTCGCTTGTGTAGCCAAGCATGGCGGCGAAGGCCGGATTGGTCTGGCGGATGCGACCGTCGAGACCGACAACCACGATACCGATCGCCGAATCCTCCATGGCGCGGCGGAAGCGCAGCTCGCTCTCGGCGATCTGCTGGCGATCCCTGGTGATCCTGCGGATGGACAGGGCGGCGAGGAACAGCGCGCCCACCGCCACCGCCACAGCGATCTGCAGGGAGAGCTTCAAGGCTTCGGTGCCGAGGTCCAGGCGCGACAGCAGGATCGAGGTCGCCAGCACGCCCGGGCCGGCGACGAGCAACGCCAGCCCTGCATGCCCAAGAGATTTTCGGCTGGTCAATCCTCGCCACATCACGATACGTGCCACCCCCGTGCGCAAACGCATGTTCTCGCATCAACCTTGGCGGATCGATTTTAAGGAAAGGTTGCGTCCGGCCTGCCGGCGCCATCGCTAACCGGCAAACAATTGCCGGCATGATTAAGGATCGGTGCATGGGCTCGCGATCGTGGCGGAACGCTACCAGCGTACGAAAAACCGTCCGCCGAGCGCGCCGAGCAATGCGAGCGCTGCGATCGCTATCGTGTACCAGGTGGCGACGAAAAGCGGCGAATCGTCGAAGCAGTGCGCCGCATAGAAGGTCGCCGCCAGCCCGCCGGCGAGCAGACCCGCAACCGCGCCGGCAAGCACCGGCCGTGTCGGCGCGCCGTAGCGCAGCATCCACAGGAAGATGGCAAGCGGGCCAATGCCGATCAGCGGGATGAATGCCATGCAGATCATCATGTTGGAGCCGACCATCCTTGTACCCCATAGCGCCTCCGGCACCATGAAAAGCTCCAGAACCACTGCCACGGCCACCAGCACTGGCGCCGCGATCATCACAGCCATCGCCCGGCCTGTCGAAGCACCCGGCGTCGACAAGGCGCGGATCAGGGCGAAGGCGCTGACGGCAAGCACGATGGTGAAGACGAATTTGGAAAGAAAGCGCATCGTGTGCGCGGCCGCCATGAAGTCCGGGCGTGGGCCGATGGTCAGCAGGAAGACGATGGCCGCGATCACCGCTGCCGCACCGGCGGCCAGCCACCAGGCCGATTGCAGCGGCATTGCCTTGCTGCTTGCATCGGCGTCCAGCGCCTTGATGAGATCGTCCGTTCTCATGTCATTCCCGCCCGAATCGCTTGGCTATCGCCGCAAGTCCGCGATGCAGCGACACACGCACCGCCGTCTCGCTGATGCCGAACTTTGCCGCCGTCTCTCCGATGGAGCGACCTTCCACCGACACGGCCGAGACCACGGAGCGCTGTGCCGGCGACAGGCTGTCCAATGCCCGGTTGATGTCGCGCTCGCTGATGGTCTCGGTTTCCGGCTCCGCGAACGTCTCGGCGATATCGTCGACGTCGATCTCGATGCGCCGTCCGCGCCGCCGGAACGCATCGATCAGCTTGAAGCGGGCGATCGCGTAGATCCACGGCAACACCGGCGCATCCTGGCGCCAGGTATGTCGTTTCACATGAATGGCCAGCAAGGTTTCCTGCACGACATCCTCGGGATCGACCCCGCCCTGCACGATCTTGCGCCTGGCAAAACCGCGAACCAGCGCGGCAATCCGGTGCAGAAAGTCGGCGTAAGCCCTTTCATCTCCCGCGATCGCGGCCCGCATCAGCCGGGAAAGTTCGGCCTCGTCCTTGCCGCTCACAAGAGTTCACTCCCCCGATTTTCGCGTCTCGGCGCTGATTTGTTACGTGGCTGGCGAAATAATGTCCAAGCCAAACTGTCGACAAATCACGAAAGTTTGCGGCACCGCCGAACCGGGAGCATCACGCGGAATTGTCCGTCCGGCACCAACCTTTGCACGTCAGCGACCGATTGAAGCACATCGACAATGTTGACTACTGCTGTCAGGTATCGATAGGTGCAGCCTTGACAGACCAAGGCCCCGAAATCGAGGACAATGCCATGAAATACGCTCTTTCCACTCTCGCCGGCGCCACCGCGCTGGCAATCAGCCTGATCGCCGGTCCGGCAAAGGCGGAAGATGATGGCATCATTGTCTACAACGCCCAGCACGAAAGCCTGACCAAGGCGTGGGCCGAAGGCTTCACCAAGGAAACCGGCATCAAGGTCACCGTGCGCAATGGCGGCGACAGCGATTTCTCCAACCAGATCGTCGCCGAAGGTACGTCTTCGCCGGCCGACGTGTTTCTGACCGAAAACTCGCCGGCCATGGTGCTGGTCGAGACGGCCGGCCTTTTCGCACCGGTCGACGCCGACACGCTGGCACAGGTTCCCCAGGACTATCAGCCGGCCAGCGGCAAATGGGTCGGCGTTGCCGCGCGCAGCACGGTCTTTGCCTACAACAAGACCAAGCTGACCGCCGACCAGTTGCCCAAGTCGATGCTTGACCTCGCCGATCCGAGCTGGAAGGGCCGCTGGGCCGCCTCCCCGTCGGGCGCCGATTTCCAGGCCATCGTCAGCGCCCTGCTTCAGCTCAAGGGCGAAGCCGCTACCGCCGACTGGCTGAAGGCGATGAAAACCAATTTCACCGCCTACAAGGGCAACAGCACGGTGATGAAGGCAGTCAATGCCGGCGAAATCGAAGGCGGCGTGATATACCACTATTACTACTTCGGCGATCAGGCCAAGACCGGTGAAAACAGTAAGAATGTCGAGCTGCACTATTTCAAGAACCAGGATCCGGGCGCCTTCGTCTCGATCTCCGGCGGCGGCGTGCTGGCCTCGAGCAAGCATCCGAAGGAAGCCCAGGCCTTCCTGAAATGGGTGACTGGCAAGGGCGGCCAGGACGTGCTGAAGACCGGCGATTCCTTCGAATACGCAGTCGGCAAGGGCGCGGACTCCAACCCGAAGCTGGTGCCGCTCGCCGATCTGCAGGCACCGAAGGTCGACGCCACGACGCTGAACTCCAAGAAGGTCACCGACCTGATGACGGCAGCCGGCTTGCTTTAGTTGCCATTCCTCCTAAAAGGACAACCGGCCACGCTCCCGCGGGACTTCGCCTTCCGCGGGAGTGATTTTGTTTTTCGAGATGGCATTCGTCGATGACGACACGCTGTGTTCCCGACCGCGATTGCGGTCCTTCAATTGCTGCCGCTGGACGGCAACGGCACGGCGTCTGACCTGATGCAGTCTGCGGTCGATCTCGCGCGCTCGGGCCTGCCTTCGGGCATAGGCCGAAAGGCTCGGCGACGTGCACCGCTTTGGCTGGTCATCGCCGCCATCTTCGTCGCGCTGCTGGCGCTGGTGCCGCTTGCCTTCATCATCTGGATCGCGGTGCAGACCGGTTGGGAAACCGTCTCGGCGCTGGTCTTCCGGCCGCGTGTCGGCGAGCTTCTCGTCAACACTGTCCTGCTGGTCGCGCTCTGCGTGCCGATCACCATCGTGCTGTCGGTTTCGCTGGCCTGGCTGACCGAGCGCAGCGACCTGCCGGGCGCCCGGCTCTGGGCCTGGCTGTGCGTGGCGCCGCTCGCCATCCCAGCCTTCGTGCACAGCTATGCCTGGATCACCATGGTGCCGGGACTGCACGGCCTGTGGGCCGGCGTGCTGGTTTCCGTGATCGCCTATTTCCCGTTCCTGTATCTGCCGGTGTCCGCGGCGTTGCGCCGTCTCGATCCTGCCCTCGAGGACGCCGCCGCCGCACTCGGCCTTGGGCCACGGCGCGTGTTCTGGCGTGTCGTGCTGCCGCAACTGCGGCTCGCCATCTGCGGCGGCTCGCTGCTGGTCGGCCTGCACCTGCTGGCCGAGTACGGCCTCTATGTCTTCATCCGCTTCGACACCTTCACCACGGCGATCGTCGACCAGTTCCAGTCGACCTTCAACGGACCGGCCGCCAACATGCTGGCCGGCGTGCTGGTGAGCTGCTGTTTCGTGCTGCTCGGCCTCGAAGTGCTGGTGCGCGGCGAGGAACGCTATGCCCGTGTCGGCTCCGGCGCCGCACGTTATCAGCAGCGCACGAGCCTCGGACGCGCCACCATCCCAAGCCTGCTCTTGCTTGTCGTCACCACGCTGCTGGCGCTCGGCGTGCCGTTCGTCACCATCGGCGGCTGGCTTGCCGCCGGCGGCGCCGCTGTCTGGCGCTTGGACGAGATTGGCCTGGCGCTTGGCCAGACGCTGTTCCTGGCGCTCGCCGGCGCCTTGCTCGCTACCGTCGCCGCCATGCCGATGGCCTGGATCTCGATCCGCGCGCCGGGGCCATTGCAGCGTATACTGGAGGGCTGCAACTACATTGTCGGCTCGTTGCCCGGGGTCGTCATCGCACTGGCGCTGGTCACCATCACCGTGCGCATCGCGCTGCCGCTCTACCAGACCCTGTTCACCATCCTGGTGGCCTATGCGCTGATGTTCCTGCCGCGCGCGTTGGTCAGCCTGCGGGCATCGATCGCGCAGGCGCCGGTCGAGCTCGAACGCGCCGCTTCCAGCCTCGGACGGCCGCCGCTGCAGGCGCTGTGGTCGACGACGATCCGCCTGTCGGCGCCAGGTGCCGCGGCCGGCATGGCGCTGGTGGCGCTCGGCATCATGAACGAACTGACCGCCACCCAGATGCTGGCGCCGAACGGCACCCGCACGCTGGCAATGGCGTTCTGGTCCTACAGTGGCGAGATTGATTATGCCTCGGCGGCACCCTACGCCTTCATCATGGTGGCGATGTCGCTGCCCTTGACCTGGCTGCTCTATGTCCAGTCGAAACGGATGGCCGGACGATGAGCTTTCTCGAAATCAGCGGCCTGCACAAGCAATACGGCCCGGTGGCCGCCCTTGCCGGCGTCGACCTGAGCGTCGCCAGCGGCAGCCGCACGGCGATCGTCGGTCCTTCCGGCTGCGGCAAGACGACCTTGCTGCGGCTGATTGCCGGCTTCGAGGCGCCGGACCAGGGGCACATCACGCTCGACGGTGCGATAT
>NZ_RZQL01000211.1 GCF_003997935.1 Mesorhizobium sp. M7A.F.Ca.US.006.01.1.1
CTCCCCTACTCCCCTGCGAGCATCATGCCTTACCAATCCCCGATCTCCCCCGGCCGTTCCTGGTACGAGGACACAGCCGGTCCGAGACCTGAATACCCGGCGCTGGATGGCGACCGGACATGCGATGTCGTCATCATCGGCGGCGGCTTTACCGGGCTGTCGGCGGCGGCGCATCTGGCCAAGGCGGGCACCAATGTCGTGCTGATCGACGCGTACCGCTTCGGCGATGGCGCGTCCGGGCGCAATGGCGGGCAGCTTGGCACCGGCCAGCGTGCCTGGGCCGAGGACCTGGAAGCCGAGTATGGCTTGGCCCGCGCCAAGGCGCTGTTTGAACTTGCCGAAGAGGCCAAGGCGCATCTCCTCGAATTCACTGCCGCCAACAAGATCGATATCGACTATATGCCGGGCCAGCTCTCGGTGGCGCACAAGCCGCGCTATGTCGACGACTACAAGGCGCATGCCGAGATCATGGCGAGCCGTTTTTCCTACCCGCAGATCTCGTTCATGGATGCCAGGGAGACGGCGGAGCGGTTGGGCTCGACCGCCTATTTCGGCGGCACGCGCGACACCGGCACCGGCCACATCCATCCGATGAAGCTGGTGATCGGCACGGCGCGGGTGGCAGCGCTTGCAGGCGCGCAGCTGTTCGAGGGGACGCCGTCGACCGGCATCATTTCCAGTGGCGGCAAGGTCAAGGTTTCGACACCGAGAGGGACGGTGACGGCCCAGAAATGCCTGATAGCGGTCAACGCCTATGGCGGCACGCTCGAGCCGGCGAGTGCCGCGCACATCATGCCCATCGGTTCCTTCATCGGCGCGACGGTGCCTCTGGGGGCAGAGTCAGATGTGCTGCCGGGCGGCGAGGCGGTCGACGATTCGCGCTTCGTCGTGCGCTATTTCCGCAAATCGAAGGACGGGCGGCTGCTGTTTGGCGGACGCGAGGTTTATGGCGTCAACGACCCGAAGGACATCCACATCCACATCCGCCGCCAGATCGCGGAACTCTACCCCGCACTCAGGGATGTCGAGATCACGCATGGCTGGGGCGGCTATGTCGGCATCACCGTGCCGAGAAAACCGTTCGTGCGCGAAGTGATGCCCAATGTGATCTCGGTCGGCGGCTATTCCGGCCACGGCGTGATGCTGTCCAACTTCTTCGGCAAGCTCTATGCCGAAATGGTTGCCGGCAACCGCGACCGGCTGAAGTTGATCGAGGATCTGAAAATCCCGCCTTTCCCTGGCGGCCGGCGTTTCCGCACGCCGCTGCTGTTCCTGGCGCTCAACTGGTTTGCGCTGCGGGACAGGATCTAGCCGACCGTCCTGATGTAATATTGTAATATTTATTGTAACATTTGTTGCCCGTGCGACGCATTGCGCAATTTCCCGCAAAGGCGCAGAATCCCGTATAATGGCGTACTGATGCCACAATCGCAGGCGAAAGCTGCCGGTTCTGGGCGATTGTTCGGGGATTGTTGCGGGCCTGCCCGTGTTGTTTTTGGGACCGATGCGGATCAGACGCCGGACTTCCGGCACCGATCGAAAGAACGTCGGCCCGCTTATGGAGGTGGCAAGAGTGAGAGAGCCCTTCAGTTTCGGTACGCCGGAACGTCGGCGCTTTGCCATGCAGTTCGGATACGACATGCGGCCGTCCTTCTGGCAGGAAGTCCGTTCGAACTCGCATCTGGTGATCGCCGCGATCGGCACTGCCGCGCTGCTTGGCGTCGCCGCCGTGGCGCTGTGGCTGGCATTGCCGGCCAGCGACAGGCAAGCGGCAGCAAGCCCCGAACAGACCATTCCAACGGTTCCGGTGAAGACGACAAAAATAACCCCGGTTGGGGCCGCGGTCGCCGCGACGACCGTGCCGCAGGCGCGCAAGTCCGACGCAATTCCAACAGCTGTGGCGGCCGCGCAAGCCGACATCCCCGCACTCGCCGCCAACGATCCGCGCTGGACCGGTTCCCAGCCGAAGGCCGCATCCGCGTCCGATTCGACTGCTCCCAGCCAACAGGCGGACAAGGCACCCGACAAGCAGGCGGCGGCATTCGCGCAGCCGGCAGCCGATACCGATGCCGCCACCGAACTTGCCAAGGTAGCCGCGCCCAGCGCAGCCGCGGGCAACCATCCCGACGGCGCACAAACCGCCGCCATTCCCGAGGTGCAACCGCGAGTGCCGGCTCAAGAGCCAGCGGCAGAGGGCGATGACAGCCAGGCCAAGGCGAAGCCAAGGAAAGCCGCAGCCGCTGGCACAGGACGCATCCTGAGAGCCGTGACCATGCGAAGCGGCCCGAAGAAAAATGCCGCCGCCATCGGTACCGTGCCAGCCAAAACCTCGGTGCAGGTGATGAGCTGCAAGCAATGGTGCCAGATCACCTACAACGGCAAGACCGGCTGGATCTACAAGAGTTACATCAAGACCGGCGCGTGAGACAACGACAGCTGTCTGCGCTGACCGAGACGAAGCCGCCAAGCCTGGTCACCGGCCGAGCAACCACCCGAAACGATGTCTTCTGCGGGCAAGTTTGCGCTTCGCGAGAAAATCCCGGTGTTCCTCGAAGGGCACTCCATAGAGGCCGCAAGCCAGGCAGTCGTCCCGCTTGCCGCAGTCCGCGATCCAGCATTTGATGTCATGCGTCCATGAGAGTGCGACACGTTCCAGATGAAGATTGGAAGAGCTCTTCACCAGGATCAATTCGCCAGGCACCGCTGTCCGCCTGATGTAATCCGAGACCTCTTTCGGTGTGCGCAGTTCGACGAATCGGCCAGTGTCGCGGTCGGTCTGGCTGGCCTTCGAGCGATGCGCATGCTCGCCGACATAGATCACCCGGTTCGCGATCTCGCGCGCGCTTTTGTAGGCGCGGGCATACTTTGCGGTCGAATCGGTAAAGTCCGACAACTGGCCAAGAACGATCCGCTTTTCGCCAACGGTTGATTTTGCAATCATGTCCAAGGCAAGTGGCAGCGAATGCCACGGCGCCTTGACGGAGTCTAAAATGAAGTGCGGGCCGCCCTCGGGGCTGATCACCTGGCATCGGTTCACGAGGGGCTGAAATGTCTCGATCCTGTCCTTGACGGTCTGCGCAGGAACTCCAAGTTCGAGAGCCGCTGCCGCTGCCGCGACCACAGGCAGCGAGAAATGCTCCCCTGGAAATGCCGTCTGGAGGTCCAGCACACCGCCGCGCCAATGCAACTTCAAGCCAAGCGTGCGCGGATATGCTGCACTGATGTCGGTGATACGGTAATCGGCCGCGTCCGACTCGCCAAATGTGACGAAGCGTTGCGCGGATGCCATGGCGAGCACATGGGGATCATCGGCGTTGAGCACGGCCAGGCCGCCCGGTTCCAACGCCTCGACCAGTGCGCGCTTTTCACGAGCGACATTCTCCAAGGTTTTGAAGCTGGAGACGTGCTCGAGCCGGACCATTGTGACGACAGCGACGTGCGGCCGCAGCAACTCGGCCATCGGCCTGATTGAATTGATCGCCGACGCCGACACCTCAACGACGGCATAGTCCACGCCACTGATGCGACGCGAAAGCATCCTCGACAGCATCTGCAGCGAATGGAAAAGGAGCTGGACATGGACGGAGCCGTGGCCGGCCAATATATGCCCAAGCAGCGCCGTGGTGGTCGACTTGCCGGAGCTGCCGGTTACGCCGATGAAGATCGACTTGCTTTTGGAGCGGGCATATCTTGCCTTGTAGATCCTGACCCGCTGCCACAGGTTCTCGCGAATTTTCCGTAGTCTGGCATTCATCGCATAGCTGGTCCCAAGCCCTGATGACTTTGGGGAAGCCGGATGGTCAAGTCAACCGGACCAAGCATGAACAGCTATCTAAGCGCGTCACGCTTGACGGATTCAGGCGATGTGCTTCAGGCCCTGTTTGTTCATATCGTTCCCAAAACCACGGCCATCTCTTGGCGATAAACGTTAGATGCAGCGGCCGCCGTCGACCTCCAGCGCCACGCCGGTGATGAAGGCGGCTTCGTCCGAGGCCAGCCAGAGTGCGGCGTTGGCGATGTCGAGCGGCGTCGAAAGCCGGCCGAGCGGGATCGATGCGCGGAACTTCTCGCGGATCTCGGGCGTGTCGGCGCCCATGAATTTCTCCAGCATGCCGGTCTCGCCGGCAACCGGGCAGAGGCAGTTGACGCGGATGTTCTTCGGCGCCAGTTCCACCGCCATCGACTTTGTGGCGGTGATCGCCCAGCCTTTCGACGCATTCTACCAGGTGAGGCCGGGGCGCGGCCGCAGACCCGCGGTGGAGGCCGTGGTCAGGATGACGCCGCCGCCCTGCCGGTCCATGATCGGCACCACGGCCAGTGCCGCGTGATAGATCGCCTTCATGTTGACGGCGGTGATCAGGTCGAAGGTTTCCTCGTCGACATTGAGCATGTCGCCGTTGCGATGGGTGTAACCGGCATTGTTGACCATGATGTCGATGCGGCCGAAGGCGCTTTTGGCGGCATAGATCATCTCGTCGAATTCGGAGCGCAGCGAGACATCGGTCTGGGTCCAGATCGCCGCTTCGCCGATCTCGCCGGCGACGCGCTCCGCACCCCTGGCGTTGAGATCGGCGACAACGACCCTGGCACCCTCCTGCGCAAAGCGCTTGGCAATGCCCTCGCCAAAACCCGACGCAGCACCGGTGATGACGGCAACCTTGTTTTCCAGACGCATGCTTTTCCCGCTCATGATTGGCGCCTATCGACCGGTATGCCAACGGCGCACATCCGCGCGAGGCCACTGCTTCTGACCGAATTGGTCGAAAGATGTGCGGCCATCGCCGATTTCTCCTTTGGCTTTCGCGTCGATCCCGCTCTATGCTGCAACTGCGAAGGCTTCCGGAGCCGCGCCTGTCGACAAGCCTCCGGGTCATCGGACTGTCAAGGGGCAGGCGCATACACCCAGATGTGACACCATGGCACTGGAAAATTTAAATCGATTAGATTATATCAGCCGCGTCACAGCGACCGGCGTCAAAGCGGACAGACCATGACCAGCCAGATCATCCCCGTCGAGCCTTTCGACTTCATCATTTTCGGCGGCACCGGCGATCTGTCGGAGCGCAAGCTTCTGCCGTCGCTCTATTATCGCCAGCGTGACCATCAGTTTTCGGAGCCGACACGCATCATCGGCACCTCACGCTCAAAAATGAGCGACGAAGAATTCCAGGCCTTCGCCAAACAGGCGATCTCCGAGCACGTCAAAGCGGCCGACATCGACGCCAAGGAACTGAAGACTTTCCTGGCGCGGCTGTCCTACGTCTCCGCCGATGCGACGAGCGGCGCCGGCTTCGACAAGCTCAAGAAGGCGATCGGCGACAGCGACCGCATCCGCGCCTTCTACCTGGCGGTGGCGCCGGCGCTGTTCGGCGACATCTCGCACAAGCTGAAAGAGCACAATCTGATCACGCCGAACTCGCGCATCGTGCTGGAAAAGCCGATCGGCCGCGATCTCGATTCGGCACGCAAGCTCAACGACCTAGTCGGCGACGACTTCCACGAAAGCCAGATCTTCCGCATCGACCATTATCTCGGCAAGGAGACGGTGCAGAACCTGATGGCGCTGCGCTTTGCCAACGCGCTCTACGAGCCGTTGTGGAATTCAGCCCATATCGACCATGTGCAGATCACCGTGGCCGAGACCGTCGGCCTGGAGGACCGCGTCACCTATTACGACAAGGCCGGCGCGCTGCGCGACATGGTGCAGAACCATATGCTGCAGCTGTTGTGTCTCGTCGCCATGGAAGCGCCATCGTCGATGGATGCCGACGCCGTGCGCGACGAAAAGCTGAAGGTGCTGCGGGCACTGAAGCGCGTCAACGGCAACGAGGCGCCGAAGCACACCGTGCGCGGGCAGTATCGCGCCGGTGCTTCGGCCGGCGGAGCGGTGAAAGGCTATGTCGAGGAACTCGGCAAGGACAGCAACACCGAAACCTTCGTCGCCATCAAGGCCGAGATCGGCAATTGGCGCTGGGCGGGCGTTCCGTTCTATCTCCGCACCGGCAAGCGGCTGGCGACGCGGGTTTCGGAAATCGTCATCGAATTCAAGCCGATCCCGCATTCGATCTTCGGCGACAGCGCCGGACCGATCTTCGCCAACCAGCTTGTCATCCGGCTGCAGCCCGACGAAGGCGTCAAGCAGTTCATCATGATCAAGGATCCGGGCCCGGGCGGCATGCGGCTGCGCCAGATCTCGCTCGACATGAGTTTCGCGCAGTCCTTCGACGGCCGCGCCCCGGATGCCTACGAACGGCTGATCATGGACGTCATCCGTGGCAACCAGACCCTGTTCATGCGCCGTGACGAAGTCGAGGCGGCGTGGAAATGGATCGACCCGATCCAGAATGCCTGGGAAAGTGCCAGGCAGGAGGCGCAGGGCTACACGGCGGGCACCTGGGGCCCATCGGCTTCGATAGCGCTGATCGAACGTGACGGGCGGACATGGCACGAGAGCAATTGAACAGCGCCGCCTATAGCTGGAACGGCTTCACCGAGCGCCAGGAACTGGCGGCAGCCCTTGCCGGCCATGTTGCCGGTCGCCTGACCAAGGCGATCGCCGAGCGCGGCACGGGCTTGCTCGCCGTCTCCGGCGGCACCACGCCGGCAAAATTCTTCGCCGCCCTTTCAGCGATACCCATCGCCTGGGACAAGGTGATCGTGACGCTGGTCGACGAGCGTTTCGTGCCGGCCTCCTCGCCACGCTCCAATGCCGGGCTGGTGGCCGCCAATCTGTTGCAGAACGCGGCCAAGGCGGCTCGTTTCGTGCCGCTCTATCACGAAGCCACCAGCATCGAGGATGCGGCCTCGTCCGATGATGCAGCGCTCCGGTCCTTGCCATGGCCGCTCGATGTCGTCGTGCTCGGCATGGGGCCGGACGGCCACACCGCCTCGTTCTTTCCCGATGCCGACGACCTGGCAACGCTGCTCGACCCGTCTTCCGACAGGATCGTGCTGCCCGTTCACGCGGCAAGTGCGGGCGAGCCGCGGCTGACCCTGTCGCTGGCGCGCATCGTCGAAGCCGGCTTCATCGCGCTACACATAGAGGGTGAGGACAAGCGCATCGCCTTCGACGGCGCGGTGGCGCCCGGGCCGCGAAAGCCAATCCGTGCCGTGCTCGACGCAGCACATAAGCCCTTAGAGGTTTTCTGGGCCCCCTGATTCTCGATCTACACTGGTCCCGGCAAACGGCGGGAGGATGTTTCCGGGACCTCGCCTGAAAGGACCGACCGCCATGACTGCCAGACGCGACATCGAAGCCATCACCGAACGCATCCGCCAGCGCTCAAAGCCAGGCCGCGAGCGCTATCTCGGCCGCATCGCCGAGGCGTCGAACCGCACCGCCAACCGGGCCGTGCTGTCGTGCGGCAATCTCGCCCACGGCTTTGCGGTGTGCAGCCCCTCGGAGAAGCTGGCGCTTGGCGCCGACAAGGTGCCGAACCTCGGCATCATCACCTCCTACAACGACATGCTGTCGGCGCATCAGCCGTTCGAGACCTTCCCCGCGCTGATCAAGGATGCAGCCCGCGAAGCCGGCGGCATTGCCCAGGTGGCCGGCGGCGTGCCGGCGATGTGCGACGGCGTCACCCAGGGCCAGCCCGGCATGGAGCTGTCGCTGTTTTCGCGCGATGTCATCGCCATGGCCGCCGCGATCGGCCTGTCGCACAACATGTTCGACGCCGCCGTCTATCTCGGCGTCTGCGACAAGATCGTACCGGGGCTGGTCATCGCCGCACTCACCTTCGGCCATCTGCCGGCGGTGTTCATTCCGGCCGGACCGATGACATCAGGCCTGCCCAATGACGAAAAGGCCAAGATCCGCCAGCTCTACGCCGAGGGCAAGGCAGGACGTGCCGAACTGCTGGAGGCCGAGTCCAAATCCTATCATGGGCCGGGCACCTGCACCTTCTACGGCACGGCGAATTCCAACCAGATGCTGATGGAGATCATGGGCCTGCACACGCCGGGCGCTTCCTTCGTCAACCCCGGCACGCCGCTGCGCGAGGCGTTGACCCGCGAGGCGACGAAGCGGGCGCTGGCGATCACCGCGCTCGGCAACGCCTATACGCCCGTCGGCCGGATGATCGACGAGCGCTCGATCGTCAACGGCGTCGTCGGCCTGCACGCCACCGGCGGCTCGACCAATCACACCATCCACCTGATCGCCATGGCGGCGGCGGCCGGCATCGCCATCACCTGGCAGGATATTTCCGACCTGTCGGAAGCGGTGCCGCTGCTGGCGCGGGTCTATCCGAACGGCCTCGCCGACGTGAACCATTTCCACGCCGCCGGCGGGCTCGGCTTCCTGATCCGCGAGCTGCTCGACGAAGGCATCCTGCATGAGGATGTGCAGACGGTGTGGGGCGAAGGCCTGCGGCCTTATGCGGTCGAGGCAAAGCTCGGCGCCGACGGAGGCGTGGTGCGCGAGGCTTCGCCGAAGGCAAGCGGCGACGAAAAGGTGCTGGCGCCGTTCAACAAGGCATTCCAGGCGACCGGCGGCCTGAAGGTGCTGTCAGGCAATCTCGGCCACGCCGTCATCAAGACTTCCGCGGTGAAGCCGGAGCGGCGTATCATCGAGGCGCCGGCCAGGGTCTTCGACAGCCAGCAAGGGCTGAACGATGCGTTCAAGGCCGGCACGCTGACCGGCGATTTCATCGCCGTCATCCGCTTCCAGGGGCCGAAGGCCAACGGCATGCCGGAACTGCACAAGCTGACCACCGTGCTCGGCATCCTGCAGGATCGCGGCCAGCGCGTGGCGCTTGTCACCGACGGGCGCATGTCGGGCGCCTCCGGCAAGGTGCCGGCGGCGATCCATGTCACACCGGAAGCGGTCGAGGAGGGCCCGATCGCCAGGATCCACGAAGGCGACATCATCCGGCTCGACGCCGACGCCGGCACACTCGAAGTGCTGGTGCCGGCCGGCGACTTCGCGCTACGCCGGACGGCGGATGCCGATCTCATCGGCAACGAGTTCGGTTTCGGCCGCGAGCTGTTTGCCGGCTTTCGGCAACTGGTCGGCCGCGCCGATCATGGCGCCAGCGCCTTCGGCACGGCTTGACGCGATCACCATCCTGTCCATGAAAAAGGGCGGCTCGTGGCCGCCCCTTTCTGCTGTCGGTCACAAGGCAGTCACGGCGTGACGGTGATCTCACTGCGTTCGCCAGCCTTGACCGTCACCGGCATTTCCTTCTCCTGGCCCGCATCGGACATGTGGCGGACGATCACATAGTCGCCGGCCGGAACGGTCTGCTGCCAGGTGTCGCCATAGTTCAGGCCAAGCGCCTTGCGCTTGCCCTCTATGTCCTTTTTCGCCGACAGGATCTCGATCGAATAGGCACCGGGGGCCGACATGGCCAGCACCCCGGCATCGAGGGGCACCTTGATATCCATGGCATCACCGACCTTGACGCTGAACGGATGCTCGACGACCGCAAGGTCGAGCGTGGTCAGCGCCACATAGTCATCCGGTGGCAGCCAGAACTTGCTGTCCGGTCCATAGGAATGCTCGACACTGTCACGCGTGCCGTCGATCTTCTTCTTCGCCTTGACGATCTCGAAACCGAGGCCGGAACTGTCGGCCTTGTCGCCGCCGGCGATGTAGAAGGCGTTGAGCACGACATGACCTACGCCGACAATGACGTCCTTCTCGACCGTCTGCCCGGCGGCCAGTTGCATGGTTTCGGTGACGGTGCCGGCGCCGATCTGAACCGTGATCTTCTGTTCGCCCGCCGGCACGATGATCTTGGTGTCGCCATAGTGGGTGGTGCTGCCGCCCGGATAGACGAAATTGAGGCTGGCCGCGTCGCTGATGTCGGCGCCTTGGCTTGGCCGCGGATGAATGAGAATGGTGCCTGCGTTCAAGGTGAAGAGCGGCTTGTAGACCTGGCCGGCCTCGATCTTGAATTTCTGCTCCACCCTGGCCTCGTCGTCGCGTGCTACGACGATATAGTCGCCCGGCTCGAGATTGCCGTTGTAGGCGCCATATTCGGTGGTGACCGCCGCGCCGCGCGAGCCGTCGGCATCCGCTTTGTAGATCTCCCAGGCGTTGCCGTCGGTGATCGGCTCACCACCTTCGGCCATCACCACTGTCGGCTGGAAATTGAAGTCCGGTTTGGCCGGCTCGGGCGCGGGTGTCGGGGCTGGCGCGGGAACCGGTTCAGGAGCCGGCACCGGCGCCGCCACGGTCTCGGCAAGCGCCTCCTGCAGTGCCTTCTCGTCGGAGGCCTGGATGTATTTGCCGCCGGTGTTGTCGGCGAGGCAGGCGATCTGCTTGCCCTCGTCGGCGGTGAGGCCGAAGCCGACGACATCGGCGGTGAAGTCGACGCCGGATGCCTCGAGCTCCTTGCCAAGCGCGCAGGGGTCGCCGCCGCATGTTTCGAGCCCGTCGGTGATGAGCACGACGGTCGCCTTGTCCTCGGTGTATTTCAGCGCCTCGGCCGCCTGTTTGACCGCCGCCGTCAGCGGCGTCTTGCCGAGGAATTTCAGGCTGTCGGCGGCGGCCGAAATGACGCTGCCCGAACCTGCCTGCGGCGGCACGATCAACTGGATGTCGTCGCAGCTGCCCTTTTCACGATGGCCATAGGCCATGAAGCCGATCTCGTCGTCGGTGGGAACCGATTGAAGCACGGTTCGAAGCGACTCGCGGGCGATTTCGAGCTTGGGCTTGCCGTCGATCTGCGCCCACATCGAGCCGGACGCATCGAGAATGATGATGACCTTGTTTGCGGCGAAGCCGAACGTTGTCATCGACAAAAGGAGGATCGCCGCAGCGATGCCCCGTGCAAGTCCCGCCATCGAAATCTCCTAAATCCGCCCCTGATCCGGGCGGCAAGCTATTTGACGTGGCGCCGGGACACAAGTCCGGGCGCCCGGTGCGCAGGGCTCCGAACTCAGCTTAACAAAGACCCGACGACAGCCAGTTCGGCGGTGTCGGCCGTGCCGGCAGTTTCCAAGATAGGAATTTTTTCTTGACTCGATGCACTCAGCTATGGTACATTTTTGCCCATGGTGCTGATTTGCGCCGGTGACCCGCCGCTCTGGCGGGTTTTTCGTTTGTTGCACCCGTCAGCCTGCGCGCGGCGAAGGCTCCGAAGGAAACCGTTAATTCGAATTCGTAGCCCTGGCCCGATGCGCCGGGGCCGAATGCCGAACTTTTCAACGAAAACGAAACCCGCTCAGTAGGTCGTGCGGCGCTCTTCCGAGGGCGGCCTGCCGAATTGCAGCCGGTAGCTCTGGGCGAAGTAGGAATGCGAGGTGAAGCCGGTCGCGATCGCCACGTCGAGGATCGGCATGTTGGTCTGGCGCAGCAGTTCGCGCGCCCGTTCCAGCCGCAGCCGCATGTAATAACGGCCTGGCGTGACGCTGAGATGGCGCAGGAACAGGCGTTCGACCTGGCGCACCGACAGGCCGGCGGATTTTGCCAGTTGCACGGCCGACAGCGGCTCGTCGAGGTGGTCGGCCATCAGTTCGACGATGCGCCTGAGCTTCTCCGACTTGCCGGTCAGGTCGCGTTCGGGTCCGACGCGCTGACGGTCACCGGCCGAGCGGATGCGTTCGTGCTGGAACTGGTTGGCGACGCCATTGGCGAGGTTCGAGCCGAAATCGCCGCGCACGATCTCCAGCATCAGGTCGATCGAAGTGGTGCCGCCGGCACAGGTGTAGCGCTTGCGATCGATCTCGAAGACGTTGCCGGTGCAGTTGATGTCGGGGAAGCGCTCGACGAAGCCGGCACGGTTTTCCCAATGGATGGTGCAGCGATAGCCTTCGAGCTGGCCCGCCTCGGCCAGCAGGTAGGAGCCGACCGACAGGGCACCCAGCGCATTACCGCGGCGGCCCCAGCTTCGCAAAGCCGCCAGCACCTTGCTCTTGCCGGGGAATTCCGTCGTCAGCCCAACCGAAACGAAAAGGATATCGACCGGCGGCAGGTCGGCCACGGCATAGTCGATCTTGAGCGGCAGGCCATTGGAGGCCATCACCGGATCGCCATCGGCCGACACCGTCGTCCAACCGTAGAAGTCGCGGCCAAGCAGCCGGTTCGCCGACCGGAACGTATCGATCGCGGCAGCCAGCGAGAACATGGAGAACTTGTCGACCAGCAGGAAAGCGAACTGCCGGCCGCCTTGAACGGGATCGGTCATCGCCGGCCGTTCCAAGGGAATAGTGGGGTTCGGCAAAGCTGCGGCTTTCTGGCGGGTCAGAAGGACGGCCGTTTCAATCCGGCCGCAAGGTAGGCGGAGGCTAACGTATTGGCCATCAGCATGGCAATGGTCATCGGGCCGACGCCGCCGGGCACCGGGGTGATGGCGCCGGCAGCCTCGGCCGC
>NZ_RZQL01000212.1 GCF_003997935.1 Mesorhizobium sp. M7A.F.Ca.US.006.01.1.1
GGCCATTTAGCGCACAGTCTCCCAAGAAAGCGTTTGCGCCGACACTTATGCTGCAAGTGCGAAGCAAGCATCACCAAAAACCTCGATGCCGTAAAGCCTTTCCTTCTGCAGTGCGAATTTTTGCAACCAAAGCGTCTATCGAGGTGGCATCGGAAAGCAGTGAAAACCGCGGTTGAAATGTCTCTTGCCACGTCGGTTTAGCCATCTCCGGCCGAATTTTCCAAATAGAATTCTTTCCATTAGCGAAGCCTAAATATAGGCAATTCGCAAACGATTTATGCAAGCAAAATCAAAAGCTTAAAGAATCAGCACAAGCGCGACCGTCCTGCACAAGGAATCGGCTAAAAAATGCCAAGTTTTAGGCATTGCCGCTCATGTGGTGACGCCAGCAACCGTAATTGATTAACAGAAAGTAAAACAGCCTTGACTCATAAATGCTGCCATGCAGCTATTGCATTGCAGCATAAAAGTGCTGCCGGCACTCGACAGGCCGTTTCCAGTCCTAAATCGGAGAGTAAAATGGAACAGAATGTTGAAAAGCATGAATACGAAACGCCAAGCCTGACGGTCCATGGTTCGATTGAGACCATCACCCAGGGCGGCGGCGGCAGCACGGCGATCGACGCATCGTTCCCCGCGCATACGCCGATCGGCGACCTGACGTTCTCCTGAGACTTATAGCCGATTCCAGAGTGACATGTTGGGACTCTGGAATCAAAAGCAGACGTAAGAGGGGTCGGGGGGCCAGCCTCCCGACTTCTCCTGCGCCACCTGGAGATGTCGAAGCGTTTTGTCAGCGAGGTTCGGGATGAACTGGGAGCTATCCGACCATGATCTGGGCGACCACGATAGCGTGTGTGCGACCAAGGATGCCGTGGCTTGCGAGTTCGGCGATGGCTTGGCGCTGCTCAATCTCAAATCCAATGTCTACTACAGCCTGAATGGCGTCGGTGCCTTCATCTGGGATTTGATCCAGGAGCCCCGGTCGATCGGCGACATCCGCAGCGCCGTGCTTGCGCGCTACAATGTCGACCCGGTGCGCTGCCAGGCCGATGTCGACGCATTGCTGAAGGGCCTGGCTGAAAATGGGCTTGCGAGACGGCATCATGAGGCACTTGTCTAAGCCCGTCCAGCACAAAGCCCTGGTTTCAGGGGCCCTGGTTTCGCGGGCCTTGGCTTCGCGGGCCACGGCTTTACGGCAGGAACCCGCGGGGGAAACAAACTTTAAGCAGACGAAGCGCGGGGGAAGCCGGCGCGGGCTGGTCAGGATTTTCTCCCTGAGTGGCTCGGAAATGATCTTCCTTGGCCATTGCCTGCTGGTGGTGGCGACAGTTCGGCTGGGGCTGACGCTGCTATCCTACAATCGTGTACGCAGCCTGGTGACGCGCCTCGACGCGCGGCAGTGCGCTTCAATGGGCGAACTGCGGCGTGTCGCCTGGGGTGTTGCCGCCGCGGCCCGTTTCGTCCCTTACGCCACGTGCCTGACCCAGGCGCTCTCCGGCCAGTATATTCTCGCCCGCCAAGGCAATGAATCGACGATACGCATCGGCATCGAACGCGGCACGGGCGAGCAGTTGAAAGCACATGCCTGGCTGGTCAGCGACAACCATATCGTGCTTGGCGGATCGATCGACGGCTTCGCCCATCTCGTCGACCACGGCAGCCGATGAGCGGCGTCGCCGGAATCCTGCTGCGCGGAGCACACGCACCGGCGGTCGCGGCGGCCGACATTCAGCAAATGCTGGCGCGCATGCGCCATCGTGGTCCTGATGGCAGTTCATGGTGGCTCGACACCAGCATCGCCCTTGGCCACGCTTGGCTCAACACATTGGATGAAGTCGGTCCAGGCCCTTTGACGATGGCTGGCGGCCGGCTCGCCATCACTGCCGATTGCCGGCTGGACAACCGTGACGAGTTGCTGGCCAGGCTCGGTATCCGCGACCAGTCGGTGGCCGACGCGATCGTGCTGATGCGGGCCTATCTGCGCTGGGGCGAAGCCTGTCCGGAGCATCTGCAAGGTGATTTCGCGTTCGCCATCTGGGATGACGAGCGGCAATCGCTGTTTTGCGCGCGCGATCATTTTGGCGTCAAGCCGTTCTACTACCACGCGGCGGACCGGCGTTTTGCCTTTGCGTCGGAGATCGGGCCGATCCTGGGCGTCGAGGGTATCCGCGCACGTGTCAGCGAGCGCCAGATCTCCGGCTTCCTGGCCGGGCTTCCCGACGACCCGCAGTCGACCCCCTACAGCGATATATTCAGCCTGCCGGCCCGCCACAGCCTAACCGTCACCGCGCAACAGGTGATGGTGCGCCGATACTGGCAGATCGAGCCGTCGGCGCGGCCCTTGCGGTCGGACGCATCGGAGCAATTCGCCCATCTGTTCTCGCAATCGGTGCGCAACCGCATGCGGGGGACCTCGGCGGTCGGGGCAATGCTGAGCGGCGGCCTCGATTCCTCGTCTATCGCCTGTGTCGCCGGCCTGCAGAATGCCGCCGCGCGCAAGCCGAAGCTGCCGACCTTCTCGCTGATTTTCGAGAAGGGCTCGCCGATGGACGAGCGGCCCTTCATCGATGCCGTTCTCGACCAGCAGAAGGTCGACGCGACGCTGATCCCGGTCGGCAACTATGCCCCATTCGCCGAATTCGAGCGTGTGCTGGAAGAACAGGAAGGAACGTTCCTGGCGCCGGGCCTGACGCTCACCCGCGGCATCTACCGGACGGCCGGCGCCAAGGGCATCAAGGTGCTGCTGGACGGCCACGGCGGCGACGAGGTCGTTTCACAAGGCCACGGCCACCTGCACGAGCTTGCGAATGGCGGCCGATGGATGGATCTGTGGCGCGAGGTCCGCAGCGCATCCAACACCTATGGCGACAGCACGCTTGGCCTTTATCTCCAGTTCCTGACCCTCTACGGGCCGGCCTGGCGCATCGCCAAGCTAAGGCATATGGCCAACCGTGCCCTGAACAAGATCCGCAAGCCCGCGCAAGTGCCACGCGCACGAAGCTGGCGCGACCTGATCAATCCGGACCTGGCCAAGCGCACCGAGCTTGTCGACCGGTTTCACCGGGCCGGCTATATGCCGCCCGGCGTCCAGGCCAGCGATGGCTTGAGCCATCGCTGGATCCTGTCGAACGGCTATGTCCCGCATGCTTTCGAGGTTCTCGACAAGGCGGCCGCCAATTTCGGGGTCGAGCCGCGCTACCCTTTCTGGGACAAACCGCTGGTCGAGTTCTGCCTGGCACTGCCGGGCGAGGAGAAGCTGAGCCACGGTTTTGGCCGCTATGTGCTGCGCCGCGCCATGCAAGGCGTATTGCCGGCGGCGGTGCAGTGGCGGCGCGACAAGATCGACTTCACCGCCAATCTCGTCAACGGCATGCTGCGCAACCATCGCGACCTCCTGGAACAGCTGCTGGTCTCGGATGCGAATCGCATCGCGCCTTACGTCAATCTGCCTCAAGTGAGTGCTGCCTATGCGCGGCTGCTGCGCCAGCCCGATCAGGCAGCCCCCCTGGATGTCCAGTATGTCTGGCGCTCGGCCTCGCTGTCGCTCTGGTTGCGGCAACTCCAGCATGGCGGGAGCCCCACGTGATGCCGCGCAACGAGCCGCTCGCTCTATGTAATGACGATGCCTTTTCGCATGGCCGGGCCAAGCGAGAACGCCGCTTCTACCGGGCTTACGGCCTGACCATCGCGTCGGAGGTGATGTTGCCCGAACTGCAACCGGCGGCGCCCGGGGCGGCGGATGTCGTGATCGCCGTCGGCGCGATCGACCTGCCAAAGCCCTCGCCCGAAGAAGCGACCGACTTTCGCTTCGAGCCGGACCGGCAATATCTGGCGTGGCATGCCGTGGGCGCGTTCCTGATCAGCGATTTCAGCCGTATCGATATCGAACCGGCGCCCGGCGTCGACGATGCGCTGCTCGCGTTTCCGCTGCTCGGCCCGGTCATGGCGCTGCTCTTGCACCGGCGCGGCCTGCTTGTCCTGCATGCCAGTGCCATCGCCGCCGCCGGCAGGAGCGCGATCTTCATGGGTGACAAGGGAGCCGGCAAGTCGACGACCGCAAGTGCGATGATCCGGGCCGGGCATCGACTGCTTACCGATGACGTGGTGGCGCTGGACCTCACCAATCCGAGGGAGCCAATGACCGTTCCGGGCTTTCCGCAGATCAAGCTGGCGGCCGACGCTGCGGCGGCGATCTCGCTGGAGGAGGCCGAAGTGCGGCCGCAAGTGCATCCGGCGATCGACAAGATGCAGCATCGCCTGAACGGTGGCTTTTCGGGCGACAAGGTGCCGGCGACCAGGATCTATATCCTCAAGCGCGGCGAAAAAGCTGACATCACGCCATTGCCCGCCATTGCCGCCCTGCCGGCCATCATCAAATTCTCCTATGTGACGCGCTTCGGCCGCGCGGCCCTGCCCGACGACTTCGCGGCGGCGCATCTTCGGCAATGTTCATGGATTGCTAACCATATCGGCGTGTACCGGCTGGAAGTCCCGACGGGCCTGGACAGGATCGGCGAAGCCGTGGAACTGATCGAAAAGGATCTGTCGGCTGGCAGCCGGCGGTCGTGAGCGCAACCATGTCGAAGCCCCCAATCCTTCGCCTGTCGCTGTTTCGGGAAATTGCCGCATTCGGCGCCGCCATTGCCCGGATCGGCGGCCGGCGAACATGGACGGCGCTGTTCTTCCTCATCCTCGGCAGCCTGACCGAGGGCATCTCCATCCTGCTGCTCGTCCCGCTGCTGCATCTGGTCGGACGCGCCGACCAGGATTTCGCTGTTCGGCTGCCCAACAATGATTTCGTGCGCTGGCTGGTGCCTGATGGCACGCTGCAGCTGACGACCGTGCTTTGCGCGCTGGTCGGGCTCGTTGCAGCACAGGCGGCGTTCAATCGCTTCAAGTCGGTCTACATGGCCAAATTGCTGTTCGATTTCATCAATCGGGTTCGCATGAACCTGTTCGAAAGCATCGGCAAGGCGCGCTGGGGCGTTTTTACACGCATGCGCAGTTCCGACCTCGACCATGCCCTGACCGGCGACATCGATCGCGTCCAGGGCGCGGCTTTCGCACTGCTGATGCTGGTGCAGATCGCCGTTCTTCTGGCCGGCTATCTCCTGGTTTCCGTGTTCATCTCACCGGTCATGACGCTGTTTGCCGTCGTCATCGGCATCCTGATGTTCGTGGCGCTGCGGCCCTTCCGGGCACGGGCCACTGCCTTCGGCCGTGTGCTGACCGCCAATCGGCAGGATCAGTACCGGACGGTCTCGGAATTTCTCGGCGGCATCAAGGTGGCCAAGAGCCTGAACGTCGAGGACAGCTATTTCGCCCAACTACGGTCGACGCTTGAGAGGATGAAGGCCGACAACATCGACTATGTGCGCAACAGCACAATCGGCACCGCGGTATTCCAGGTGGCGAGCGTCGTGGGCCTGAGCCTGTTCATCTATGTGGCTTTGGTCCGCTTCAACCTGTCGCTGGCCGAGATCGTCGTCCTGCTCCTGGTCTTCATGCGCATCGCGCCGCGCTTCATGGACATGCAGACGCAGGCCCAGCAAGTGCTGATCAACCTGCCCGCCTTTACGGCAATGCGCAGCCTGCAGGCACGTTTCGACGCCGAGCGCGAACCAGGCCATACCGAGTTCGCCGACGCCGGGACGCTCTCCCTCAATACGGGATTGAATATTCGCGGCGTCTCCTTCGCCTACGGAGATGCTGCCGACAAGGTGGTGGTGAGCGGCATCACCTTCGGCCTGCCGGCCGGCAAGGTCACCGCCCTGATCGGCCCGTCCGGATCGGGCAAGAGCACGATCGCCGACATGCTGCTTGGCCTGCTGGAGCCCACCACCGGCAAGATGCTTGTCGACGGCGTCGAGATCGATGCCAGCAATCGCCGTCGCTGGCGCGACCAGGTGGCCTATGTGCCGCAGGACGTGTTCCTCCTGCACGACACGATCGCGGCGAACCTGCGCCTCGCCGCGCCACGGGCCAGCGATGGCGATCTGTGGGCCGCGCTGCGTCAGGCGCACGCCGGCGAGTTTGTCGAACGGCTCGACCTCAGGCTCGAGACGGTGGTCGGCGATCGCGGCGTGCGGCTCTCGGGCGGCGAACGCCAGCGCATCGCGCTCGCACGCGCGCTGCTGCGCAAGCCGTCGCTGCTCATCCTGGACGAGGCGACCAGCGCGCTCGACTGGCAGAACCAGTCGCTGATCGCCAGGTCGATCGACGGATTGCGCGGTACGATGACGATCCTGACCATCGCGCACCGGCCGTCTATGATCGCCTTCGCCGATTGGGTGGTGGCGATGGAAAACGGCCGCATCGTCGAGGTCGGCCAATATCAGCGGCTGAAGGAAAAAACCGGCAGCCGGTTGTCGAGGATGCTGTCGGGGGAACAGTCGGAGAGCGAACCGGCTGATGTGGCGTGAGCCGGCGACCAAGACGCGTCGCGCCGAAACGGATTCACGCGGCGCTTGGTCTCCTGTTTCGAAGGATGTCGTTGCCTCCAAACCGGGGCCACGTTTGAACAGCCTGCATCAATGCAGGCCGCGCCTCGCACCGCCCAGCTTCTCGCCTTCGGCGACGTCGGGTGCGCTCAGTTTGCGCTCGGCGTCACGAGCCATGTCGGCAGGCGTCGGTGCGCTCCTGGCGATCATGGTGTAGATGAGCACGAAATAGCCGGCCTGAATGGTCACGGCGCAGATGATGACGCGCACCAATATCGTGCCTATCGACGCACCGCCCAGCCAGGACCAGCCGACGACGATCGCCAGAGCGAAAATCATCCCGAGGATGAATTTTGGAAGTGCCATACCCAACAGCCCATAAACCGGCTCGGGTATTTATCACGATTGCCCCACCCGAGCGCCGTCCCTTGTCATGCGGGCTTGTTAAGGTCGCCCACTCTCGACCGGTTGCTTCCGGCCTTTTCCACCTGTCGTTACCGTGACAGGTATAATTTGCAATTCTATTAAGGCGAGCAATAGGCGGCAAGGGCAACTTCGGATATTTTTGACCGAGGCTTTTGCGATCGACTCTGCCATGCTGCAATGCACGCAACGGGAGCTAAGCCGATATCCTCTCCTCGGCATTTTTCAGTAAAATCGGCAATATTAAGTAGTATTTTATACGGTTTCCACTAAGCATCACGGCATGATAAAGCACTAGTGTGCACCTCGCCTTGGCAGATAGGTAGGTCCGCCTAAAAACCGCCCCACAAAGGCCTCTATTTTTTCGGCTGTGCCCATTTATTGTCACAAATGTGCTAAATATCCCGAAATTTGTGCATGGCAAGCTTATTATTTAGTCAATTCATGACGTGACTATTTCAATGGGGTGGTAAATTGTGTGTTGCGCTGCAGCATTTTTTTGGTATCTTGCAGTGAACCATTCGTTCAACGCATGGAGTTTACGGCATGAGGGACGTTGCCAAGTCGGCCACCGCGAGCTTTTCGCAGGCTGACATCGATTTTCCGCCACCGATCGGCGGCTTGCTCAAACGCAGCTTCGATATCACCGGTTCACTGATTGGCTTGATCGCTCTCAGCCCGCTGTTTGTCATGATAGCGCTGCTCGTCAAGTTTTCCGACGGCGGCTCGATTTTCTACGGCCACAGGCGAATTGGACGCGGCGGGCGGATTTTTCCTTGCCTGAAGTTCCGCACCATGGTTCCGGACGGCGACAAGGTGCTGGCAGCCTATCTCGCCACCAACCCGGATGCCAACGCGGAATGGATCGCGACCCGCAAGCTGAAGAACGACCCGCGCGTCACCCGCGTTGGAGCGGTGCTGAGGAAACTCAGCCTCGACGAGCTGCCGCAGATCATCAACATCCTGCAGGGCGACATGAGCCTTGTCGGTCCTCGTCCGGTTGTGCGCGACGAACTGGAGATCTATGGAACGTCCGCCGTCTATTACCTGAAATCCCGCCCGGGCTTGACTGGCCTGTGGCAGGTCAGCGGCCGCAACGATGTGTCGTATGACAGCCGCGTCGCCTTCGACCGTCACTATGTCGAGAACTGGTCGCTGTTCGAGGATGTTCGCATCATCATCAAGACCGTGCCGGCCGTCTGGATGTCGCGCGGTTCTTACTGACCGGCCGGTGGCCAATGCCGGACATCGGCATCGGTCATTCGACGCAAGCTCATCGGGCGATGGGGCTATAGCGGATCGGAACGTTGAGTTGAAAACAGATTTGTTCGAAGCCTTTCGCGGCGGCCCGGTTTCCGGCCGCCTGCGGCGGGCGCGTTTGCTGGCCACATGCCTTGCCATGGCCCTCGTCGTCCCGCACTTCGCCGTCGCCGGCGACTATCGCCTCGGCTCGCAGGACAAGCTCACCATCCGCGTCGCCGAATGGCAGACCGTGGAAGGCACATTTCGTGACTGGTCGGCGGTGAATGGCGAGTACACGGTCGGTCCATCCGGTACGCTGTCGGTGCCGTTCGCCGGCGAGTTGCCGGCATCCGGCAAGACCACGTCCGAAATCGCCGCGGCGATCGGCGAAGCGCTGCAGAAAAAGCTCGCCTTGTCGGACCGACCGGAGGCCTCGGTCGAGATGGCGCAGTTCCGACCATTCTACATTTCAGGCGAAGTCCAGAACCCAGGGCAATTTCCTTATGTCCCGGACCTGACAGTGTTGAAGGCCATCAGCGTCGCCGGAGGCATGAGGCGAAACACCGACTACGGCCCTCAACTCGGCAAGGACCTGGTTACCGCCAAGGGCAATTTCGATGTCTCCGACGACCAGCGCATTCGGCTGATCGTCAGGCGCGCCCGCATCGACGCGGACATGGCCGGCAAGGCGAGTTTCGACGTGCCTAAGGAGGTCGAGGGCGATCCGAGACTGCCAGCCATCGTCGCGGACGAGATGACCATCCTGACGGCCGACCAAAAGGCGCTGAAGCTGAAACTCGAGGCGCTCGACGATCTCAAAGGGGTTTTGGAATCCGAGATCGAATCGCTGCAGAAGAAGATCGTCAACCAGCAGCAGCAGGTCGACCTGGCACAGCAGCAACTCGCCAGCATCGGCCCGCTGGCGCAGAAAGGCCTGATCGCCAATGCCCGACTGCTGGATTCGCGCCAGTCGGTCGCCGACCTGCAGGGCAAGATCCTCGACTACGAAACCGCCATCCTCACCGCCAAGCAGTCGATCAGCAAGGCGAAGCAGGACGCCATCGACGCCCAGAACACCTTGAGTTCAAACCTCGCTACGGCCCGGCAGCAGACCGAAGCCGACCTGAACGAGGCCGCGCTGAAGGCGAATATGCAGAAAGGCCTGATAGCCCAGGCTACCGATCCCGCGACTGTGGCCGCCATGACAAATGATCAGCAGCCCGCCCTGCTTTATTCACTGGTGCGCAATGTCGACGGCAAGACCAGCGAAATCGCAGCCAAGGAAGACACGCCGGTTTTGCCTGGCGACGTGATCAAGGTCAAGCTGGCGCCGCTGGCCAGCCAGTAGCCCGCAGAGCAGCGGCCCCACCATCGGCATGTCCTCCCCGAATTAACATCGGCCGCCGTTCTCGACGAATTGACACCGTCTGAATCTCGGAGCCAATGTGTCTTATGGTTGGCGCAGGGCTTGTCGGACAGCATGGCCCCGCCACCTCGTGAAAGGGAGGCTTGCGGTGCGGGGGCGGCTGGTATCCATGCTTTCGGCCGCTGCCATTGCGGCGATCTCTGTTGCTGCCACAGCCCGGCGTCCGCGGAGCCGTGGCCAGCCGCAACGGTGGCACCGATCACATACCCACGACTCACGAGCCAATTGGCACCATCCGCATCGCTCGACACCCGGTTGGGCGGTCAAGCGGCCGGGGATCAACGATCGCATGGGTTAGGATGGATCATTCCTTCCGGCACATGTCGCCCACGCGCCTTGCCAGACGCCGCCGGTTAGCGCCGTCGATCCCAGCCACCATACTTGCGCTCGGTGTTTGCGTTTTGGTCGCGCTTGAATCATGGCGCAGCTACCAGGAAGCCCGCGACATCGCGGAACGAAACGTACAGAACCTCGTGCATGTTCTTTCCGAACAAACGGCGAGGACGTTTCAATCTGTCGACCTCAGCCTGCTGAGCATCGCAAGTGACCTGGCCGGCCACCCGGCCCTGACCGAGAATGACGGCGATTTTCGCTCCAGGTTGCGTGAGCGCCTGCATTCGCTGCCGTATGTGCGTGCGCTGTTCGTGGTCGGCGCGAACGGGTTTATCACCCAGGACACCGACTATCCCACCACGCCACATGTAAGCCTTGCGGACCGTCCCTACTTCCTGGCACAGAAAAATGATGCCTCGACCGGTCTGTATTTCGGTCAACCGCTGAAAAGCCGGTCCGTAGGCGTATGGTTCATCAGTCTCAGCCGAAGGATCCAAACAAAAGACGGAGATTTCGGCGGCATCGTCGCCGCAGCGGTCGAGCCGCTTTATTTCGAGGCCTTCTATCGCCAACTTTGGGTTGGCGGGGGTACCATCGCACTGCTGCTTCGAGACGGCACTCTACTGGCGCGGTCGCCCCAGCAGGACGATGCCATCGGCAAGTCCTTTGCTTCGTCGGAGCCGTTTCGCAGTCTGCTTTCCCAAGCTGACCAAGGGGCCATCTGGTCAAAGAGCCCCATCGATTTCGTGCCACGGCTCGTAGGTTTCCAGGCAGTGGCCGGAACACCGATGGTCATGCTTGTCACACTCAACGAAGACGATGTCATGCAGCCATGGCGAGCCCATGTGACGGTGCTTGTCGTCGGTGCCGCGATCGTACTGGCAATGCTGATATTTCTCGAAGCACTCGCCCGCTGGTACCGCCGTCGCGATGAACAGACGAGAGAGGCACTTGAGCAGGCCGAACGGCTCGAAGCAATCGGACGTTTCGCCGGCGGCGTTGCTCATGATTTTGGGAATTCGCTCAGGATCATCCGGTCCGCTTTCTCCCTTCTGCGGCCGATGGTGGCGAACAAGCCAGAGGCGACGGCGCTTTTGGACAAAGCCGACCAGTCAGTTGCCGACGCGCGTGACCTGATCGAACAATTGCTTTCCGTCTCGCGCAGTCAACAGCTTCATCCCTCCCCATCCGACCTGAACGATCTCATTTCAAGTGTATTGCCGATCCTCAAACAGGCTGCGGGGCCGAGAATCCAAATCGATTTCCGTTCGGCGCGAACTGAAGTCGTATCTCTCGTCGATGGGACCCGGTTCAAGGCCGCCATCGTGAATCTCATATTGAATTCCCGCGATGCGATGCCCTCCGGCGGAGCCATCTCCATTCACGTGCGGCCCCATGCGCAGGCGGACGGGGAAGTCGAACGATGGGCCGAGGTTTCAGTCCAGGACGAGGGAATTGGAATGTCGCCGGACGTAACCCGTCATGCGTTCGACCCATTTTTCACGACCAAGGAGCTTGGTCGCAGCAATGGGCTCGGGTTAAGTCAGGTGTTTGGCTTTATGACACAAAGCGGTGGCCGCGTCGAAATTTCCAGCAAGGAAGGCGAAGGGACAATCGTCAAACTCTATTTTCGACAGCTTGATGGAGCGGCGCCTGTGAAAGCCGACGCTCCGCAAGATCCTTAGGGATGGCGTGCTTCCTTGAGCAGCCACGCAGACCCTGCAGGAACACGACGGAGAAGAGAGCGCCATGATCCGGCCGAGAACAAAGATAGTGATCGCCGACGATCATCCGATCATCCGTTGCGGCATCAAGGCGGTGCTGGAGCAGCGGGCGGAGTGGTGGGTTTGCGCCGAAGCGGCCGATGGTGAGGCGGCGGTGCGGCTAGCGCGGGAGCATGCCGCCGAAATCGTGATCCTAGACTATGGGTTGCCGGTTCTCAATGGACTCGAGGCAACGCGGCAGATCCGGCGGGCCATGCCTGAAACCGAGGTTTTGATCTACACAATGCACGAGGACGAGGGCCTCGTTCGAGAAATACTGCGGGCGGGCGCCCGAGGTTACCTGCTGAAGAGTGAGGACGATAGCGAACTTCTCGCCGCTGTCGCGGCGCTCAATCGGCGGCAGACATATTTTTCGCCTCGGGTGACCGAGTACCTGCTTGACGATTTCCTGAGCGGCCAGGCAGTTGACCAGCGACCTGAACTGACCCCTCGCGAACGAGAGGTTGTTCGCCTGGTAGCCGAAGGTGAGTCCAACAAGCGCATCGCAGCCCGATTGGGAGTCAGCGTCAAAACCGTCGATTCCCATCGAACCACAGCGATGCGAAAACTTGATCTTCGCAACGTGGTCGATCTTGTCCACTATGCGATCCGCAACAAACTCACATCACCTTGATCTGGAAGATTTGTCGGCAGCCAGAGCCGCTACCGCACC
>NZ_RZQL01000213.1 GCF_003997935.1 Mesorhizobium sp. M7A.F.Ca.US.006.01.1.1
GACGATGACGCCGTCGCTGCCGGTGTCGAATTTCACGGAACGATCGAACCCGCTGCTGGCCACGCGCGACTTGATCTTTTCGGCAATCTCCTGAACGCTCACGCTGTTCTCCTTGTCTGGTTGCATCTGTCTCGCAACGGCGCTTCGATCCAGCCGAAGCCCATGCCGCGGTTTCGCGATCACGGTCGCTGCCGCATATAGCTTTGGGTTGACGTTTACGTCAACGCGGATTCCGGCGGCTGGTTCCTGCCGTTGCGGCAGGTTAGGCCCAATGGGATCGGGGCTTATGAGCAGGGCAACTCAGTGTTCCTTGAACGCCTTGGTCATTTCGCTCGCCGTCTCGCTTTTCTTGCGGCGCAGCCAGTTGTCGCGGATTTCGTCCTTCGACAGGAAATTGACCTGATCGATCAGAACCTCATGCACCAAGGGGGCGCCGACGCGCGCGTTGACGGTATCGCGGATCGCGGCGCGGAAGGCATCGAGATCGATCGTCACCTTGTTGGTGAAGTCGATCTGCGGATTGGAATAGAGGTAGGAATAGACCTGGTCGGTGATCAGCGCTTCGGCGGGAATGGACAGTTTCTTTATCTGCTCGGGTTCGACGGTGTAGACAAGCTTGGTCAGGAAATAGCCGCCGATCTCAGAATTGCGGATCAGCGGCACCGAAATGATGTCGGTCTTGACGTAGTCGAGGCCGCCCAGCATCGGCTTCGGCGTTTCGCCGACACCGCGCTCGCCGGCGGCCTGGAACGAATAGAACACGGCGCCCAGCGTTGCGGCGCAGATCCAGACGGCGATGGCGATGACCTTGATCATCGGGCCCTGTCATTCCTTTGGTCAGTCCCTTGCGATGGCAACGTGGCACTGCGCCGTTGCTTCGGCAGGATCTCCGACGTGTCGCTTATGTTCGGCATCATGCCTTCATCCAGCCGAACTCGCCGGCGGAGTAGGTGCCGTCGGTCTCGGCGCGCTGGATGGCGTGCCGGAGCAGGCTGGCGACTTCGTTGACCGCGCTGAGATGCGCCAGGATCGCCGCTTCGTTCTTCGCCAGCTTCTGGCGCAGCCGGGTCAGGCCCTCGCGGTGCTGTTCGAGGAATTCGGCTTCGCTGCCGCCCTTCATGGCGCGGGTCAACTCGTAGAGGTAGCGGCTCTTGCGGGCGTTCGATGCCTTGAGATCATAGTTGGTCGCGTTGCGGATACCGGCCGTCTCTTCCTCGACCACTTCCTCGATACGGCCGATGATGGCGGCGAGGTTGCCGGGCCGCGCGAACGGGATCGGCGCTTCCGACGCGGTCGTGCGTGCTGGCAGGTTGGGGGTGGATTCCGAAAAGTCGGCCATGGCGTTTCCCAGTTTAGATCTTGATATTTGTTTTTATGGTCGTCTCGTCACCGGTCATCGACCCCGCAGCCTTGCGCTGCAATTGGTGGACCAGCGAGGTCGACAGGCTGTTTTGCTGGTCGATCTCGGTCTTTTCCAACCCGCCCGAAACCGGACCGACCGGAACCACGCGCTTGCCTTCGAGATAGTGGTCGGCAAGCATCGATTTGGCGATGCCGATGCCGCCGCGCTCGGCCATCACGTCGGCCACCCGCTCGGCAAGCTGCGACTTCCACATGTCGCCGGCCAGGCCCTTGCCGTAGACGCCCTCGGTGTCCTTGGGCAGCATGTTCTGGATGAAGGTCTGCAGCACCATCGCCTCGAACTTCTTGAATTTCTTGGCAGGGTCGGTTGCAGCGGCGGCCTTGTCGGCGGTGGCGCGCGACAGGATCGAGCCGGCATCGACCGAAGCGGCGGTGTCGAGTGAAAACGTGCCCGCAGCGCCGCCGGCCCGCTTCGTCAGCGCGGCGCGGGCGGTCTCGATATCCGCCGGGTCGACGGCTCGGGCCACATCCATAACGATGTCGCTGGGTGGAGAAATCGCCAAGAAAGTCCGCCTTTTACTGGTTTTCCTTAGCCAGACCATGCCTCAACAAGCTTGTGGCAGGCTTGCGGGAAGGAGAGGGAGCGGAGTGCGGGGGATCGGATCGAAGCTGCCGGCTTCGCGCCATGCGTTGTCGGGCGGATTTTTCCATCGTCGCCTTTGGCCGGAAGCTGACGCTTGGCACTGGCTCGTGAAAAAGCAGCGTTATGATCGAAAGTGGCAGGTACCTCGAGGGCCGCCCGAAAACGGCACCGGTGTCGGCCCGCGAGCTTGCTTCGATGGTCCGAGGTGGGATTTCCGCCTCAGCCTCACTCCTTGACCGCCCCCGTCATCGAGGAGACGTAGTGCTCGACAAAGAATGAATAGAGCACCACCACCGGCAGGGAGCCGATCAGCGCGCCTGCCATCAGGGCTCCCCATTCATAGACGTCCGAACGTACGAGTTCGGTAAGCACGCCGACCGGCACGGTCTTGTTTTCGGACGACTGGATAAAGGTCAAGGCGTAGATGAATTCGTTCCATGACAGGGTGAAAGCGAAGATGCCGGCGGAGATCAGGCCGGGCACCGACAGCGGCAGAACTATCTTGGTCAGGATTTGCCAGCGGCTCGCTCCATCGATCAGCGCGCATTCTTCCAGTTCGAAGGGTATCGAGCGGAAGTAGCCCATCAAGAGCCACGTGCAGAATGGAATGAGGAACGTCGGATAGGTGAGGATCAGTGCGAACGGCGTATCGTAAAGGCCGAGGTTGAACACCATTACCGACAATGGAATGAACAGAATCGAGGGCGGCACGAGATAGGCCAGGAAGATCGCCAAGCCGACCTGCCGCGCCCCGGAAAACCTCAAGCGTTCGATCGCGTAGGCAGCGAACACCGCCGCCAGCAGCGACAGGAAAGTTGCGGCGGGCGAGATGATGAGCGTGTTGAGAAGCCAACCCGGATAGGACGTCTCGAAGAGCAGATACCGAATATGCTCGAGCGTCGGATGGACGACCCAGAGTGGGTTGAAGTTGGCATAATCCGTCATCTCGAGATTGGGTTTCACCGCCGTGATCGTCATCCAGTAGAACGGGAACAGCAGCACGATGACGAATATCAGGAGCGGCAGATAAACGGTCACCACGCGCCGGGGCAGGCTCTGAAGATAGCCCATGCCGCCTTCATCCGTGTTCGGACGATTGTTCGTTTCGATCGCGGCCATGTCAGTCTCCACCGCCCTGCTGCCATTTACGACGTTGCAGCCCGAAATAGCTGAAAAGGATCGCCGCAAGCAGGAACGGGATCATCGCCACCGCGATCGCGGCTCCCTCGCCAAGCTGGCCGCCGGAAATGCCGCGCTGGAACGAGAGCGTCGCCATCAGATGGGTGGCATTCACCGGTCCGCCGCGAGTCAGCACATAGATCAGCTGGAAATCTGTGAAGGTGAACAGGACCGAAAAGGTCATGGTGATGGCGATGATCGGCGTCAGCAGCGGCAGCGTCACATAGCGGAACAACTGCCAACGGCTCGCACCGTCAAGCGTCGCGGCCTCGTAAAGCGACTGGGGAATCGTCTGCAGGCCGGCCAGCAGCGTGATGGCCACGAAAGGAATGCCGCGCCAGACATTGGCAGCGATCACCGAGGCGCGTGCATTCTCCGGATCGCCAAGGAAATTGATGCGGTGGTCGATTAGGCCCATTTCCATAAGCGCCCAAGACAGAATGGAGAACTGCGAATCGTAGATCCACCAGAAGGCGATGGCCGAGAGCACCGTCGGCACCACCCAGGGCAGCAGGACAATTGCGCGGAAGAACGATTTGAAGGGAAGGTTCTGGTTGAGGATGAGCGCCAGCCAGAGGCCGAGCGCGAATTTCAGGATCGAAGCGCTGATCGTATAGAGCAAGGTGTTGAAGACGGAGAGCCAGAAGACGGCGTCGCTCCACAGATATTCATAGTTTTCGATGCCGATGAAGATGCCGGGGCGGCCGATGCGGGCGTCGGTGAAGCCAAGCCAGACGCCGAGCCCCAGCGGGTAGGTTAGGAAGACAAGCAGCAGTGCTGCCGCCGGAAGCATGAAGCCGAAGCCAAGTGCGTTCCGGCTTTCGCTCCAGCGCGATAGAAGCCGTGAGAAGATCGAAGATCGCGGCTGGATAGCAGCTGACGGCACGGCCATGGGTTGGCTCCTGCTGAGGTCTCATTGATCGGCCGGATCGGCCGCGACGCAATCCGAAGCCAGCCGGGCAGCCGCGCTGCCCGGCTGAGCCGGCTCAAACGCGATAATAGCGATTTGCCCGCTTCTCGGCCTCTTCCATTGCCTCTTGCGGCGTGGCCTGGCCGGTCACCGCTTTGGCGAACATATCGACCAGCACGTAGTCGGCCATGGTTGCCGCCGAAGCATAGCCGAGCGGCCCGGCAAAGCCGTTAGGCCGCAGGGTCGCCGAAGCCTTGGCGTAGGCGGCGTTGTTGGGATCGGCAGTCCATACCGGGTTGTTGTCGAACGCCTTCAGTGTCTGGCAGCAATATCCGGCCGAGGAGGTGATCCAGTCCTTCATTTGCGGTTCCTCGAACATGAACTGCAAGTACGCCTTGGCCGCGTTGGGGTAGGGCGTGTAATTGAAGATGACAGCCGTGGTCACCTGGAACAATTCGACGGATTTGCCGACAGGACCGATGGGCAGGTTGGTCGTGCGTATGTCCTTGGCGATTTCAGCCAGCTTCGGATCATTGTCCTTGTTGATTTTGGCGGTGTTGTAGGCCGAGATGCCGTTGGCGATGACAGCCAGTTCGCCGGCCAGGAAGGCGCGGTTGTTGTTGACGTCGAGCCAGCTTTCGGTGCCTGGAATGAAGGTCTTGTAGAGCTCCTGCGCGTATTCGATCGCCTTGAGGGTCTCGGGGCTGTTGATCGTTACCTTGCCACTCTCGTCGACCATCTGGCCGCCATGGCTCCACAGCAGCCAATGAGCATAGTTGTTGCCGTCGCCGACGCCATGGCCATGCGTGAAGCCGGCCGGATGTCCCTTGGCCTGCAAGGCCTTGCAAAGTTCCAGGAAGCCTTTCGTGTCCTTGGGAAACTCCGAAAAGCCGGCCTCTTTTACCCAGCTTTCCCGATAGACGATGGCATTTCCGATCGTGGCCAGTGGCAGGCCGATGAATTTGCCTTCCCGGGTCGCATATTGCTTTGGTCCATCATGCCAGCCGCCGTATTTCGAGCCGAGATACTCGCCCAGTTCGCTCACGTCGTGCAGCTTGTCGGGATATTGGTGCGGGTCATCGAACCAGACGAACATCAGGTCGGGGCCGGACCCGACATTTGCCGCGACCGCCGCCTTGGGGCGAATGTCCTCCCAACTTTCCTTGTCGACGCGGACCGCGACACCGGTCGCTTCGGTGAAGCGCTTGGTGTTGGCCAGCCATTGGTCCTCGTCGCCCTGGACGAAGGGCGACCAGCGCAGCAGCCTAAGCTTGGCGCCATCCTCGGGTTTGTATTTCGGTCCGTCCTGGGCAAGGGCCGGAGAGCTGATGAACCGACTTCCCAAGGCACCTGCCGCCGCGCCGGCGGTGGTGCGGATCACGTCGCGTCTGGTGAACTTCATGCTCGTTTCCTCCTGTTTGTTGTCCCTGCCTTGTGGTCCTACTGATCGGTACGTGTTTGAAACCTCTGTCCGGTTTCTCCGTGAAAGAGATGGATGAGGCTGGGCTCGGCCGTAAGCCGGATGGTTTCGCCCGGCGTGAAGGAATGTCGTTCCCGGAAATTCGCGACGATCTCTTCGCCGCCGGCCGTCCGGCCGATGAGCTGCACTTCGGACCCGGTTGGTTCAACCACCGCGACGGTGACCGGAATGCCCTGGTCGTCGGACAGCCGCAAATGCTCGGGCCTTATTCCCAGCACCACAGGCTCGCCGTTGGGGATGGAAAGTGCCGAGGCCAACGGGACTGAAATCCCCCCGGCACCGCGGAACGAGGGTGAGCCGTCGGTAGCGATCTCGCCCCTCAGCAAATTCATGGCCGGCGAGCCGATAAAGCTGGCGACAAAAAGATTGTTAGGCCGGTCATAGAGTTCCAGCGGCGGCCCTATCTGCTCGACGATGCCGTCATGCATGACCACGATCTTGTCAGCCATGGTCATGGCTTCGATCTGATCGTGTGTGACGTAGACTGTCGTGGTCTTGAGGCGCTGGTGCAGCTCCTTGATCTCGGCGCGCATCTGCACCCTGAGTTTGGCGTCGAGATTGGATAGTGGTTCGTCGAAGAGAAAGACCGCCGGATCACGCACGATCGCGCGGCCCATCGCGACGCGCTGGCGTTGGCCGCCGGAAAGCTGCCGAGGATAGCGCGCCAGCAACGGCACCAGCCCAAGGATTTCGGCCGCGCGGCGCACGCCTGCGTCGCTCTCCGGCTTGGAAACTCCTTTGAGCATCAGCGAGAACGCCATGTTCTCGGCGACGGTCATGTGTGGGTAAAGCGCATAGTTCTGGAAGACCATGGCGACGTCGCGCTCCTTGGGCGCAACGTTGTTGACGACACGTTCACCGATCGCGATCTGGCCGCGTGAAATCTTTTCCAGGCCGGCGATCATTCTGAGAAGGGTTGATTTTCCGCAGCCCGATGGCCCGACCAGAGTGACGAACTCGCCGTCCTCGATGTTCACGCTGACCCCGTGCAGGATCTCGACAGCGCCGAATGATTTATAGACTTCGCCAATTGCGACAGACGCCATCGGTCCTCCCAACAAATTCTCCGACGTCGTCGAAGGAATAACGCTTCCGCCAGCGACAGCCTTGGCTCCTCCCAGGCTCACGCTAGGCCGAGACGGTAGCGCTACCAAACCGGGCTGTAAAGCGTTTACGGGAAGGCCCGAATCTTGCAGGGCCCGCTTCGCGCCACGCAATACCCCCAGCTACTCCTGCGCCCTCTTCAGCGCGATCAAATCCAGCCGCTTGCGGTCGAAGCGTTCGCGTTCGTCGCGGTTGCGCACGTCCTGTAGGTGCGTTCGACCATGTTGGTGCGGGCGGTCCGGCGGCGATAGGGCTGACTTCCTGCCTGGCGCTCGGCGAGTTCGTTTCCTGCAAGCGGACATCCGCATGTCATCTGGATCTGCCTTCAAGCGGTCCTGGTGATATCCGGATCGAATGGCCGCTTTCCGTCTGGGCAGTCATTCCGAAACGATCCGCTTAGAATTCCACGTTGAGCTTTGCAT
The DNA here is from genome assembly GCF_003997935.1 of Mesorhizobium sp. M7A.F.Ca.US.006.01.1.1. Taxonomy (GTDB): domain Bacteria; phylum Pseudomonadota; class Alphaproteobacteria; order Rhizobiales; family Rhizobiaceae; genus Mesorhizobium. The sequence continues at coordinate 7,101 of NZ_RZQL01000213.1, forward strand.
TGAAGCCGTTCTGCTGGACGCCGGAGCCGAACTGACCCTGGTAGGCGACGCTGAGGGTTGCGGCATCGGTCAGGTTGAGATCGAGCCCCGCTTCGATGGCGGCACTGTCCTTGGCGATCGGTACGCCAGCGATTGTGAAGGCATCACCGGCAGAGAAGGCATGTGTGCTGGTCGGTATCATGTCGCCATAGGCATGGCGCCAGCCCAGCATGCCGCGCGCTGTGGCATTGATGGCGCCGAGCGTGAAGCCGGCGGAGGCTCTGAGACCAAACGTGGCGAAGGTGGCGTCGGTGGTCTGGCTGGCGCTGGTCAATGCCGCCGCACCGCCCTTTTCCGTGAAGCCGTCCGTATGCAGGTTGACATAAGCGAGGTTGGCAAAAGGCTCGAAGGCCGCGACTGGCGTATCGATGCGATAGCCGAGTTCCCCGAACGCCTGGAAGGTGCCAGCGTTGTAGTCGCTGCTCAGGCTGTCGGCAAAGCCGGGCATGGCCACCGAGCGCGATGTCTCGATGTCATGCCACGTATAGGCAAGCCCGGAGCGGAAGGCGAGAGCGCCCCGCTGCGTGCCACCATAAAGGCCCAGATGATAATTGTCGCTCGAGCCTGACGAGGATCGGCCGTCGGCATCGAAGCTCGTGCGGCTGTAGCCAGTCATGATGCCAAGGCGCACATCCTCCGCAACAAGGCCGTCGACGCCGGTAAGAAAGCCGCCGGTGGAGGTATCGAGGCCTGTGGCATTGCCGTCGCCGTCGAAGGAGCCCCATGACCCGAAAGCCGTGCCCCAGGCGGCAAGGCGATCGGTGGTGGCAGGCGCCAGCACCGGACCGCCCTCGCCATAGGCCAGCACCGGGATTGCCGGGATACCTACCCCCTCGAAGGCCGCGCGCAGGCGGTCGTTGATGGCATCGCGAACAAAATGGCTGTCCTCGATCAGCGTGAATTTGGCGGACGCATGGATCTCGCCAGATACTGCATCGAAGGCTTCGCGTGCGGTTTCGTCGTCCGGCAGGCCGGCGATTGCATCGTAGATCGGGTTGCCCGGCCCGGCGCTTTCGGCGCCATTGGCGGTGGCACACTGGTTGCGGGTGCCGGCCACGTCGCAGAACGACACGTCATTGCGAGCAACGTCGAGATAGACATTGCCGGGATCGTAGACGAGTGCCAGATCGACAAACGGGGCGTTCTGGTCGAACGCATCATAGGTCCCGGTCACGCCCTGATCCGCGCTCAGGATTGTGTAGCGGGTTCCGGCACTGTAGCCGCCCGGTGCCTTGAGCGCGAAGACGGTGCCACCCTGGATGGTGGCTTTGCCCGTCACGTCGATCAGGTCGGAATTGCCGGCCGGATCGATCTCGGCCAGATAGGTCGAGCCTATCTCTTGTGTGTAGTCGCCTGACACATTCAGCGTGCCGATCGAGTTGCCCGGCGTAATCGTGCCGCCAGAGGCGATCGTGGTCGTGCCCACCGTTCCCGAACCGCCGAGCGTGCCGCCGGCTGCAACCGCAATGGCGCCAGCAATGCTTGCCCCGGAATGGCTGCCGTCGCCGACAACGAGCTTGCCGCCGTCGATGGTGGTCAGACCGGTATAGGTGCTGACGCCGTTCAACGTCAGCGTGCCGGCGCCGGTCTTGACGAGGCTCCCTCCGATGCCAGTGCTGCCATCCTGGATGACGCCGCCGATCGTGTCGTTCTTATCCAATCCGCCAAGCGTCAGCATCTTCGAGCCGAGAAAGACGACGCCATCGCCCGAAAGCGAGCCAATCGCGATACCGTCGGACGTCATTTCGGAGATGTCGACCTTTCCCCCCGTATCGTTGATGATCGCGGCCCCATCCGCCGTGTTGGCGCCATGGAAGCCAACGAAGCCGCCCTTGTTAGTGATGGCGGCGCTGCCGGCAGACGCGGTGTCGTAGAAGTCGAGCGTTCCTTGGATTGTAACGCCAATCGTGGCATTGGCGGCGCTCGAATTGCCGTTGAAGGACGTCCTGCTACCATTGCCGGTGATCGAAGCCGCACCGGCCGATGTTTCGTCGTTGAAGTTGATGCGGCTTTGGGTAGTGACGATCGTCGCCGTTCCCGCCGACGCACTGCCATCGAAGCGCATCGTTGCGTTTGTTTCCATGACGATGTCGAGGCTCTCGGCGCTTGCATCATTGATGAAGCGGAGGTCACCGGCCTTGACATTCACCGGTCCGCTGCCGAGCGCGCCTGTCGTCGCCGCGGTGACGAATCCTGCCGAAACCGTCGTCCCACCGGCGTAGCTGTTGGCGCTCGAAAGCACCAGCCCGCCGGTCCCGGTCTTGGTGAGCGCGCCGGTCCCGGAGATGACGCCGTTTGCCGTCAGACTGCCATCCGTCCGGAACGTCCCACCGCCGGCATCCAGGGTGATGTTGCGCGCCGTCGCGAACGCCGCCGTGTTCCGCAGCGTGCCGCCGTTGAATGTCAGGGCACCGCTTGCAGCGCCGAGATTGGCATCGGAAGAAACGGAAATAATCCCGCCCAGAAGCCGCGTGCCGCCCTGATAGCTGTTGCTGCCTTCCAGGACGAGCGTGCCGCCTTCCGTCTTGCTGACCCCGCCCGCGCCTGTAATCGTCGTCGCGATGGCGGCTGCCGTGCCTGCCAGCACCCGGATCTCGGCATTGCCGGAGCCGCCTACGTCAAGTGTGCCTGGGCCTTCCAGGCGATAGCCGTTGTCGACGAATTGCAGGCCCTTGAAGCTTTGCGTTCCCTCGACGGCGATCGTGCCGCCGTCGAAGCCGCCCGGTTCGTTCTTGAACACCGCATGGTTGCCTGCCCAAGAGATGAGAGTATCGCCGCCCTGGTTCAGCCATTTTTCGTTCGTGGTGTTCCAGGTGCCGTCGCCGCCTTGCCAGTGCTGCAGCGTGTCGTCGCCGGCCGCTCCGATGAAGAGATCGACATTGCCGCCGCCCGCCTGAATCTCATAGGCGGCCGGATCGGAGAGCGGCGGCTTCGTGCCGATCTCCAGGCCGTTGTCGGTGAGGCTGCCGCCATAGGTCATCAGCCGGTAATAGCCGAGGCCCGCCGTGCCATCGGCCACGTCGCCGCTTTGTGACAGGTTGAGGGTGCCATCGAGCGTCAGATTGCCACCCACCCCGATGCGGTCGCTTATACCCGGAGAGCCGGCTGAACCGCCTGGATTGCCGAATTCGTAATCGAGAATCGACCCTGAAGAGAGGCCCAGATTTCCGGCAACCGTCAACGTACCCACCGAATTGCCTGGCGCGATATGCCCGCCATCGGCAACCGTCGTCGTGCCCACCGTGCCCGAGCCACCCAGCGTGGCGCCGTCCTCGACATTGATCGTGCCACCGAGGAAACCGGCACTGGCATGGTCTCCGACAAGAAGCGTGCCGCCTGCAACAGTGGTGGCACCGGTGAAGCCGGAACTGTCCGCGGCCAAAACGGTCGTGCCGCTTTCATGGAGGATGGTCCCCAAGCCGGTCAGGGAAGGGCTGAAAATCAGATCGGACCCATCGGGATTTCCCAGATGATTGAACACAACCGTGCCTGTGCCAGGGCCAAAAGCTATCGATGCCGCATCAACCGTGCCGGCGGCCTTCGCCACTTCCCCACTTGCCGCACCGATGTTGAGCGTTCCGAATGATCCTGTCTGGGCCGCCAACACAACAGCAGCAGGCCCCCCAGCAACCGAAACCTGCCCGCCCTCCGACAGAGTCAGCGTGCCCTTGCCAACGAAGCCAACGGCAATGAAGGTGTTGCCTGTCCAAACCGACCCGCGGCCCGTAATATTCACAACTCCGGTGGCTTGAGCATCCGCACCAATAAGGGCGTTGCCGCTGGAAACCTGCCCGCCATCTTCAATGCTGAGCGATCCATTGCCATAGTGACCAACTGAGATGGTACCATCGAGTGTCCAACTCGAATCATTCCCGGAAATCACCGCGGAGCCAGTGCTGCCCGCGCCTTGCGCCAGAGCTCCTCCCGCAGCGCTGAAAACCTGACCGCCATTCTCGACGATCAGGCTCCCTTTCCCTTTATCGTGATCTCCGACAATAAGGAGGTTGGTAGTCCAGGTGGACGACCCTGAAACTCTTGCGGTGGCCGACTCGTCCGGATCAGTTCCGTCAGTATCAATGATCCCGGTAACTGAGGTGAGCTGTGTGTCGATGTCGAGCGTGCCTGCCGAGACGGCCACGTTGCCCGCGAGGTCGAAACTGTCGCCCGACAGCGTCAGCGTACCGGCGCCGGTCTTGGCGAAATGGCCGGGGCCGGTAATGGTCCCGGCATAGGTACCGTCGCTCGCCTGGTCGAAGACGACGATGCCGCTGCCCAGGCCTGAGAAGGTGAGATTGCCGCCGAAGCTGTTGGTGTCGCCGACCAAGGTGCCTTGATCGATGGTCCAGTCCTGCGCACCCGTGCCGGTCAGGGTCACGGTATTCGTCCCGGCCTTGTTAAAGCTCGTGAAGCCGACGAACTCGTCACTCGCACCTACCGTGGCCGTATTCACGAGCTTCGAGACATCGAAGGCCGGTGTGGAAGGCAGCGTGTCATAGTCCCCGAGCATCAAAGAGCCGGTCGCGCCACTCTCCACCACGACATTGCCGGTGATAATCGAGCCGTTTCGCAGGGAAAGCGTGTTGGCGCCGCCGGTGAAGGTGATGGCGTTAGCCCGGCCAAAGAGAGAATCTCCCCCAGTAATCACCCCGCCGTTAAGCACCGCCAAATTGGCCCCGATGATGCCGCTACCACCGTTTCCGTTACTGGGCGTCAGAGGAATAAAGCCGGGGGCGCCGCCACTGCCGGTTCCGCCAGCAGCGCCATAAAGGCCGCCGGTACCGCTATGGTCGCCCTCACCGCCAATGATCACCCCGCCGTTGATGATCGTCCCACCATTTCTGAGGTCGATCGCCGCGCCGGCGGATGCGGAAAGCCCGCCCTGACCACCGGCAATGCGACCGTCGTTGACGATACTGCCAAGATCTCCCATCACAATGGCTGTTCCGCCGGCGGCTAAAACCCCGCCCGTGCCACCGAGGACATCGCCATGGTTGGTCAAGTCGCCGCCGGTGTTCAAAAC
>NZ_RZQL01000214.1 GCF_003997935.1 Mesorhizobium sp. M7A.F.Ca.US.006.01.1.1
GGGAACGGGGGATGAACCCAAACGCCGCCGGCACCACCTTCCAGCCACGATTGACGAAGGAGGTCAGATCGCCGGTGACGAAGATCTTCTCCATCATCGTCACATATTGCACGTAGAGCGGCCGGTCGAAGCCGAAGCTGTGGCGCACCGCCTCCAGTACTTCGGGCGATGCATTGCGGCCGGCGATGCGCGCCGCCGGGTCGGCGCCCGGCGTTGCGAAGAAAATCAGGAAGACGATGACCGAGATGCCGAACATCACGAACAGCATCTGGCCGAACCGGCGCAGGATTGGGTAGATCATCAGTCGCGCCCCAGCCGAACCTTGGAGCGCGGATCGAGCGCGTCGCGCAGGCCGTCGCCAAAAACATTGAGCGCCATGACGGAAACCGCGATCGCCAGCCCCGGCACAAGCGCCACCAATGGCCTGGTGTAAAGCAGCGCCTGTCCGTCCTGGATGATGGTGCCCCAGCTCGCCGCGGGCGGCTGCACGCCGATCGACAGGAAGGAGAGTGCCGATTCCGTAAGCATGTTCAGCGCCATCATCAGCGGCACGAAGACGATGAGCGTGGTGGTGACGTTGGGCAGGATATCGCGCCACAGGATGCGCCACCCCGGCACGCCCAGATTGATCGCGGCCAGCACGAACTCGCTCTTGCGCAGCGCCAGAACCTGCCCGCGTATTGGGCGGGCTACATAGGGCACGTAGACGATGCCGATGATGATGACAGGCAGCCACAGGCTGCCGGACTCGATCTGGATCGGTCCGATTGTGATGCCATGCGCGATGGTGACGATGGAGAGCGAAATCGCCAGCAGATAAATCGGGAACGCCCACAGGATGTCGAGGAAACGCGACAGCACCGTGTCGGTGACGCCGCCGAAATAGCCGGCGATCAATCCCGCCGCCGTGCCCAGGATCAGGGTGAAGATGGTGGCTGCTCCGGAGATCAACAGCGAGCTCAGCCCGCCGTAGAGCATCCTGGCCATGACATCGCGCCCCTGGCTGTCGGCACCGAGGAAGTAATTGCCCAGCCGCCAGGTTGGACCAAGCGGTGTGTAGCCAAGCCCGAGCCCCTCCGTCGACTGTTCCATCACCGGAACGTCGGCACCGTCGATCTGGATGACGGCGTCGAGCGTCGAGGCGAATGGGTCCACGCCTGCCCATTTCGCATAAAGAGGCGCACTGAGGCAGGCAAGGACGATGAGGAGGAACACGGCCAGCGACGCCATGGCGGCCCCGTCCGTTGCCAGCTTCGCAAACGCGACGGCCCAGGGCCCTCGCGTCTTGCGCGGCACGGCGACAGCTACGTTCGACACGGACGTGCCCCTCCGCGGTTCGTTACTGCACCCAGGCCATTACTGTACCCAGGATTGGGTGATCATCCAGTTGAACTGCCGGTTGAACTTGAAATTGCCAAGACGTTTGCTGACAAAGTCAAGCCGCTTCGGCGTGAAGAGGCCGACGGCGGGTGCCTTGTCGGTGACTTGCCTGTCGATTTCAGCCCACATTTTGTCGGCGGCTTTCTGGTCGGTGACGCCGAGGTCCAATGCTTTTTGCATCTTGGCGTCGATTTCCTTGTCGCAGAAGCCGGCGATGTTGATCGAGGCGTCCGAACCATCGCGGAAGGAGGCACAGCTGAACAGGATGTTCAGGAAGTCCGAAGCCGCCGGATAGTCCTTGTACCACTGGGTGACGGACATCTGCACCTTGTTGTTGGTGTTCTGGATGTAGGTGAACTGGATGTTCGACGAGATCGGCTTGACGTCGGCGACATAGCCGATGCTGGTCAGCACGCTCTGCAGATAGACGCCGATGGAGCGCGAAATGGCGGTGTCCTCGACGATAATGGTCACCTTCTGGCCCTTGGTGCCCGAGTCCTCGACGAGCTGCTTTGCCTTGTCGAGGTCGGGGGCCGACCATTTGGCGCCGGGATTCTTGGTGAAGGGGCAATAGTCTTCATGGCCGGGGAAGTCCGGAGGCAGGACCTGGCAGACCGGCGAAGCCAGCACCTTGCCGCCGAACAGCTTGACCAGCGTGTTGCGATCGATCGCATAGGCAACGGCCTGGCGAGCTTTTTCATTGTCGAAGGGTGCGAGACGGTTGTTCAGCGGCGCGTACCACCAAGCCGAAAGCGGTGAGATGTGCAGCTGGTCCATGGACTTGCTGCCCAGTTCGCCCAGGCGGTCGCTCGGCAGAGCGTCGAACATCCAGTCCGCTTCGCCGTTCTGGATCGCGGTGACGGCTGCCTCATCGGACAGGCCGAAATCATATTGGACGACATCCGGATAGCCGTCCGGCTGGGCTTCTTCGCTCCACTGCTTGAAATTGGGGTTGCGGGAAACCGTCATGCCCTTGTTGGGGTCGAAGGCGGAGATCATGTAGGCACCGGTGCTGGGAATGGGCTTGGAACCCATGTCTTCGGCGGGTGTGTCCGCCGGCAGGACCACGGCATGCGGCAAGGCAAGCTTGTAGAGCAGCTCGGCATCCGGCTTGGTGATGTTGATGGTGATGGTGCCGGCGGCTTCGTCGCCGACAACACCGCCTTCCAGCGTGCAGCTCTTGGTGTCGGCCAGGCATTTGTCGGCACCGACGATACCGGCATAGAACGTGCCGGAGGTCGGTCCGGAAACCTTGAAGATGCGCTGGAAGGAAGCGACGACGTCCTTCACGCCAAGATCCTGGCCGCTGGAGAACTTGATGCCCTTGCGCAGCTTGAAGGTGAAGGTCTTGCCGTCATTGCTGACCTGCGGCAGGGTCTCGGCCAGATCGGGAACGACGGTGAAGCCGTCCATGCCCTCGGCCTTGCGGAAGGCCACCAGGCCGTCATAGATCGGCTGGTACATCTGCCAGCCCTGGTCCGTGTAATTGATGTGCGGATCGAGCGTTCCGGCCGCGGAGCGGGCCAACAGGCGGATGGTGCCGCCTCGGTGCTCCTTGAGATATTCGGCCTGTGCCGGGGCTAGCCATGTACCGGCCAGCAATGCCGCGGCTGACGCCGCCAGAAGCAGTTTCTTCATGTCTTGATTCCCCTTTTTTCAATTATCGTTGTGGTCCAGGAAGTCTCCCACCACCCGCATGCACGCTTCTTGCTCTTCGACATGCGGCATGTGGCTGGAATGCTCGAATATCTCCCAGCGCGACCCCTTGATGCCGTCCTTGTAGGGCTGCACGGTCGCGGGCGTAGCCTCGTCGTGACGTCCGGAGATGATCAGTGTGGGAACATCGATGGCCGGCAGGCGTTCGACGATGCTCCAGTTCTTCAGCGTTCCGATGACATGGAACTCGTTCGGCCCATTCATCAGATTATAGACGGTCGGATTGCGCACGACCTGGGCGAAACTTTCCGTGACTTCGGACGGGAAAGGCACGACCCGGCAGACATGCCGCTCGTAGAACACCATCGTCGCCGCCTGATACGCCGCATCGTCTGTTGTGCCGGCCTGCTCGTGTCGGGTCAGAGTCTCCTGCACATCCGCAGGCAGATCCGCACGCAACCGGTTGGCCTCTTCGACCCACAACTTCATGGAAGCCGGGGAGTTGGCTATGGTCAGCGATTTCAGACCCTTCGGCCGCGTCACGGCATATTCGGCGCCCAGCATGCCGCCCCAGCTCTGGCCGAGGACGTGGAAGCCCGTCCGAATGCCGAGGTGGTCGACCAGGTTTTCAAGCTCGTCGATGAACAGCCCAGGTGTCCAGAAATCGGCGCCTTTCTCAGGCAGCAAGGTGGAATTGCCGCAGCCCAACTGGTCATAATGGATGACGGCGCGGTCCCTTCGCGCAAGAAGCTTGTAGGCATCGACATAGTTGTGGGCGACGCCCGGGCCACCATGCAGGATCACCGCCGGCGCCTTTTCGCCACCGAGTTCACCACTAACCCGATACCAGGTCTCGTAGGCGCCGAAAGCGGCCTGTCCTTCCATGCCGATGATCTCAGATGACATCCCAGTTCCCAGTGCGGTTGAAGGCATCTTGCATTTGTCCGTGACGGCGGGCGCCTAACTCATGTTGCGGGTGACCTGCACCCACTCTTCCAGCATCTGCACGCCAAACGCCGTGGCACCTTGCCTGCCGAGCGGCCGATCGGTGTCGGCCAGTTCCTTGCTGGCGATGTCGAGATGCACCCACGGGCGATCTTCCGTGAAGTGGCGCAGGAAGGCCGCGGCATAGGGCGCGTCGCCATCTTCCATGTCCTTGGCATGATGCCTGAGGTCCGCGAACGGCGATTGCAGACCCTCATCATAGGCCCGGTCGAGCGGCAGCCGCCAGAACCGCTCGCCGACCGTTTCTCCGGCCGCGATCATCTGCGACGCGATGGCATCGTCGGTGCTGAACAGGCCGGCGAATATCGACCCTAGGCCACGCGTCACCGAATAGGTCAGCGTCGCCAGATCGACGATCACCGAAGGATTGAAGCGCGTGGCTGCATAGTGGAGGCAGTCGGCCAGAAGCAGGCGTCCCTCCGCATCCGTATCGAACACTTCCACGGTCTGTCCCGAGGCCGTGGTGATGATGTCGCGCGGTTTGAGCGCGGTACCGGATGGCATGTTCTCGGCGATGCCGAGAACACCGACAACGTGTACCGGGCTGCCTTGCCGGGCGAGCGCGATCAGCAGGCCGACCACAGCGGCCGCTCCGCCCATGTCGGCTTTCATGTCGAACATCTGCGCTCCGCCCTTGATGCAGAGGCCTCCCGAATCGAAGCAGACGCCCTTGCCGACGAAAGCGAGTGGTTGGGCGGGAGCACCCTTGCCCCGGTAGCGCAGGACAGCGACCCGCGGCGGGCGCGCCGAGCCCGATCCAACGGCGAGAAGCGCGTTCATGCCGAGCTCCTTCAGTTGCGCGGCATCGAGCATTTCGATGTCGATGCCGGCTTCACGCAGCGGCTCCAGATGATCATGGAAATTGTCGGGGTGGAGATGGTTCGGTGGCAGGTTGACCAGGGTCCGCGCATATTCGACGCCATCGGCGATGGCATTGATCCGCGTCAGCGCCGCGGTCAGATCCGGGCCGCCGGCTCCGACCAGTTTCACCCGCAAGGTTCGATCCGCTCCCGCCCCTTGCCGCCGATTGCGCATGTCGAAACGATAGCGGCGCAGCCGCATGCCAAGCGCGACACGCGCCAGGATTTCGGCGCCGGATAGTTCAATGCCAGCGATGGGGTCCAGGACCAGGGTGGCTGCGCATTCCCCCTTGCCCTCCAGATGCGCGGCAAGCAGACCGCCGGCGCGTGCCAGTGACAGGGTGGTTACGGCTTCAGCTTTGCCCAACGCCAGGACGATCACGCGCTTGGTCGATACTGCCTGCGGGGCAATAAGATCGATGCAGGTGCCGGATTCGGCCAAGACGGCCGGGTCGGAGCATGCACGAGAGAGAATCCCGCTCATCTCGGCATCCAGGGCGACTGCCCGCGGGCCGAAGCCTGTTTGGGCAGTTTGCAAAATCACGACGACGGAGGTTTCCGCGGAAATCTCATCCGCGGTCTCGAAGACCGGCGCTGGCGATTGAGGCATAGGCTGGCGCTCTCTCCAATTGCGGCAATACCAGCCGGGTAGCGAGCAACGCCTCGCTTACCCCGGTGGAGACTGGTCAAGCCGGTCTCCGCCGTTCGTGGTAGTGCCGGTCCCCAGATAGTCGCTTTTTTGAGACGACTTAATTGCTCTTGTCTTCTGGGTATCCCCTAACGGGGCAGGCGATCAAACGCGAATTCTGTCCATGTCGATTGACAAAAACTCAACTGACAATTCATGATCGGCCAATGGCCCTTCCCTCACTCAATGGCATGCGCGCTTTCGAGGCCGCCGCTCGCCTCGGCAGCGTCAAGGACGCGGCGGAAGAACTGCATCTGACACCCTCGGCTGTCAGCCGCCACATCCGCGCGCTTGAACGAAATCTTGGCCAGGACCTGTTCGAACGCGGTTTTCGCCAGATAACCCCAACCATAAGGGGCTCCTACTATGCGCGCAGCCTCTCGGAGGCGTTCGAAGCCATCTGGCGCGCCACCGACGACGTCAGCCTCTCCGAGGGGTCGCGCCACGGTAAGATCCAACGGGTCCGGGTCTTGTGCGCGCCCACCGTTCTGAACCTTTGGCTGGCGGACCGGTTGCCGAACTTTCGCCGGTTGCATCCGTCGGTGGATCTGGAGATCTCCACTTCAGGCAAGCGCGCCAACTTCGATTTGGCCATTGTCGACGAGTTCGTCTACAAGGCCGGCCCGGCTTTGACGCTGCTGATCCCGCTGCTTTTGACGCCGGTCTGTGCGCCTTCGCTTTTGGAGGGGCCTGTGCCGCTGCGATCGCCGGCCGATCTGGTCAATCATCATCTGATCCATGAATGCGAAACCATGAGATGGAAGCGTTGGCTGGAGCAGGAAGGCGTTCTGGAAACGACGCCAAAATCCAGCACAACACTGGATGATTGCACCCTGATAATGCGCGAAGCGATCAATGGCGCCGGAATAGCGCTTGCGGACACGATCATGGCGCAAGATTTTCTGCAGCAAGGCAAACTGGTCGCCCCGTTCCGTGCCCGTCACACCTATCCGGCCGGCATTTACCTGCATCAGCGTCGCAGCATCGGCAACAAACCAGGCACCGGCCTGTTTCAGGATTGGCTGCTCGCCGAAGTCGCGGACCACAAGCAGGTGATGGCCATCGCTTAGATGGCGCCCTACCGTTTCAGATTGGAATCCCAGCGTCGAACTTCGAATCATCCGTGCCGGGTTCAGCGATGACCCACCATCGCCTTGCATCGATAATCGCAGTTCTCATTGAATATCTTTAAGGCCAAAGCCGGCAAATAGGTTGCTTGTCGGTTCCCCTGCGGCAAGCTTAACCTGCACGCGGCCAACGCGTGAGGGCGCGTGCTGCAAAAGGGGAACATTGCAATGACGATACAGGGTGCTTCACCTGATCTGTACAACGAGGATCTGGCTCCGGCCAAAGTTCGAAACTGGGGACCATTCTCGATCTTCAACGTCTGGACGTCGGACGTCCACAGCCTTTGGGGCTACTATCTTGCCGCCAGTCTGTTCCTGTTTTGCGGCGGCTTCGTCAATTTCATCATCGCCATAGGCATCGGCTCGCTGATCATCTACGCGCTGATGAACATGGTCGGCTATGCCGGTGTGAAGACGGGCGTGCCCTACCCCGTGCTTGCCCGCGCTTCTTTCGGCATCTGGGGCGCCAACATTCCGGCACTGGTGCGCGCCGTCGTCGCCTGTTTCTGGTATGGCGCACAGACGGCTGCCGCCTCCGGCGCGATCGTGGCGCTTTTGATCCGCTCGCAATGGTTCGCCGATTTCAACGCCAACACGCATTTCCTCGGCCATACCGGCCTGGAGGTGATCTGCTTCGTGGTCATCTGGGCGCTGCAGCTGCTGATCATCCAGAACGGCATGGAAACCGTGCGCCGCTTCCAGGACTGGGCCGGCCCAGCGGTGTGGGTGATGATGCTGATCCTGGCGATCTATCTCTGCGTCAAATCCGGGAGATTTGCGTTCACCAGCGACATCCCGATGGACGTGCTGCTGGACAAGACCAAGGACGCTGGCGTGCCGGGTACGCCGGGATCGTGGACGTCACTGTTTGCGGTAGCGGCGATCTGGGTCACCTATTTCTCAGCGCTCTATCTCAATTTCTGCGATTTCGCCCGTTACGCGCCGGACAAGGCATCGCTGCGCAAGGGCAATATCTGGGGCCTGCCGATCAACCTGATCCTGTTCTCGCTGGTCGCCGGCGTCACCACCATTGCCGCCTTTGACGTCTATGGCGAAGTGCTCCTGCATCCCGACCAGATCTCGGCGAAATTCGACAGCTGGTTCCTGGCGGCGCTCGCAGCCCTGACCTTTGCGGTAGCAACGCTTGGCATCAACGTGGTCGCCAATTTCGTCTCGCCGGCCTTCGACTTCTCCAACGTCTTCCCCAGGCAGATCGACTTCAAGAAGGGCGGCTATATCGCGGCCGTGATCGCCCTGCTGCTCTATCCCTTCGCGCCGTGGGAAGGCAGTGCCGCTTCCTTCGTCAACATCATCGGCGCGACGATGGGGCCGATCTTCGGGGTGATGATGGTCGACTACTACCTGATCCGGAAGGGCGAGGTCGACGTCGAGGCGCTTTACCGCGAAGATGGCGAGTTCCGCTTCCAGGGCGGCTGGCACGTCAACGCCTTCGTCGCCGCAGGCATCGGCGCCATCTTCTCGTCGATCCTGCCGAACTTCACCAACTGGCTGCCGTCCTGGTGGGGTGTCTATGGCTGGTTCTTCGGCGTGGCGATCGCCGGCATTATCTACTACGTGCTGCGCACCGCCGCTTTGGGCGCCGGCGCCAAGACCGCGAAAGCCTGACAAGGTGAATTGGGGCGGCGAGAGCCGCCCCAAAACCTACCCGAGCATCTCGGCCAATCTGCGCACTGTGTTCCAGTTGCGCGACGTGCCCGTGCCCATGCGCTTGTGATTCATCGCCGCAAGCAGCCGCGAGCTTGGCCTCTCGCGTGAAAATACGACCCAGATGTCGCCGCCGACCGAAGTCACTTTTTCATCCTCGCCGGCATAGGCTTGGAGCCCCTTCACGGCCTCCACGGGCGCAGGCTTGCGCATCACCCGTACGGCCACCTGATCGCCTGTTTTAGCCGAATCGGCCGGGAACGGATTGCCGGCGGCAAGCTTCAGCCAGTCCTCGGCACCACGGACGATGATATCGACATGGCGGCCGAAGGTCTTTTCGAAGGCTGTTTCCAGCCGCTGTTCAAGGTTGGCGATATCAGTTGCCGGCGCCTCGAAGACCAGATTGCCGGTCGCCACGAGCGTGCGCGTATTCTTCAGTCCGAGATCTTCCGCCATGGCCTTGAGATCGGCCATCACGACCCGCCGCCCCTCGCCCAGGATGACGCTGTAAAGCAGTGCGACATAGGTCTGCATAGTCCAGCCGGCCTACACCAGCCGGCTCTGCTCCACGGCCGCCTCGATGAAACTGGCGAACAGCGGATGCGGGTCGAGCGGCCGGCTTTTCAGTTCCGGATGATATTGCACGCCGATGAACCAGGGGTGGTCTGGATACTCGACCGTCTCCGGCAGCACGCCGTCAGGCGACATGCCGGCAAACACCAGGCCGCAATCCTCGAGCCGCTCCTTGTAGTCGACATTGACCTCGTAGCGGTGGCGATGACGCTCGGAAATCTGTGTGTCGCCGTAGATCTCCGCGATCTTGGAGCCCTTGGCGAGTTCGGCCTGATAGGCGCCGAGCCGCATCGTGCCGCCGAGATCGCCGGTTTCCCGGCGCTTCTCCAGCATGTTGCCTTTCAGCCATTCGGTCATCAGGCCCACAACCGGCTCCTCGGTCGGACCGAATTCGGTAGAAGATGCATGCTCGACGCCGGCCAGCGACCGCGCCGCCTCGATGCAGGCCATCTGCATGCCGAAGCAAATGCCGAAATACGGCACTTTTCGCTCACGCGCGAACTTCGCCGCCAGGATCTTGCCTTCCGAGCCGCGCTCGCCAAAGCCGCCGGGAACCAGGATGCCATGCACCTTTTCCAGCCACGGCGTCGGATCCTCCTTTTCGAAGATCTCCGATTCGATCCAGTCGAGCTTGACCTTGACGTGGTTGGCCAGGCCGCCATGCGAAAGCGCTTCGATCAGCGATTTGTAGGCATCCTTGAGCCCGGTATATTTGCCGACCACGGCGATGGTCACCTCGCCTTCCGGATTGTGGATGCGGTTGGACACCGCCTGCCAGGGCTCCATTCGCGGCTTCGGCGCCGGATCGATACCGAAGGCGGCGAGCACTTCCGAATCGAGCCCTTCCTTGTGATAGGCCATCGGCACATCGTAGATATGCGGCACGTCGAGCGCCTGGATCACAGCGCTCTCGCGGACATTGCAGAACAGCGACAGCTTCCTGCGCTCTTCCTTGGGAATGGCGCGGTCCGCGCGGACCAGCAGGATGTCGGGCGCGATGCCGATGCCGCGCAGTTCCTTGACCGAATGCTGGGTCGGCTTGGTCTTCAGCTCGCCCGCCGTCGGGATGTAGGGCATCAGCGTCAGATGGACGTAGACGGCATTGTTGCGCGGCAGGTCGTTGCCGAGCTGGCGGATCGCCTCAAGGAACGGCATCGCCTCGATGTCGCCGACCGTGCCGCCGATCTCGCACAGCACGAAATCATAATCGTCATTGCCGTTGAGGACGAAATTCTTGATCTCGTCGGTGACGTGCGGAATGACCTGCACAGTGGCGCCGAGATAGTCGCCGCGCCGCTCGCGCTCGATGATGTTCTTGTAGATGCGGCCGGTGGTGATGTTGTCCTGCTGGTTGGCGGAGCGGCCTGTGAAGCGCTCGTAATGGCCAAGATCAAGATCGGTTTCCGCACCATCGTCGGTGACGAAGACTTCGCCATGCTGGTACGGCGACATCGTGCCCGGATCGACATTGAGATAAGGATCGAGTTTTTTGATGCGTGCGCGATAGCCTCGCGCCTGCAGGAGAGCCCCAAGGGCCGCTGCGGCAATGCCTTTTCCAAGTGAGGAAACCACGCCGCCTGTGATGAATACATATCGCGCCATGGGAGTCATCGCTTAACGCGGCCGGATTGATTCCGCCAGAGAAAAAACCGCCGCGAAGCTTTTTTCCCAAGAAGGCGCTTGGATCGTGAACAGGGCAAAACAAAAGGGCCGGCTAAGCCGGCCCTTTCGGCAGGATGACGAAAACGTCAGATGATGACGACCTTGGTGCCAACCCTGACGCGGCTGTAGAGGTCCATGACGTGCTCGTTGATCATGCGGAAGCAGCCATTAGAGGCGCTGGTTCCGATCGACTGCGGCGCGATGGTGCCGTGGATGCGCAGATGCGTGTCCTTCTTGCCGTCATAGAGATAGATGGCGCGGGCGCCGAGCGGATTCTGGCCACCGCCAGGCATACCGTCCTTATACTGGCCGTAATGCTTCGGCTCGCGCTTCTGCATGTCCAGCGTCGGGATCCAGCGCGGCCATTCCTGCTTGTCACCGACCGCGACCGTGCCCTTGAACTGCAGGCCCTCGCGGCCGACCGCAATGGCGTAGCGCCGCGCGGTGGAAGATGATTCGACGAGGTAAAGGCGCCGCGCGCTGGTGTCGATGACGATGGTGCCGGCATCGTAACCAGTGAATTCCACGTCCTGCGGCACGAATTCCGGCTTCACCTTGAACTGCTTCTTGGCCTCCCTCTTGGCGAGAGCCTGATCGAGAGCCCGCGTCTCGGGAAGATAGCTTATCGAGGAGCCGGACGACGTCCCGCCGAAAAGGCCGGCGAACAGGCCGCCGCCGCTCGGCTTCTTCTGGCCGATGACTTCGCTGCGCAGTTCGCCATTGTTGCCGGTCAGGGCGACGTTCATGGCCTCCGCCGGAAGCGGCTCGGCCGACTGGATCGGCGCTATCGGTTCGATAGGCTCGATGATCTTGGCAGCCTGCTTCTTGGCCGGCTTGGCATCGGCCACCTCGGTTGCCGGCGCGCTCTTGCCCTTCTTGGCAAGGAACGCCTGCCGTTCCGCGTCGGCCTTGGCCTTGGCCGCCTCGCGCATTGCCAGCTTCCTGGCTTCGAGCGCCTTGGCTTTGGCGGCTTCCTTGTCGGCAACGATCTTGGCCTCGATCTTCTTGATCTGGGCGAGGTCGTCGGGCGTCGGGTTTTTCTTCTTCTTGAGAAGCTTCAATTGCGACGCATCACTCTTGACGGCGACGTTGATGGCAGAAGTTGTTTCAGCCGAAGGCTGTGCGGCCATATTGGCCGGAACGCCTGCGAAAGCGGGGGAACTCACGCCGAGTGCGGCGCAAAGTCCCAGGAAAATGAAGCTGCGAAGCTGCATGGCGAAGATCCGATCGTTCTATGCTTGTTGCCACGGCGTCGCCCAGCGCCCCCCAAGGGCGCCGGAAATGCCGCGTGCAATCTATAGTCGAATAAGCGCGGCCGCCTCAAGCGTGGGGCCATGCCTCACCCCGTCGAATCTTCGTGATCTCGCTGCATTTGCCGCGACTGTGTTCAAACGACCACAGATCGCGGTTCAGGCACCGAGAACTACTGGTTTGGAACCTGCGGGGTCGCCGGTGCGGCGGGAGCCGTGCCGTTGGTCGCCGGCGGCGTCGAGCCGGCGGCAGGCGCAGTGGCCGGGGCAGTCGCAGGAGCCGAAGCAT
>NZ_RZQL01000215.1 GCF_003997935.1 Mesorhizobium sp. M7A.F.Ca.US.006.01.1.1
CCAGATAGGTGCCTCCGTTCTTGACCGCTTCGATGGCAGCGCCGAGTTCCTCGGGATCGCCGTCCTTGGTCAGGTAGGCGTTGGCGCCGGCACTGAGCGCGGCGCGCACCGTCCTCGGCTCGATATTGGCCGTCAGCACTACGATCCGCAGGCGTGGCGCCAAGATCCTGATGGTGGCGATGAACTGCATCCCGGCGACACCTGGCATGCCGAGGTCGAGGATCAAAAGGTCGGCGCGCGTGCTTCGCAGATGGCCAAGCAGCGCCTCGCCATCCGCAGCCTCGGCGACGACCGAGACATTGTCCATCGCCGAGATGAGCAGCTTCAGCCCCTCGCGCACGATGGCATGGTCGTCGGCGACTATGGCGGTGAGCGGGCGGTTCATCAGGGCACCATCCAGGACAGCAGCGGCGTATATGGATCGATCGCCAACCTATGCGAAACAGGTTGCCGGTAGATCAACGGTACCGGGGAAGACCGCCCGGAGAATACTTGGGGCAATTGGAGGGATTCGATGCAGGAAGACAAGATACGCCAGGCCCTGATCGAACTCCTGTATCGCAATTCCTACGGCGTGGTCATCTCCAACATCGTGATCTCGATGGCGGCGGTCTATGTGCTGAGAATGGCCGTTTCCGCCAATTGGCTGATCGGCTGGCTGGCGACGTTGTATCTGCTGACGGCTATCCGGGTGCTGGCGTCGCGCCGTTTTTTCAGCCGCTCCAGGGATCGCGACTCGATCTTGCGCTGGGCATGGCTGGCCACGGCGTTTTCCTGTATGTCGGGCCGTCTGTGGGGTGTGCTTGGCTGGGTCGGCTTCATGCCCGAGGCGCCGATCGTGCTATCCTTCACGGTCATCGTCCTGACTGGTCTCGTCTGCGGCACGGTACCGTCGCTGTCGGCCTTTCCGCCGGCGCTGGTTGGTTCCATCCTGGCCACGGTGGTGCCGGTCGCCTTGCGCTGCTTGACCACCCAAAGCGATATTTCCGGCGCCTTCCTGTTCCTGCTCGTATCGCTGGTGGCGATCAATTTCTACTACTGCCGTATCACCTACCGCATGCTGCGCGAAACCGTCAGCCTGCGACTGGAGAACGAAACGCTGGTCGAGCACCTGCAAGAGGAACGCGACAGGGCGCAGACCGCCGACCGAGCCAAGACGCGTTTTCTGGCAGCGGCGAGTCACGATCTGCGCCAACCGATCCATGCGCTCAGCCTGCTGGTCTCGACGCTTGCCATATTGGGGCAGCGCGGCGACGTACCCGCCGGCGAGGCGCGCGACCTGGCCAGCCGGGCGAAATCGGTTGTCAGCAACTTCAGTGGGCTGCTCAACGCTCTGCTCGATATCTCCCGGCTCGATGCGGGCATCGTCACGGTCGCGAGCGAGGCGGTGCCGCTGCACGACCTCTTTGGTGATCTTCGCAATGAATTCGCCGCCGAGGCGAAACAGCGCGGACTTACGTGGCGCGTGGTCGACAGTGGTCTCTACGTCGACAGCGACCCGATGATGCTGAAGCGTATCCTCAACAACCTGGTGTCGAATGCCCTTCGCTACACCAAGCAAGGTGGTGTCCTGCTGGGCTGTCGCCGGCGCGGCGCATGTGTGGAAATACAGGTCCTCGACAGCGGCCCCGGCATCCCGGCCGATCAGCAGGGGATGGTCTTCGAAGAGTTCGTGCAGTTGCAGAACCCGGCGCGGGACCGCACGCAAGGCCTGGGACTCGGGCTCGCCATCGTTCGCCGCACCGCCGAACTGTTGGGGCACCCCCTGAAATTGGTGTCGACGCCCGGACGCGGTTCCCTGTTTTCCATCACCGTCGCGAAGGCTCGCGCGGTGCAAGCTCACTTAGCGGTCGACACGACATCGCCGGCCAGCAGTGCCGCTGGCATCATGGTGATCGAGGACGAGGGCGATGTTCTCGATGCCATGGTGCGCTTGCTCGGCCTGGAGGGACATCGTGTCTATCCCGGCCGCTCCGCCGCAGAGACGCAGAAGGCCCATGCGGCGGCGCTGGCTGCCGGCGATGCGCCGGTCGACCTGATTATCGCAGACTACCGCC
Organism: Mesorhizobium sp. M7A.F.Ca.US.006.01.1.1; assembly: GCF_003997935.1. Classification (GTDB taxonomy): domain Bacteria; phylum Pseudomonadota; class Alphaproteobacteria; order Rhizobiales; family Rhizobiaceae; genus Mesorhizobium. Next base: position 2,058 of record NZ_RZQL01000215.1, read on the forward strand.
TCGAGAATGACACCACCGGCACCGACGCGATCCGTGCGCTTCACGCCCACATCGGCCGCGTTGTCCCGACCATCATCATCACTGGCGATACGTCGCCGGCGCGCCTCAAGGAGATCAGCGCCAGCGGTAGCCGTATCCTGCACAAGCCGATCGCCGACGAGGAATTGCGCGAAACCATTGCTGCGGTCTGCTTTGGCGGCAAGGCGGCAAGTGGCGACACACGTTAAACGAATGCGCGTGCTCGACGGCTCGGCGCGCCGGCAAGCCGCGATGCAGCACGCCGATGCGCAGTGCACCACCAACATCGAAGCTGCCGCCCGAAAGCAAAAGAGGCCCCGGTCAAACCGGAGCCTCCAATCGTTTCAGGCAGGATTTCTCGAATTAAGGCGAGAAAGATCAGGCAGCTTCTTCCTGCTCGGCCTCTTCATTGTCGGCCTTGGCGCCACGCTTGGGGCCCTTGTTGAGGTTGACCTCGATCAAGCGCACGGCTTCGGTTTCCGACATGCGGTTGACGGCCGCGATCTCGCGGGCCATGCGGTCGAGCGCCGCCTCGTAGAGCTGGCGCTCGGAATAGGACTGCTCCGGCTGGTTGTCGGCACGGTAGAGGTCGCGCACGACTTCCGAGATCGAGATCAGGTCGCCCGAATTGATCTTCGCATCATATTCCTGGGCGCGGCGCGACCACATGGTGCGCTTGACGCGGGCGCGGCCCTGCACGACTTTCAGCGCACGCTCGACATAATCCTCTTCCGACAGCTTGCGCATGCCGATGGAGGTCGCCTTGGCGACCGGCACCTTCAGGCGCATCTTGTCCTTCGAGAAGTCGATGACGAACAGTTCCAGCTTGTGTCCAGCAACTTCCTGCTCGTCGATCGAGACGATCTGGCCGACGCCGTGCGCCGGATAGACGATGTACTCGCCGGTCTTGAAACCGTGACGCGCAGCGGTGGACTTCTTCTGCGGGGTGATCGTTGCCATTACGCCCTGAACTCCTTGTTGTGGTACCGGCGTCCTGCCGGCCCGAACTCGCGCGATCGGGGAAACCGATCGTTAGCCGCACAACAGATGAACCCATCGGAAAAGCCGGACCGGCAAACCGCAACATTGCGACCGCCTGGCCCAGATCGCTCTGGTCCGAATGGGATTTTCACCTTTCAGTGATTTGGGGCGTCTGCGCCATAAATCGACGTTGTGTCACCGGCATGTTTCGCTGATGTAACACAAAAAGTCGGAAGAATCAAGGTTTTGCTGCACAAGCGAAGGCCACAGGTCAGCGCCGCCTGTCAAGCCGGTTAATCCGAGATGTCTCTTACCTTGCGTAATACCGACCTTGGCGGCCGTGTTGTCAATCGCCTTCGCCCGGCTCCGCCGAGAAGTATTTCTCGAATTTGCCGGCCTCGCCGTCGAAGGATTTGGCGTCGGCCGGCGGTTCCTTCTTGGCGGTGATGTTGGGCCATTTCTCGGCATATTCGGTGTTGACCTGCAGCCATTTGTCGAGGCCGGGTTCGGTGTCGGGCTTGATCGCGTCGGCCGGGCATTCCGGCTCGCAAACGCCGCAGTCGATACATTCGTCGGGATGGATGACGAGCATGTTCTCGCCTTCGTAGAAACAGTCGACCGGACAGACTTCGATGCAGTCCATGTATTTGCATTTGATGCAATTGTCGGTCACGACATAGGTCATCGGTCGGCTCCGGGACGTCCCATTTTGTTGGGCTTTTTCCGTCAGGTAACGCCTTTGTCGACCGCTTGCAAGGGTAGCCATTGCGGACGGTGCCGGTGTTTCCGGAATGGAATTCCAGACGGCAGGCCCGGCGGATGTCAGTCATGTCCCGCAGAGCGTCTGTTTGCGGGGCTCAGTTCTCGCCTCAGGCGTGTCGTTGTCCAAAGACCCTCGCGTGTTTTTGGACGCCGGGCATCAATCTTCGCCAAGCAAGCGGTCGGTCTGGCGACGTTCCTTCTTGGTCGGGCGGCCGCTGCCGGCCTCGCGCAGCCCCGGAATTGCATCGGGAGGGGCTTCGCCCTTCGGTGCGGGCGGTGGCGACATATCCTCGTAGAGCGTGCGGGCCTCCTCGGCCGGGCCGCGTCGCGTACCGGCGCCGAGCACCTTCCAGATGAAGATGCGCCGCTCGAGCGTGATGGTCAGGACGTCGCCTGGCTTGACCTGATCGGAGGCCTGCGCTGCTTTGTCGCGATTGATGCGAACCCGGCCGGCGACGACCAGCTTTGCCGCCAGCGAGCGTGATTTCACGGCGCGCGAGAAGAACAGCCATTTGTCGATGCGCTGGCGGCCTTCGGCAACCATCGAAGCGAGCCGGGTTCTACTTCTTCAACTGGTCGCGCAAGGCAGCGAGCTTGGCGAAGGGCGAATCCGGATCGAAACGCACCGGGCGCTCCTCGCGCGGCTTCGGCTGGAAGGCAGGCTTGCCGCCCCCTGGGCCTCGATCGGGACCCCCCTTGCCATCCGGCCTGCCGGCCTTCCAGTCGGGACGGCCCTCGCGGCGGTCGGGACGCTCGCCTTGCGGCCTGCCGTCACGTCGCTGTTCGCCTTCGGCCTGCGGCTTGGGTTTGAACTTCGAGCGGTCGAAGCGCGGCTTGCCGGCAGCATCGCGCCGTCCTTCATGGGCTGGACGTTCTCCGGGTGCAGCAGCGGCCGGTGCGCCGGCGGTATCCACGGGTGCATCGCTTCGGCCGCGTGCTTGTCCGTTGCGCGGGCGACTGTTCCTGCGGCTGTCGTCGCGGTTGCGCGGGCGCTGTTCGAAACGACCCTGCCGCCACAACAGGACGGGTTTTGGCGCTTCGGCTTCCGGCGCGGGTTCGCCGACAGCTGCTTCAGTCACCGCCGCAGGATCGTCCGGCGCGGCGTCCGTTGCGGGCGCGGCATTTGACACCAGCTCGGCCGGTGCAGCTTCTTCTGCCGCTGCGGCTTCAGTCTCCGCAGCTTCAGTCTCCGCCTGTGGTTCAACCGGTGCCGGTTCAACAGCAGCCTCGGCAACAGGCGCTTCATCTTGCATGGTTTCGACCGAAGCGTCCGCTTGTTCTTCCACGGCAGGCGCAGCAGGTTCCGCCGCGGCGCCGGATGTGATTTCGGCCGCCGTTTCCGAAACGGCCACTGCGTCCGATGCCGGCTCCGACCCTTCGACGGCTGCCTCTGCCGCGGCATCCGTTGCCGTGGCTTCGGCCGCTTTGGCCTGCTCGGCTCGTGCAGCCTCTTCCGCCGCAAGCTTCGCCATCGCCGCTTCGCGCGCGGCATTGTCCTGTGCTTCGAGCCGCGCCTTGACCTCGACGGCCGGCTTGGGCTCGGCACGGTAGCCCAATCCTTTGAGGATCTCTTCCATGTCGTCGGCGGTGGCGCCGAGGATCGACATCATCGGCGGCGTCACCATGAAGGACTGGCCGTCATAGGCGCCGTCCGGGCGCTGGCCGAGGCCGGGCTTCCAGTTGGTCGCCGGACGGATCAGATCCGCCAACCGTTCCAGGATGTCGATGCGCACGGCGCGGCGGCCGAGATTGCGGTAGCCGGCAAGCTTGTAGAAGGTCTTGTCGAAGGCCGGGTCGATGACCACCGAGGTGCGACCCGAGGCGAGCGCATGGACCACGTCGCCAAAACCCGGCTTGTCCTTGCCGTCATTCTTCAGCGCCCACAGCAGCGTCACCAGTCCGGCAGGCGCCGGCTTGATCAGCGCCGGCACGAAGACATGGTAGGCGCCGAAGCGCACGCCAAGCCGGCGAAGGGCGGCGCGGCCTTCCTGTCGAGCGACTTCATCTCCTCGGCGATGTCGCGTCGGTTGATGAGGCCGAAATTCTCAACCAGCTGGAAGGCGATGCCACGGCCGATGCCGGAAATCTGGTCGGCGCTTTTCAAGTCGACCAGCGGCTTCAGCAGCGACTCGATCTGGAAATTGACGAAACGCTCGGCACGCGCGGCGACCTTGTCGCGCGCCGGGCCGGTCAGTTGTTCGTCGGCCAGCAGCACCAGCCGCGGCTTCAGCGCGTCTTCGCCTGATACAAGGGTGCCGATCGGCGCACCGATCCAGCGCAGCGTGCCGTCCGAGCCGAGCGCGATGTCGCCATTGGCCGAGGCGCCGAAGCGTTCGGCGCGCGATTCGAACTCGGCGGCCAGCGCCTTCTGGGCAGCGGTGCGCACCGCCTTGGCGTCTTCGCCGCCGGCGGTCTGGTCGGCGGTGAAGCGGAACCCTTGCAGCTCGCCGACATGGTGGCCTTCGACAAGGACGGTTCCGGTAGGACTAATTTCGGCTTCAGGCATGGTATTTTCTCTAAGGCGCCGCATGAGGACGGAAGTCCTGCGGTCTACGAAGCGTTTCGTCAACCGCTCATGCAGCGCATCCGACAATCTGTCTTCGATTTCGCGCGTCTTTTCCTGCCAGTGTGCCTGATCGGCCAGCCAGCCGGGCCGGTTCGACACGAATGTCCAGGTGCGGATCTGGGCAATGCGATGCGACAGCGTGTCAATGTCGCCCTCGGTGGTGTCGGCGCGACGCACCTGCTCGGCCATGTAATTCTCGTCGACATGGCCGTGGCGTGCGAGGTCCGTGTAGATCGAGGCAATGAGGTCGGCATGCTGGGCCGGCGCGATCCTGCGGTAGTCGGGCAGGGCGCACGCTTCCCACAGCAGCGCCACGCGCTTGGCATTGGTGGTGAGTGCGCGGATGTCCTCGTCGCGCGACAGATGCTCGAGCGCCTGCGCGTCGACGGCAGGCAATGCCCGCGTCAGCCCCTCGACCGGGGCGTTGGTTTCGATCGAACGCTTCAGCGCATCGAGGCTGGCGAAGTCGAAATGCGCGGTGCGCCATTGCAGCACCTTCACCGGATCGAAGTCGTGGCCTTCGATCTTCTTGATCAGCTCTTCGTCCAGCGGGTCGACCTGGCCGGTGACGCCGAACGTGCCGTCGCGCAGATGCCGGCCGGCGCGGCCGGCGATCTGGCCAAGCTCGGCCGCCGTCAGGTTGCGATACTGGAAGCCGTCGAACTTGCGGTTCTGGGCGAAGGCGACGTGGTCGAGGTCGAGGTTGAGACCCATGCCGATGGCATCGGTGGCGATGAGGTAGTCGACATCGCCGGACTGGAACAGCGCCACCTGGGCGTTACGGGTGCGCGGCGAGAGCGCGCCGAGCACGACGGCGGCACCGCCTTGCTGGCGGCGGATCAGCTCGGCGATGGCGTAGACCTCGTCGGCGGAGAAGGCGACGATTGCCGTGCGCCGCGGCAGGCGGGTCAGCTTCTTGGAGCCGGCATAGGCAAGATGCGACAGCCTCGGCCGCGTCACCACCGAGACACCCCTCAGCAGGCGCTGCAGGATACCGTGCATGGTGGCGGCACCCAGCAGCAGCGTTTCCTGGCGGCCGCGCAGGTGCAGGATGCGGTCGGTGAAGATGTGGCCGCGCTCGAGGTCGCCGGCGAGCTGCACTTCGTCGATGGCGACAAAGGCGGCGTCGGTCTCGCGCGGCATGGCCTCGACGGTGCAGACCGAATATCTGGCGCCCGGCGGCTGGATCTTTTCCTCGCCGGTGATCAGCGCGACCTTGTGGGCGCCGACCTTTTCGCAGACGCGGGCGTAGACCTCGCGCGCCAGAAGCCTGAGCGGCAGGCCGATAATCCCACTCTCATGCGCCACCATGCGCTCGATGGCGAGATGGGTCTTGCCGGTGTTGGTCGGGCCGAGCACGGCGGTCACGTCGCGGCCCGACAGGATCAGCGGCTCTGTGTGTTTGGGCTGGATGTTCATCAACCTAGAATAAGGCTTCCGGGACCTGGAAATAAGGCTTCTGGCCTCTGGTTGTCGGGAGCGTGCCTCAAATGGCGCGTATGACAGGCGACACATAGGGATTTCGGGCGCGAAGCGAAAGCGGAATGTTCCGCCAGCGGCCAGAAGGTGATTTTGTCAAGCTTTCAATCGGCTGCGGATTAACGGATAGAACGAGTCTGGAACGAATCGGCGACGAATCAGTGACTCCCGCAGATTCAGCTTTTGTTCACGGCTACATGTGGATTTCGCGGCCACGACACGCACCACATGCTGAATCACTGAACTGGCCCGTTTCATGCTGAGAGGGCATTGCCGTTAACCTTTGCCGATGAACGATCACGGCGGCTTGGCGTGCCTCGACCAAGATTATGAAATTGTTGATCTTTCTTAATCTGCGTTAAGCAATTGGCAGGCGATTCCGGCTGTCGTCGTTAACGTTCAGCTCAAAGCCGGAACGAATCGGCGACGAATCAGCGATGGCGGAATTTTCCCGCTTTGTTCACCCCGATATCTTGTGTTGTGAACAGCTTATCCACCGAGAATACACAGGCTTGGGAGCAGGTTTTGCACAGGGCGGCCGGCGGCTGTTAACCTCTGCGTGCCGGATTGGGTCAGCAGCCGTTGTGGTGCCTTCGAAGGGACCATGCCGCCAACGAAAAACAGGCCGGTGTGCCGGCCCGTCGATCTCTCCGCCTACACCGCCGCGTCGTCAGGCGAAATACTGGCCGCCATTGGCCGTGATGGTCGAACCGGTGATGAAGCCGGCATCTTCGGATGCGAGGAAGACGACGCAGCGCGCGATTTCTTCGGGCTCGCCGAGGCGGCCAACAGGGATCTGCGGAATGATGCGCTCGTTGAGCACCTTCTCGTCGATCGCCTTGACCATCTCGGTGGCGATGTAGCCGGGACAGATGACGTTGACGGTGATGCCGGCGCGAGCCCCCTCCTGAGCGAGAGCTTTGCTGAAGCCGATATCGCCGGCCTTGGCAGCGGAATAGTTGACCTGGCCGGCCTGGCCCTTCTGGCCGTTGATCGAGGAGATGGTGATGACACGGCCGAACTTGCGGTCGCGCATGCCGCTCCACAGCGGATGCGTCATGTTGAAGACGCCGGACAGGTTGGTGTCGATGACCTCTTTCCACTGCTCGCGCGTGATCTTGTGGAACATGGCGTCGCGGGTGATGCCGGCATTGTTGACCAGCACCGAGACGGGGCCGAGATCGGCCTCGACTTGGCGGATGCCGGCGGCGCAGGCATCATAGTCGGCGACCGACCATTTGTAGACGGGAATGCCGGTCTCGGCCTTGAATTTCGCCGCTGCGGCGTCATTGCCGGCATAGTTCGCCGCAACCGAATAGCCGACGGTCTTCAATGCGATCGAGATCGCCGCGCCGATGCCGCGCGATCCACCTGTGACGATTGCTACCTTGGTCATGCATTTCCCCTTTTTTGATATCGCCCTGTTGTCGGGCTTGGCAGGCACTGGATACTAAACGGGCGGCTCGCGCCGCCCGTTTAGTGACTTTCTTCAGAGTGCTTCGATGCACATGGCGACGCCCATGCCGCCGCCGATGCACAGGGTGGCCAGCCCCTTCTTGACGCCGCGCCGGCGCATTTCGAAGACCAGCGTGTTGAAGACGCGGGCGCCGGACGCACCGATCGGATGGCCGATGGCGATGGCGCCGCCATTGACGTTGACGATCGAGGGATCCCAGCCCATGTCCTTGTTGACGGCACAGGCCTGCGCGGCGAAGGCTTCGTTGGCCTCGACCAGGTCGAGATCGCCGACCGACCAGCCGGCCTTTTCCAAGGCCTTGCGCGAGGCGGGAATAGGCCCGGTGCCCATGATCTGCGGATCGACGCCGGCGGTCGCCCAGGACACGATGCGCGCCAGCGGGGTGATGCCGCGTCTCACGGCTTCCGCTTCGCTCATCAGCAGCGCGCCGGCGGCGCCGTCATTGATGCCGGATGCATTGGCGGCGGTCACGGTGCCGTCCTTGTCGAAGGCCGGCTTCAGCTTGGTCATGGCGTCGATCGTGGCGCCGTGGCGGATATATTCGTCCTGGTCGACAATGGTGTCGCCCTTCTTGCCCTTGATGGTGACGGCGACGATCTCGTCCTTGAACTTGCCGGCCTTCTGCGCGGCCTCGGCCTTGTTCTGCGAGGCGAGCGCGAACTGGTCCTGGTCTTCGCGGGTGATCTGGAACTGACGCGCGACGTTTTCGGCGGTGTTGCCCATGTGATAGCCGTTGAAGGCATCCCACAGCCCATCCTTGATCATGGTGTCGATCAGCTTGAAGTCGCCCATCTTGACGCCGGCGCGCAGGTGCTGGGCATGCGTCGAAAGCGACATCGATTCCTGGCCGCCGGCGATGATCACCTTGGCGTCGCCGGTGGCGATCTGCTGCATGCCGAGCGCAATGGCGCGCAGGCCCGAGCCGCAAACCTGATTGAGGCCCCAGGCTGTGGTTTCCTTGGGCAGGCCGGCATTGATCGATGCCTGGCGGGCCGGGTTCTGGCCTTGCGCGGCGGTCAGCACCTGGCCGAGGATGACCTCATCGACCTCGCCTGGTTCGACACCGGCACGCGACAGCAATTCCCTGATGACGACGGCGCCGAGCTCATGCGCCGGGGTGGCGGCGAAGGCGCCGTTGAAGGAGCCGACCGGTGTGCGCGCCGCACTGGCAATGACGATGGAAGCGGACATTTTCTTCTCCAGACTTCAAGGGTGTTGCTCTGTCGTTGGGGACTTTTCTTGCCCTTTCCCAACCCCAAGTCAAACCGGAAATGGGCATGAGGCCCATGCGCCGCAAGCAGGCCGTGCCTTGCCATGGCGGCCATTCGTCCATTGCTGCGCAGCATATTTTGCCTGCTATGCAGCATTTAGTGATCCCGCACTGCACAAACTGCTTGGAATTGTGAAGCTTTTGCGCATATCCTCAAAAAAAAGGCACAATCGTTATCGGCGGCTTGCTCAGAGGCGCGCCGGTGTCCCCGGGAGGATGTAGATGGCCGCTAAAGACGATCCGATCATCATCAAGAAATACGCCAATCGCCGCCTCTACAACACCGGCACCAGCACCTATGTGACGCTCGAGGACCTCGCCGAGATGGTCAAGAAGGGCGAAGAGTTCACCGTCCAGGACGCCAAGACCGGCGATGACATCACGCATCCGGTGCTGACCCAGATCATCTTCGAACTGGAGAACAAGGACGGGCAGAACATGCTGCCGATCCCGTTCCTGCGCCAGCTCATCGCCTATTACGGCGACCAGATGCAGATGATCGTGCCGAGCTTCCTCGAGCAGTCGATGCTTGCCTTTTCCAAGGAGCAGGAGCGTTTTCGCGAGCAGATGAAGGGGGCGATCGGCAAGTCGCCGCTCGACATGATGAAGATCACCACGCCGATCAAGGCGCTGGAGGAACAGACACGCCGCAACATGGAAATGTTCCAGAACGCGATGCGGTTGTTCACGCCGTTCCCGCCCGCCGGCACCGCGCCAGCCGCCGCGCCGTCGCCCGAGCCGGCCAGGAAGGAAACGTCAGAAAAACCCGACGATCTTCAGGAACTGAAGGACCAGATCGCGGCCATGCAGCGCAAGCTCGACACGATGTCCTGAGCTTATTGCTCTTGCGACCTTACGCCAGCGCGCCCTCATAGCGGCCGCGCGGCCTGATGATGCTTCCGCTTGTTATCTGTTCGACCGTGTGCGCCGCCCAGCCGACACTGCGTGCGAGCGCAAACAGGCGAAACGGTGCATCGCGCGGCAAGCCAAGGCTGCGCGTCAGCGCGGCCAGCCCAAAGTCGATGTTGGGAAGCGCGCCGGTCGCCGCAAAGGCAGCGTCGCGCAGCGACGATAGTGTGCCGTCAACCTCGATCACCGACAGAAGCGCTGCCCCTCGGGGATCGCCGTCGGGATAGAGCTGATGACCGAACCCCGGCAGCGGCCGGTCATGGCTGAGCCAGCGCCGGATCGTCGCATCGGTGCCATGTCGCGCCGCATCCTCGGCCAGTTGCATCACCGCCTCGCCGGCGCCGCCATGACGTGGTCCCGATAGCGTCGCGAGCCCAGCGAGCAGGCAAGCGGCCAGCGGCGCGCCGGTCGAGGCTGCGACGCGCGCGGCGAAGGTCGACGCATTCAGTTCATGATCGGCGAGCAGGACAAGTGCACGGCGGATCGCATCGACGCCGCCGGCATC
>NZ_RZQL01000216.1 GCF_003997935.1 Mesorhizobium sp. M7A.F.Ca.US.006.01.1.1
TGGACGTCTCGCGCAAGGCGGGACACCTGATCCGCCAGAACATCGCGATTGCGATCGTCTACAATGCCGTCGCCGTGCCGATCGCCATCCTGGGCCACGTCACGCCTCTTATCGCAGCGATCGCCATGTCCGCTTCATCGCTGCTCGTGATCGGAAATGCGCTGCGTCTGCAGAGTTCCAGGCCAAGTTCGCCGGTGAAAAATGTTCGGCGCGACAGGCGTTCCGATATCACCAAATTGGCCTAATCCTCATGACAACCCTTGCCTACCTCATACCTGTGGCCCTCTTTCTTGGCGCGCTTGGCCTGGGGGGGTTCCTGTGGGCTTTGAAGAGTGGCCAGTACGAAGATCTCGACGGCGCCGCCGAGCGGATCCTTATCGATCGGGAAGACAAGATCGGCAGATAGCGAAGTGCTGGCAAAATAACCGGACCACGACCGTCTCCACCTTGACTATGACGCGCCAGATCGGTGTCCGAGAATCTTAGGTCTCCAAAATGAACTCCACCAATTTGCGCCAGCGCAAAGAAACGCTGCGTCAGGTCAGCTAGGTTCTGCTCATCCGCAACGGTTGAGAGATAGGAGACTGACATGATCACGCGACGTGAAGCTCTGTTCGGGGCAGCGATCGGCGCTGCCGCCGTGGCAGCACTACCTGCATTTTCGGCACCTGTGACAAAGGCGGACATTCGAGGGCTCGCCCGCGAAAAGATCAAGCTCGTGGCACCGCCGTTCGTCCATCCGCACGATCAGGTTGCCAAGGGTGGACCCAAGATCGTCGAGTTCACCATCACGATCGAGGAAAAGCCTCTTGTCATCGACGCCGACGGCACGACGCTCAATGCGATGACCTACAACGGCTCGATCCCCGGCCCGCTGATGGTCGTTCATCAGGACGACTATCTCGAGCTGACGCTCATCAATCCCGACACCAACTCACTCGCCCACAACATCGACTTCCACGCCGCGACTGGCGCTCTGGGTGGTGGCGGTCTCACGCTGATCAATCCCGGCGAACAGGTGACCTTGCGCTTCAAGGCGACGCGGACGGGAACGTTCGTCTACCACTGCGCACCTGGTGGCGCGATGATCCCTTGGCATGTCGTCTCCGGCATGAGCGGCGCAATCATGGTGTTGCCGCGCGATGGGCTCAGGAACGACAAGGGCGAGCCGGCCAGATACGACAAGATCTTCTACATCGGCGAGAACGACTTCTATATTCCGCGCGACGAGAAGGGCAATTTCAAGAGCTACGAATCTGCCGGCGACGGTTACGATGACATCGTCAAGGTCATGCGCGGGCTGATCCCGACGCATGTCTTGTTCAACGGCAAGGTAGGTTCCCTGACCGGCGACAACGCCATGAAGGCGAAAGTCGGCGAGACCGTGTTGATCGTCCATTCACAGGCCAACCGCGATACCCGGCCGCATCTGATAGGCGGTCACGGCGACTATGTCTGGGAACAGGGCAAATTCGCCAACCCGCCGGCCAAGGACCTGGAAACCTGGTTCATCCGTGGCGGCTCGGCGGGCTCGGCGCTGTATACGTTCCTGCAGCCAGGTGTCTACGCCTACGTGAATCACAATCTGATTGAGGCCGTGGAACTCGGAGCGACCGCTCACTTCATGGTCGAAGGCGAGTGGGATGCCGACCTGATGACGCAGGTCGAGGCGCCCAAACCCATAGCCACCAACTGACGGCACTCGAAAATGCCCGGACGGCGCCGCTGTCCGGGCAAGGACAAAAGCCATGTCTCTTTTCATCCTGAAGGTCCTGCCGGTCGCCCTGGCCGCCGCTGCTGTTCCGGTAGGGCTCTCGCTAGAGGCGGTCTTTGGGGATTGACAATCCCACCCCATCGCTATGACGGTTGTCTTGCTTTCCGGTTCGATCATCTATCCGACTCCGGGCGAGTTCCTGAAAGAGGGACGCCCGCAAGGCAACCCCCGCCTCGAGCGGCAACTCGACAGACCTCTCGAAATCATGGCCTACCAGGTCGGCGCGGCCGACTATGCGGACTGCGTGTCGGCTGGCGGCTGTCAGCCAGCTCAGGAGACGCGCGCGATCCCAAGCAAAGCTCCCGTCACCGGAGTAAGCTATCTCGATGCGAATGCCTACGCCCGGTGGTATTCGGAAGTGACCGGCGACCAATGGCGACTGCCATCCGACGAAGAGTGGGCCTTTGCCGCTGCTGAGCGGTTCGCAGGCGAATTCGAGGGTGTCGAAAACGACGCCACCAACCCCGCCAGACGATGGCTCACCAGCTACAAGGCCGAGGTGGACCTCAATCGCAAACCGGACCCGATGCCCAAGAGCCGTGGCTCGTTTGGTTTCAATTCCCTGGGCCTTGCCGACTTTTCTGGCAACGTCTGGGAGTGGACTTCGACCTGCTATGTCCGCACCACGTTGGCTGCGGATGGAAGCGGTGTTGCGAGTTCGGTCGACAATTGCGGTGTCCACGTCCTTGAAGGGCTTCACAGAGCCTACATGTCGAACTTCGTCAGTGACGGAAAAAGCGGAGGCTGTGCCGTCGGTACGCCTCCCGACAATCTGGGATTCAGGCTGGTGCGAGACCGCTCTGGCTGGGCGAGCGATCTGCTCTCTCACCTGAGAATAATCTGACCGTCAGCGCCGTCGGATCTTAGTATCGGCGGCGGCTACAAACGTGACGGACCCGCTTATCGACCGGGCGACAGCATCCGCTTCAGTGTGCCATCGCGAAGCCAGTACTGGTGGAACAGTGCCGCCACGGCATGGACCGAAATCAGGACGACAAACACTGGCTTGTTGAGGGAATGGATGTCGCCCCATGGGTCGCCAATGTAGAAAGCGAGCAGTCCCACAATGGGCGTTAAAAGCAAGAGCAGATAGAAAAGGCCGTGTGAACCACGTGCGGCGATCCGCATCCAGCCAGGTCCGCTTTCTGCAGGCTCAGGCGCACCGGAAACTACACGCATTAGCAACCGGATCAGCACGAGTGCCAGGGTCGAAATTCCTATCCAGTAATGGGCAGAGCCCAATGCCTGATCGGCTGACGAGACGGCGGCTCCATCTTCGGCAGCATCGACCACGGTTGTCATGCTCTCGCCAAAGAACAGTTGGAATAACACCAGCGCAGCTATGATCCAATGAAGCGCAATCTGGGAAGTTGAGTAGCCAATTCTGGTTTCCGTCATTTGATTTTTCCTGACGTTTAACAGCTGCGTGATCGCGATACTGAATAGCCAGGGAACATCGACATAATTTGGCTCGAATCCTCCCGGAATTGTGGCTGCAACCTTACGCATTTGTAAGGCGATGGGGACGTCGAACAGCCGTCCGCGGCCCTCGCCTCGTGGAGGCACCGGCCACGTCCCTCGTCCGGATTATAGTTTTAGCCTCACAGTTGTCTGAGCTTGTGGGGCAGCGTCACATCATCCCCTCAGATCGCTACTTGGCCTTCGGCGTCGTCAAGGCCACGCCGTAGGCTAGGAGAAAGCCAGCAAAGGCCAGAACCCATGCAACGCCGGCGACATTGACGATCGCGTCCTTAGGGAGAAAAACCGCAAGGATTCGTGACAAGGCAGCGATCAGGATCGCCGCGAAGACAACAATGGTTTGCAGTCCGGCCCGTAGTTGCCGGCCGGTATGGCCAAGCGTGGCGCGGGCCATCACTGCGACCGTCATTGACCCGACGGCGCCGACGCCGAACGCATGCAGCCCGGCAGCGACCGGTACGATTGCGGGCAAAAGGATCGACGCCGAAACCAACGCAAAACCGACGGGCACGAAAGCATATGCAAGGTGGAGGATGAGCACGAGCGGATCCCGCAATGTGCGTTCGCCAGCCCAGCGCGACAGACGCCACACCTGGCAGATTGCAGCGACGGCCATAAGCATTCCTGAGACGCGGTTGTGGGGGGCGAACGTCCACGCTCCCAGCGCGATAGCTGAGATGGCTATCGATGCGATGTCAAAACGGCCGAACGGTGCAGGCAGCTTGCCAGGATTTTCCCGGGCGAGCCAGTTGCGTGTGAAGCTCGGAATGATACGCCCACCGATCAGCGAGATGAGTACGATCCCCGCAGCCATACCGAGCCTGCGGCTGATGTCGGATGTGCCTTGAAGGTGCGCCTCGATATGGAACATGCCGTTGGCGCACGCCATCACGACAAGCGGCAGCAGCACCTTGAGGTTGCGCCAGTTGCGTCCGGCGATGATTTCGCGGGCGGCGGCGGCAGCCACCACAAACAGAAATGAGCCATCGATCACCGCGGCTGCTTGCCAGCCGATGTCGGTCGAGAAGTAGACAGCGGCGCGCCCGGCAAGCCACAGGACGACCAGCGCCAGCAGTGGCAAGCCTTGTACGGGCAGCCGGCCAGTCCAATTGGGGATGGCGGTCAGCAGGAACCCGGTAACGATCGCCGGCAGATAGCCGAACAGCATCTCGTGAATGTGCCAGTCGACGGCAACGAACGCACTGTGGGCATCGACTTCGCCGGCATATATCGGCAGCCAAAGCAGAATGGAGAGCGCGGCATACAGCGACCCGAGGAAGAAGAAGGGCCTGAATCCGTAGGAAAGAAATGCGGGTCCTGTGTAGGCCCGCAGGCGTGGAATCCCCATGATTTGCGTCTCCAAATGAACAGGGCCGGATGAACCGCCGCCCTCGGTCCGTCCGGCCCTCGCCTGCCCTCATGCGGCAGGCATGGCTGTATCGATTGCCGATCAGTTGACCGGAACCTGGGTGAACAGGTCGGCGAACACCGTCTTTGCCTTCCCGGGATGCTTGACCGCCTTGGCGGCATCGAGATTGACCGGCTTTCCGACAACGATCAGGGCGACCATGCCCATGCCGTAGTGAGGCGCGCATTTGACGCCGTAAACGCCCTCCTTTGTCAGCGTAACGGTGATTTCCTCGCTGGGCTTTCCCTTGAAGGGCTCGGCGCCGTCTGGAAGCATGCCTTTGATTGACTCGGCATCATGGCTCTTGTCGGTCGGCACGAACTTGACGGTGTCGCCAGGGGCTGCCTTGACGAAGGCCGGCTGGAAAACCATGGCGCCCTTTTCGCCCTTGTTGAGCATCTGCACCATATGCTCTTCGGCGCTTGCGCCGCCGGCGAGCGCCAGGATAGAGACTGCGGCGGCGAGGATGGAGAGTTTCATCGATTTGTCCTTTGTTTCGTCTTCGCGGCATTGCGCCGTTCCATGCCATTTAGCCTGACGCGGCTGGGAACAATTTGCGCTGGCGCAAACTCAGGATAAGAAAGGTCTTCCGCACGACTGATGCGGAACCGTAGGGCCGTGAGGAATCGCTTGGCTGCGCTGGACCGATCGCTGATTTCGCGACTGCCGCTCTTCCAGGGTCTGACGCCCGACGAGCAGAGCAAGATCCTGCGGGATGCGCGGCCGTCTCGCTATGCCAAGGAGACTGCGATCTTCGAGCAGGAAGCCGAGGCTCATTCCTTCTTCGTGCTGATCGCCGGGCATATCCGTGTCGTTCGCACCACACCGGACGGACAACAGGTCATCGCCAGATACATCGGCGAAGGCGAGATTTTTGGCGTCGCCGCGGCACTTGGCCGAACGACCTACCCAGCCAGCGCAATTGCGGCGGTGGACTGCGTGGTGCTCGCCTGGCCAAACGCTCTGTGGCCGGACCTGGCGGGATGCTTCCCAGTGTTTGGGGCGGCCACATACAGGACGGTTGGAACCAGGCTGCAGGAGACGCAGACGCGGGTCGTGGAGATGTCCACCGAGCAGGTGGAGCAGCGGGTTGCGCATGCGCTTCTGCGACTGGCAAACCAGACCGGCCGAAAGACCGACAGCGGCATCGAAATCGATTTCCCGATTTCCAGGCAGGACATTGCCGAGATGACGGGAACGACGCTGCACACCGTCAGCCGCTTGCTCAGCAAGTGGGAAGACAATGGGATAATCGTCAGCGGACGCCAGAAGGTCACCGTGAAGGATGCGCACCGCCTTGTAGTTCTGGCCGAGAACCGGGACAAGCGCTGATCTCATTCTCTGCGGCGGACAGTCGCTTCCAGGTCGGCGATGAAACGGCTTTCATCGACGTGGTGTTCAAGGCACGCTTCAGCCACGGTATGGAATGTGCCGATCGGGCAGCCGACGCACAGCATCTTGTATCTCAGCACCACAGCCACCGTTGCCGGCCATTTCCTCATGATTTCGTCAACGACCATGTCGGGGTCAATCGAACTGGGTTGCTTCACGATGAAGTCTCCGCGATTTGCGAAGCCTCTTCATAAATCTCGTTCGGACCGCTCTCGTTGCGCTTTCGCAATCTGAAAATGATTCAGATCAAGACACGGCGCGCGCGACCTCGATAAGCAATGGGATAAAGTATCTGAGGAGGTTGGCATGCAAGCCAAAACCATAATGACCACACCGGTCGTTGCAATTGATCCGTCTGCGTCGATCGCCGATGCAGCCGGATTGATGCTCTCCAGCAAGATCAGCGGGCTTCCCGTCATTCGCCGTGACGGCGCGCTGGTGGGCATTATCAGCGAGGGTGATCTCCTGCGCCGTGAAGAGCTGGGCACTCAGCGCAAGCGCCCACGCTGGCTGGAGTTTCTTGTCAGCCCGGGACGAGTTGCCGAAGAATATGTCCTCGCCAACGGACGACGGATCGAAGAGGTGATGACCGACAGCGTCGTCACGGCATCCCCCAATGCATCGCTTGCCGAGGTCGTCGAGTTGATGACGCATCACCGCATCAAACGCGTCCCGATCGTCGACGGCGATAAAGTTGTCGGAATGATTGCCCGTTCCGATCTTCTTCGTGCGTTACTTGACATGCAGCCAGCCTCAACCCCGATGGCCATTGACAACGAACAGATACGCCAGAGCATCGTCGCGGAGCTTGCAGCGCAGAAATGGGCTCGAAATGAGCTGATCAATGTCACTGTCGACAAAGGGATCGTAAAACTGAACGGCGCCATCTTCGACGAGCGCGAGCGCCGGGCAGCAATCGTCGCGGCCGAAAATGCAGCCGGCGTTAAAGGCGTTGAGGACAATCTGTTTTGCGCCGAGCCGTTGTCCGTCATCCTGGTCTCGTAGCCAAGGGCTAGCACCACCATTTCCCGGGGCGAAATGTGTGCTTGGCCGCCCGACGTTCTAACGCTGTCCGGCCACATGTTGTAGCCGTGCGATCAGGTCGCGGTTGCGGCAATAGTCTGGCGGAGCATCGGCTTGCTCGTTTTGGTCGAGCCAAGTCGAGCATTCGTCCTGATGGCCGCAGGATCGGCAGCGGTTGACCGCACGATCGGTGACGGCTGCATGGTCCGCCACCACTTTCAACTGCCTGTCGACACCCAGCTTGCGCATCATGCGACCCATCAACGCGACCCTGGCGTCGACTGAAATCAGGTAGTCGAGAAAGCTCATCTTGGTCACTCCTGCCTTATGAGACTCATAGCCATGCAGGCAGCCGACGACTTGATCTCGATCAACCGACGGAGCCGTCGCCGGGCCAAGGCGGCGAAAGGGGTAGAGTGAAGTTCCTGGACCCCACCGCGTACTCGGCTGCTGGGGCGTCCACCCATCAATACGACATGAAGCGGTTGATGCCGCTTTCCTCAATCAGCGAGCGGGTTATCCCGCCGAACGCCCATTCCCGCAGACGGCTGTGCCCATAGGCACCCGAGACGATCAGGTCCGCATGGATCGACCGCGCAAATGTCAGCAACCTGTCGCCGTCTGGGTCGCCGGCGATCAGCTCAGTTCCTGCCATGATGCCGTGATGTTCGAGAAAGACCGCGACGTCGGCAAGGCTGTCGCGGATACTCTTGTCGCGGTCGGTATCCATTGTGGCAATAACGACTTCGTTGGCCGTGGCCAGAAGGGGCAACGCATCTGCTATCGCCCGCCGCGCTTCCCTGGTGTCCTTCCAGGCAACAAGAACGGTTTTTGCCATGACAGGCTCGACATTGCTCGCGGCAACCAGGACTGGCCGCCCAATACCAAGTACCAGACTGCCGACGTCCACTGCACGGAAGACATTTCCCCCCTTCTCGCTGCCGGTGACAATAAGATCGGCGGATCGAGCCGAAATGCTCAGGAAACGGGTTGGGCTGCAAACAGCTTGGCCCCATTCGCTAAAGATCGATGCAGGAAGCAGCCTCTCGAACTCGGCGCGTAATTCGGCAAGCCGCTTTTCGATTTCGGTGTGCTGGATCTGCATGACCTCGCCTTCGTAGACCATACCGTCGCCGGTCGCGACCAAGGGCGGAACATCCGCAGCCGCCAGACCGATGAGACGGGCGCCAAACCGTTCCGCGAGCTCGATCCCCAGCTTTACAATAGGTGCGGGAGGCGCATCGATGGCGAGGTTGACGATGATCGACTTGTAAGACATTGCGGGCGCCTTTCGCTGAACGATGGAATGCGGGATGAATTGCATTCGACAGCGTCCAATGCCTTGATGCGCATCAAAGGCCGGCAACTGCATCTGCGTTCGAAAACCTCGGCTCGATCCGTTTTGCGTGTGCGGCGAGAAGTGATAGTTAGCCCCGGTAGCACCGTCGAACCCAGGAACTTCAGGTGATCAAAGACGAAGCACTCAGTTTGTCACCCGGCGGGACGACACTGAAATCATTGTTGTCTCAAATGTTCGATCAGGCACCAGGCTTTATAGCGCTGCTGCGCGAGCCAGGTCACATTTTCGAGCTGACCAATGCCGCCTACCAGCGATTGACTGGCCACAGGCAAGTGATTGGAAAGTCAGTGCGGGACGCCTTTCCCGAGCTCGAAGGGAATGGGTTTTTCGAACATCTGGACCATGTGTACATGACCGGCGAGCCCTACATTGGCCACGGGGTGAAGGTCGGCCTTCGCAACATAGCCGACGGCCCGGTCGAAGAGCGCATCCTTGATTTTGTTTATCAGCCAGTCAAGGCTGACGATGGCCGGATCACCGCGATCTTCATTGAAGGTACTGATGTCAGCGAACTCTCCTTTGCAAATGCAGCACTTCGGCTGCGTGAGGACCATTTGCGGTCGATCCTGGCAACAGTGCCGGACGCGATGGTCGTCATCGACGAGCAGGGTGGGATTCAATCCTTCAGCACCGCTGCCGAAACGCTGTTCGGCTACCAGTCAGGCGAAGTCATCGGTCAAAACGTGAAAATGCTGATGCCCTCGCCCTACCGCGACGAGCATGACGCCTATCTGCTTCGCTACCTGACGACGGGAGAGCGCCGGATCATCGGGCTCGGCCGCACCGTGACCGGGGCACGCAAGGATGGCACGACTTTCCCGATGGAGCTTTCCGTTGGCGAGATGCATCCGGGGACGGGACGTTTCTTTACCGGCTTCTGCCGCGACTTGACCGAACGCCACCGGGCAGAAGCAAGAATCCAGGAGCAGCAGCAGGAACTGCTGCACATGGCGCGGTTCACCGCACTCGGCGAGATGGCCTCAACGCTTGCTCATGAGATCAACCAGCCGCTCACCGCCATCACGAACTACCTCAAAGGCAGTCGTCGGCTGCTTGAGAAGAGCCGGGACGAGAATGCGCCCATGCTTCGGGATGCCGTGGAAAAGGCAGCTGAGCAGGCCTTGCGGGCGGGCGACGTCATCCGTCACCTGAGGGATTTTGTAGCCAGGGGCGAAAGCGAGCGCCAGGTCGAACGACTGCCAATGCTGATCGAGGAAGCCGCCTCCCTAGCCTTGGTTGGTGCAAGAGAGATAAATCTCCTCGTCAGCTACAAGCTTGATCCAGTCGCCGAACTGGTCTTAACCGACCGCATCCAGATTCAGCAGGTTTTGCTCAACCTGATGCGCAATGCGGTTGAGGCCATGCAGGACTCGCCGCGCCGCGAATTGAAAGTCACAACAATTGCCCGGGATGATGGGATGGCCGAGGTAAGCGTGATCGATACTGGCCCGGGTCTCGCGCCGGAAGTCTCGGCTCAACTCTTCCAGCCGTTTGTAACCACCAAGAAGCAAGGCATGGGTGTCGGTCTCTCCATTTGCCGCACCATCGTGGAATCGCACGGTGGTCACATATGGGCCGAGGCGATGCCGACTGGCGGGACCGCCTTCCGATTCACCTTGCGCATTGTGGAGAAGGAAGAGGTCACAAATGGCCGGCAGTGATCTGGTGCACGTGGTTGACGACGACATGGACGTGCGCAAGTCGCTCGGTTTTCTTCTGGCGACTGCAGATTTTGCAGTACGCCTGCACGAATCGGCCACGGCTTTTCTCTCGACGGCAAAGGGCGACCTCGACGGCTGCATCGTCACCGACGTGCGCATGCCGGGCATAGACGGCATCGAATTCCTGCGCCAACTGAGATCCGGCGGGCATACAATTCCAGTTATTGTCATGACGGGCCATGCCGATGTGGCGCTCGCCGTTCAGGCAATGAAGGAAGGCGCTTCCGATTTCATTGAAAAGCCGTTTGATGACGAGATGCTGATCGACGCGATCCGCTCCACGTTGGCCAACCGCAACCAGGCGAATGCAACGCATCCGCAATCCTCCGAAATCCACGGCCGCCTGGCCACACTTTCGGAGCGGGAGCGGCAGGTTCTGGACGGGCTCGTGTCGGGTCTGCCGAACAAGACGATCGCCTATGATCTGGGTATCAGTCCGCGCACTGTCGAGATTCATCGTGCCAATGTGATGAGCAAGATGGCCGCGGGCAGCCTGTCGCATCTCGTGCGCATGGCGTTGATCGTGGAATCCAAACACTAGCAAGCGTCCCCGAGAGACTTGCCGCCGTCTGTCGGCATTGCCTTCGGCTGCCAGTAGCGCCAATGGGTCGGGCGGATATCGACGCGCACGCCAGTCCCGGCGTGCTTCCAACCCTGCCGGCCTTTTATACAGGGAAATACGAGCGCATGTTCGCCCTCCTCGTCGAAGACGGCGAGTTCGAGTTCGCGACCAAACGGAGCGCTCATGATCGGCTTCCACATCTCCCCATGATCTGGGGAAGCGGCAAGCAGCGCCTTGATTTAAATCATTTACGAAATTGCCGCCTATGCCGCTGCGGACGAGCGGCAAGCTGCCTTGATTGCGATCAATGACAGCTCCGGCGGCTGGGCCAACAGTCTGTTGGACGACCAATAGACTCAGGAGATCACACATGCTGATCCGCACATTATCCGCCCTGGAATGCACGAAATTGCTGACCGCCAACCGTGTCGGTCATCTGGCATGCGCGAAGGGTGGGCAGCCCTACGTGGTGCCGGTGCACTATGCGCACGCCGACAATCATCTCTACGCGTTTTCCATGCCCGGCAAGAAGATCGACTGGATGCGTGCCAATCCCCTGGTGTCCGTCCAGGTGGGTGAACGCGGCCAGGGCCGAGGCTGGAGAAGCGTCGTCGTCGATGGCCGTTATGAGGAACTGCCGGACCGGATTGGCCACAAGCTCGAGCGTGACCATGCATGGGCGATGTTGAGCAAGCATGCCGCTTGGTGGGAGCCCGGCGCCCTCAAGCCACTCATGCCTGCGGTGTCGGACAGTGCACCCCACGTTTTCTTCCGTATCTTGATCCAGCAGGTGTCGGGCCGCGAAGCAAGTGAATAGCTTTCTTCACTGCGGCGACCAGCGCTGGACCGATTCAGGAGGAGCGGCTCTAGGTAGTTTCCCGTAGGGACATAACCGAATTTCGCGACCCGCGGATTCGCGCGATTGCTGTGTCACGGATAAACCGGGAAAACAGCCATGCACGCCTACACCTCCTCCAGAATTTCGCTGCCGTCACGGTCTGCCCAGCCCAACCTGCCGGAGGCTTTTGAGCCCGCACTGCTGCAACC
>NZ_RZQL01000217.1 GCF_003997935.1 Mesorhizobium sp. M7A.F.Ca.US.006.01.1.1
TTCCTGGTCGCCAAGGACCGCGGCGAGAATGGCATCGTCCAAGGCTTCAATATCCAGGAAAATATCAGCCTGCCGTTTCACAAGCGCATGTCACGTTTCGCTGTTCTCAAGCGCCGTCTCGAACGCGCGATTGCGCGCCGGCAGATCGAGGAGCTGGGCATCGTCTGCCGTTCCGAGAAGGACGAGATGTCGGAGCTGTCCGGCGGCAACCAGCAGAAGGTGATGGTCGCCCGCTGGATGGCGCAGGATGCAAGGCTGTTCATTCTGGATGAGCCGTTTCAGGGCGTCGATATCTCGGCCCGGCGCGACATTGCCGCCAAGCTCAGGGCCAGTGCAAACGGACGCGCCACGCTGCTGTTCGTCACCGAACTCGACGAGGCGCTGGAGACCGCCGATCGCATCCTGGTCATGTCGGAACAGACCATCGTCGGCGAACACCGCAATGCCGATGTCGATCTCGACCGTCTGCTGGCTGAGGTCGCCGGCGGGCCGCTGCACAGTGCGGCCTGAGCGCGGGCGACAGGATTGGAATGGAGAGAGCATGGGTTCGGATTGGGTAAAGACGGCAGCAGCGCGCGGGAGCGCCGGATGACATTGCGCGACCACGCCATCCGCTACGGCTTCATCGTGCTCTTGTTCGGGCTCGTCGCCTATTTCTCGATCGCCGCCGACGGTTTCATTTCGCCGCAAAGTGCGGTCTTCATCTTCCAGTCGGTCGCCATCACCGGCGTTCTGGCACTCGGCGTCACCGCCACGCTCGTCGTCGGCGGCTTCGACCTGTCGATCGGCTCGGTCGCGACATCAGCCATGATGGCGGCGGCCTACGTGATGGTGGTGCTGGAGCAGAACGCCCTTGTCGCGGTCGTCGTCTGCCTGCTCATCGGCGCCATTGTCGGCCTGATCAACGGCTGGCTGATCGTCTACATGCGTGTGCCCGATCTGCTGGCGACGCTCGGCATGATGTTCCTGCTCGTCGGCCTGCAGCGCATTCCAACCGAAGGCCGCTCGATCGCCACCGGCATGACCATGCCTGACGGTTCGGTCGCCAACGGCAAATTCTCCGACGCCTTCCTGGCGCTTGGCCGCCACCGCTTCGACTTCTTCATCCCGAACCTCATTCCGGTGTCGGTGGTGGTGCTGCTCGTGCTCGCTGTGCTGATCTGGTTTTTCCTCGAATACACCCGCTTCGGCCGCATGATGTACGCCGTCGGCAGCAATGAGCGCGCCGCCGAACTCGCCGGTGCGCCGGTCAAGGCATACAAGATCTGGGCTTACGTCATTTCGGGTGTTTTTGCCTCGATCGGCGGCATTCTGCTCGCTGCCCGGCTTGGACGCGGCGACATCGCCTCGGGTAACAATCTGCTGCTCGATGCGGTTGCCGCGGCGCTGATCGGCTACGCGGTGCTCGGTGCTGCCAAGCCGAACGCCTTTGGCACCGCCATCGGCGCGCTGTTCGTCGGCATCTTGCTGCAAGGCCTGACGATGATGAACGCGCCTTACTACACGCAGGATTTCGTCAAGGGCGTGGTTCTGGTCGTCGCCCTTGTCTTCACCTTTGCGCTTTCAGGCAGGGGCAGGAGGTAGCTTTCGACCGGAACAAGATTTTGAGTTCAACAAGAGTGGAGGAAAACAAAGTGAGCATTACAAGAAGACTTCTGGGAAAAGTGGCGCTCGGATTGGCCGGCGCAACCATGCTGATGCAGGTCCCGGCGCTGGCCGCGGACAAGCCGGCGCCTTTCGACAAGCCCGGCGTCAAGATCGCGCTGGTGCGCTATCTCTCGACCGGCGACTTCTTCCAGGCCTATCTCTCGGGCGTCGAGGCGCAGTCGAAGGCGCTCGGCATCGATCTGCGCGTCCTCGACAGCCGCCAGGATGCTGCCCTTCAGTCCGACATGGTCGATCAGGCCATCGCGCTCGGCGTGCAGGGCATCATCATCCAGCACGGCCTGACGGAATCGATGAAGGACGCTGCCCAGCGTGCGGTCGACGCCGGCATCAAGGTGGTGGCGTTCGACGTCAATGTCGAAAATCCCAAGATCCCGCAGATCGAACAGTCCGACCGCGACTTGGCCCGCCTCGCGCTCGAGCAGGCTGTCAAGGACAATGGCGAAAGCTGGAGTGCCGGCTATGTCTATGTCGCCGGCATCGCGCCGCTCGACCGCCGCAACGAGACCTGGGTCGACGTCAAGAAGAAGTATGCCGGCATCAAGGAAGTCGCGATGTTCGGCACGCTCGACAATCCGATTGCCAACTCCGTCGCCAACCAGGCGCGTTCGGTGCTGACGGCGCATCCCGACATCAAGGTGATGTTCGCTCCCTATGACGAATTTGCCAAGGGCGTGAAGATCGCCGTCGACGAAGCAGGCTTGAACAAGGGCATCAAGATCTATTCGGCCGACATTTCGACCTCGGATATCGCTGCGATGCGTGAACCCGACAGCGCCTGGGCCGCGACCGCCGCGACCAACCCCGCCGTCGTCGGCCAGGTCTCGGTGCGTGCGCTGGCGCAGCTGCTGGCCGGCGAAGATCCCGGCCACAACGTCGTCGTGCCGCCGACGCTGATCACCCAAAAGGACCTCATCGACAAGGACATCAAGAACATGGAGGACCTGTCGGCCAAGCTGCCGCAGTTCGCCCACGCCGATGTCGCGATGCCGGCCTGGATGCCGAACCCGAACTCGAAGTAGGTTCGGGAACAGGTCACCCGCTTCCAATCGACAAACGGAGCCGCCTGTAGCAGCTTGTTGCAGGCGGCTTTTTTGTTGAAGACAAGCTGATGCGATGGCTTGGCTCCTGACTGAGCTTTTGGCAGACGGATCGATTGGCGAACGTCTAGCCACGAAAGAAACTAGTTCAGCTTGTCCTTGATCTTCTCGACCGCAGCCTGGGCGCATTCCTCGTCCAGGTTTCCACCGGGGGCGCCACCAATGCCAATTGCGCCTATGGTTTCATCGCCGATCTTGATGGGGACGCCGCCGGCAAGGACCAGATATCCAGGGATATCGACAAGGCCGGCCGCTCCGGGATTCTCCTGAACTGTCTTCGCCATAGCGCTCGTTAGCGCCCGGCCAGAGGCGGCCGTGAACGCTTTCGCCTGTGCCGCGCCTACAGTGTGCGGTCCGGCCCCATCAGCTCTCATGAGAGAGCGCAGCACCCCCGCCCGATCGACGACGGCCACTGAGACATTATAGCCCTTGGAGCTGCAAGCTTTGACGCCTTTCTGGGCCAGCTCCGTGGCTGTTGCCAGGGATATGTTTCTCTCGTGAAGCTCTTCCGCCGAAGCGACCGAACCAAGGGTGAAAATTGCGAGGGATACATAAGCGAATGTCTTCATTGTGATCTCCAATCATTGGCGCAAGAAAGATGACCGTTGAGTAGTCGATGTCCGTGGCGGCTACTTGATCGCCTCGCCAGACTTCGGATCTATCTTGATTTCGGCCTTCGCCCCGTTCTTCACGAAGTACTCGATTTCGTAGTATCCACGATCGTTCTAGTCGACCTCGTCGATATATTCGATATCCGGGGTCTGCTCCACTTTGGCAATTATATCGGACAGTTTGGCGCCCTGCGGAGGCGCCGCATGGGCGCCTGCCGAAATGAGGGTCAGCATCGTAGCGGCAATCACAAAGCGCATAGCGTTATCCTTCGATCTGCTTCCGAAACGCCCCACCCGTGACACGAAAACACGAATGCAGCAGGGCGACAAGCAACGCTGTAGAATTTGCAAAACAATTGGTAAATACGAGAGAACTAATGGACAGATAGATGAATTACGTGGCCAGAGATCGAATATATTCCTTTAGTCACCTCGGAATTGAATTAGTGAACTGCGCCGTGGCCGGAACCTTGTTTCGATGCGGCAGTGACGAGGCTGATTCGCGGCTGGGAACCAGGGCCTGGAAACACATCCTAGGGGTGCTGTAGCAGGGGTTTCGCGGCGGCGGCAGAAGGATCCCGTTTTGGGTCGTTCCAGAAGTCGAGCACAGTCGAGATTATTGCCTCCGGCGCGTCTTCCTGAACGAGATGTCTGGCATTTGGAACCACGATGAACGGCGCACCGGGGATGCGACGCGCGAGTTCTCGCCCGTCGTCGAGCGGAATCCACTCGTCGTCTTCACCCCACAGGATCGTCACAGGGCAACGTATCTCGCCGTATCGCCACTCAACCTCTCGACTGTACTTGTCGTCCATCTGCGCGATCTGACGCCAAAAAGCCTTTTGTCCCTCGTCTCCAAGCCATGGCTGCAGATAGAGCTGCATTTCGTCCGGGCGCAATGCGTTTGCGACAGCGCCGCCGATATAGGCACGAAGCATAGCCTCATGGATATAGGCCGGCAGACTGGCAAACGCTTTCTCGTGCTCTTTTGCCGCTTGAACCAAGGGCGATCCCTGAGGGCTGATCGCGACCGGATCGATCAGCACCAGAGAGCGATAATCGAGCCCGTTGAGCAGGTGGCCACGCAACGCGACGGAGCCGCCGAAGTCATGCGCCACGATGTCGGGCCCCTCCAGCTCCCAGTGAGCAAAGAGCGCCGCGAACAGCTCGTTTTGAATCCCGCGCGACACGTCCGCGTCGGGCTTGGCGGATTGCCCGTAGCCGAGCATGTCGAAATAGTAGATCCGGCGCCGTTGCCCGAGCCAAGCTGCAATCCGCCGCCATTCCACCGACGAAAACGGGGTACCATGAAGCAAAACCGCCGGCGGGCCGTCGCCGATCGTTCCCCACGCGATCGGGTGACCCGAAAAAATGAAGCGTTCGGGCAGGGACCAGTCATCGGTTGGCATGAGGGAACTCCCGGCAACAATTTAGCTGCCTGACCTTGCTCGATCTCAATGGCCGGTCGGGTCGAAAGTTCCCAGCCGCCCCTCTCAAGCAAGCTTCGGAGTTGCACGGCACCTTTTCGTCTAAACGGATTTCTACATCAGCGCAGCGCTGCCGCGATATTCCCGCCGTCGACCGTCGTCACGTCGGCGGTGGTGCGATCGGCCAGCGCGTGATGCAGGAAGGCCTGCGCCACGTCCTGCGCCGTCACTTCCTGGCCGAGCAGATTGCCGGACATGTAGTCCTTCTCCGACACGCCGCGCGCGCCCGACCGGCTGGCGATCATGGCATCGGTCAAAAGGCCTGAACGGATGCGGTCGGCGTTGACGGCGTTCGAACGGATGCCGTGCGCGCCATAGTCGAGCGCGTATTGCCTGGACAGGAACAGCGTCGCTGCCTTTGGCACGCCATAGGCGCCGAACTTCGGGCCGGGGTTGACCGCCTGCTTGGAGGTGTTGAACAAAAGCACGCCGCCGGTGCCCTGCTCGAGCATGATGCGCACGGCGTTCTGCGCCACCGATTGGTGGGCGAAGAAATTGAGCTCGAAACTCTTGCGCAGGAGCGCGTCGTCGAGCTCGCCGATGCGGCCTTCCCAGGCCGCCCCTGCATTGGACACCAGGATATCGACGCCGCCGAACACAGAGACCGCTTTGTCGAAGGCGGCACGCACCTGTGCCGGGTCGGTGATGTCTGCGGCGACGCCGATCGAATTGTTGCCGGCTTTCTTCGCCGCATCGGCAGCCTTTTCGGCGTCGAGATCGACGACGACGGCATGGGCGCCATTGTCGGCGAATAGCTTTGCTGTCGCTGCACCGATCGCGCCAGCGCCGCCGGTAATCAGCACCACCTGGCCAGTCAACGGCTTCGGCTTGTTGGAAGCGAGCTTGGCCTGTTCCAGCGACCAGTATTCGAGCGGGAACAGATCGGCCTTGGAGAGCGGATGGAAACGGCCGACCGCCTCGGCGCCGCGCACCGCCTCGATCCACATCTCGCCGACATCCGACGCGATCTTCGCGTCCTTCAGCGTGCGGCCGTGGCCGAACATGCCGAGGCCGGGCACCAGCGTCAGCCGCGGCATCTGGTCGAGCATGGTGCGCTTGACGTCGTCGAGCGCATCATTGGTTTCGAAATAGGCGCGATAATCCTTGGCGAACGCGTCGACATGGCTCTTGATCACCGCCTTGTAGTCGCCGGCCTTGTCGGCATCCGGCGCCGGCAGCGCCATCGGCCCAGTCTTGATGCGGATCGACAGATCCGGTGTCGACACGCCGCGTCCGGCATAGTCGGCGATCTCGGCCGAATTGATGAAATCGACAATTGCCGGCGAAGTGCGGAAATCGCTGACCATGCGGTCGAAGCGGCCTTCGCCGCGCGCCACCGCCACCGCGCCGCGCAGCATCGGCGCGATCGACGCCGGTGTCGCGAGCTTTGCCGGCAAGGCTGCCTTTGCCGCCTTCGGCTTGCCGCTTGCGGCAATGAAGTCTTCGGCGACGTTCACATAATGGATCATCCGGTCGTAGGCCTGCTTCGCATCGTCGCCGAAGGTGAAGATGCCGTGCTTGTCTAGGATCAGGCCCTCGACGTCAGGGTCGGCGTCGAAGATGTCTGCGGCCGCCTTGGCGAGGTCGAAACCGGGCATGATGTAGGGCACATAGCCCATCTTGGCGCCGAAAACCGTCTTCACCAGCGGCTTGGAGTCTTCCTGGTCGACGATGGCGAGGATGGCGGTCGAGTGCGTGTGGTCGACGAATTTGTGCGGCAGGAAGGCATGCAGCAACGTCTCGACCGACGGGTTGGGCGAGGATGGGTCGATGAGGTTGACGCGTTGCAGGGCAACCATGTCCTCGTCGGCCAGCCTGTTCAGCGCGCGCGCCTTGAGCAGCGGCTTGAGCTTGACCGCCGGCAGGCCCTGCGGCTCGATGACGCCCATGTCCCAGCCGCTGCCCTTGACGCACAGCACGTCCCACTGGTCGCCGACGAGGTCGGTTGCCGTCGTCTTGCAAGAGGTGTTGCCGCCGCCATGCAGGACCAGCCGCGGCTCGCCGCCGAGCAGCCGGGTCGTGTAGACGCGCAGCGCCAGGTCGCGGCCGACACCCTTTTTCGCGTAGTCGTCGACGAGTTTTTCGGCTGCTTCGTCATTCCACAAATTCTTCATGTTCGCTTCGTCCGGTTGTTTGTCTTTGATGGTGAAACAGGAATGCCGCGACGCTTTGATGACAATGCGCCGGCGGCGGAGAGGAGGATTTCTAGGAGGCCTTTTCTGTCGTGGCAGCCGCATGATCCAGGAGCCGCTGCGCCATGTGCGCGCCGACCACCAGATGCGTGCAAAGGCCACCGGCGATCGCCGCGAGCAGCGGTTCGAACTTGCTGTCCTCCTGCACCACCACCAACCGCCTGGCGATGGCGCGCAGCGAGGCAAGCTCGGCGGAGATCACCCGCCTGTTATAACTGCAGTCGAGCACCTTGCCCTCGGCGTCTATGATCTGCCCGGCAATCACACCGGCAGCGCCTTGGCTGCGCAGATCCGCCATTTCACGTGGCGTCAGCGCGCCGCATTTGACCAGATGGCTGTCGGCGTCGACCGCGCCGACCGAGTATAACGCCAGGTCGCATTCGCTGACACCCGACAATTGTTCCCGGATCACCGGCTCGGCACGCAGCGCACGCGCGAGTTCTTCCGTAGACAGCACCAGCGGCGCGTAGAAATTGAGCCCCTTGGCGTTGAGCCGTCGCGCGATTTCCATGGTGCATTGGTCGGGGCGATAGGAATAGGGCGCGCCGAGATTGCCGCAGAGCTGCACCACAGTGACGTCCTGCAGATCGGCATAGGACATGACGTCGGCGATCATATAGACGGTGCGGCCCCAGGCGACGCCGATGCGGTCGCCTTTTTTGACCAGTTCGAGAAAGACGCTTGCTGCCAGCACGGCGATTTCCGTCGACGGGTCGGCGATATGATCATTCTCCGGTGCGATCCAGACGGCGTCGAGGCTTAACGCATCCTCAAGCTTGCGCGCCAGCACGTCGTCGGTGAAAAGCTGCGTCGAGGTCGAAATGTTGACGATGCCGGTCTCGCGCGCCTTGCGCAGATACATGGCGACCGAGGCACGGGAAATGTTAAGCTGGCTCGCCACCTGGTCCTGCCGCAGGCCATGGGCATAGTAGAGCCAGGCGGCCTTGTGGATGAGCTGTTCTGCCGGTCGGATCGCCATGCCGTCTCCTCGGCTGACATTATTCACGGGTCTCGACAAAAGTCAAATTGGGCAGAGGTATGCTATACTCCCGCTTACGCCGAATCTGGTTCATCATTGTGCCAAATGCGCTCTCTCGTGGCATCGTTTGTGGTGACGCGGCCCGAGCCTGTGATTAGAACGTCTGAAAGAAAATCGCGGGGAGCACGGGATGGGCAGTCCTTACGAACAGGATCTCGACAAGAACGCGGCCAACCATCAGCCGTTGACGCCGCTCACCTATCTGGAGCGCGCGGCCAAGACCTATCCCGACCAGATCGCCATCATCCATGGCCGCCAGCGCATCGACTATCGCACCTTCTGGCAGCGGTCGCTGAAGCTTGCCTCGGCGCTCGACAGGCGCGGCATCGGCAAGGGCGACACCGTCACCGTCATGCTGTCAAACACGCCGCCAATGCTGGAGGCGCATTTCGGTGTGCCGATGACCAAAGCAGTGCTGCATTCGCTCAACACCCGCCTCGATGCCGCGGTCATCGCCTTCCAGCTCGATCATGCCGAGACCAAGGTGCTGATCGTCGACCGTGAATTCTCCGGCGTCGTCAGACAGGCCCTGGACCTGGCCAAGGTCAAGCCGCTGGTCATCGACTATGACGATCCCGATTACGCCGCCGACGCGCCGTATCCGAAGGGTGAGCGCATCGGTTCGCTCGACTATGAGGACTTCATCGCTGGGGGCGACGCGGACTTCGCCTGGGCGATGCCCGACGATGAGTGGGACGCCATCTCGCTCAACTACACTTCCGGAACGACAGGCAATCCGAAGGGCGTCGTCTACCACCATCGCGGTGCCGCACTGATGGCCTACACCAACACCATTCATGCCGGCATGGCCAAGCACGCCGTCTATCTCTGGACGCTGCCGATGTTCCACTGCAATGGCTGGTGCTTTCCCTGGACGCTCGCCGTCCAGGCCGGCACCCATGTCTGCTTGCGCTGGGTGCGGCCGAAGCCGATCTACGATGCGATCGCCGATCAGGGCGTCACCCATCTGTGCGGTGCGCCGGTGGTGATGTCTGTGCTGATCAATGCCAGGGACGAGGACAAGCGTGCATTTCCGCAGACGGTCACTTTTAACACCGCCGCAGCGCCCCCGCCGGAAGCGGTGCTGTCCGGGATGGCGGATGCCGGCTTTGCAGTCACCCATCTCTACGGCCTGACCGAGACCTATGGCCCGGCGGTCGTCAACGAATGGCACGGCGAATGGGACAATCTCGAAAAGGGCGAGCGCAGCGCCAGGAAGGCGCGGCAGGGCGTGCGCTATGCGGCACTCGAAGGCCTGACCGTCATGGACCCCGAGACGATGCGGACGACACTGGCCGATGGTGAGACCATCGGCGAGGTCATGTTCCGCGGCAACATCGTCATGAAAGGCTATTTGAAGAACCGCAAGGCGAGCGACGAGGCCTTTGCCGGCGGCTGGTTCCATTCCGGCGATCTCGGCGTCATGCACCCCGACGGCTATATCCAGCTCAAGGACCGCTCCAAGGACATCATCATCTCCGGTGGCGAGAACATTTCCTCTATCGAGGTCGAGGACGCGCTCTACAAGCACCCGTCGGTTGCCTCTTGCGGCGTCGTCGCCAGGCCCGACGACAAATGGGGCGAGGTGCCTGTTGCCTATGTCGAGCTAAAGCCCGGCAAGGTCGCGACCGAGGCGGAGATTATCGAACACTGCCGGGGATTGCTGGCCCGCTTCAAAGTGCCGAAAGCGGTCATCTTTGCCGAAATCCCGAAGACCTCCACCGGCAAAATCCAGAAATTCCGGCTGCGGGAAATGGCCAAGGTCGCCTGAGGCCCTCGTCGCTGCTCTCCTCTAGTTACGACTTTTGCGGTTAGGCAAAGGCTCCGCGACTTCGTCATCCTAGGGTGGAGCAGTCGCGAAGCGACGTCGCGGAAACCCTAGGATCCATGCCGTGACCTTGCGGCCGTGCTCCGGCAGTCGAGAATGGCTTGCTATCGATGACAGGTCACGGACGGCGTAATCTATTGATCTGTCACACTCTTTGACTGATGTCGCGGCATGGATCCTAGGGTCTTCGCCGCGTCGCTCCGCTCCTTGCTTCGCCCTAGGATGACGAAGCGCGTGGTGGCGACAGCAGGCCCTCTGTCACCATCTGTCACCATTCGTACGCGTACATCGAATCCGCATTGACAGGTCGTTCTTTTCGATTTACGAGTGATGAAAATTGAAATTCGTCACTCGTAAATCGATAGAGGATCATGTCCGAAGCTGCCACCATAGTTGCCGAAGCCGCCCGACAGGAAAATGTAACGCGCATTCTCGATTGCGCCGAGCGCCTGTTCCGGCACTACGGCTACGGCAAGACCAATGTCGCCGACATCGCGCGTGAGCTCGGCATGTCGCCGGCCAATATCTACCGTTTCTTCGCCTCCAAGGTCGAAATCCACCAGGCCGTCTGCGGCCGGATGCTCGGCGCCAGCTACAAGATGGCCTACGAGATTTCGCGCCTGCCGATAAGCGCCGAGGAGCGGCTCCGGCGTTACGTGCATGCGCAATACAAGATGACGATGGAGGTCATGCTCGACGACCAGAAGGTCCACGAGATGGTCATCGTCGCCCTCGAACGGGATTGGGGTGTGATCGACAAGCATGTCGACAGCATTCACGACCTGTTTGCGGAAATCATTCGTGAGGGCATCGAGGCCGGTGAGTTCAGAAAACAGGATCCGGTTATCGCGTCTCGCTGTTTCGGTGCCGCGACCGTCATCCTGTGTCATCCGCAGATGGTGGCGCAGTGCCTCGCCAAGACCAACCGGGCAATGCCTGACGACCTCGTCGACTATGCAATCAAGGCCTTGAAGTAGGCTCCGCCTGCCGGGCAGCGGTTTCAACGATTCATCTCCACTTTTCGGGAGTACGCGCGTGTCTTTGTTCAGTTCAATCATCGGCAGGCTGCCGGCTGTAGGCCCGGTGCTGCTTGTCACCGCCGCTCTCGGGCTTGCCGGCTGCAGCCAGGAAAAAGCCGAAGTCAAGGATATCATCCGTCCCGTCAAGGTTGTCGAGATCGCGAAGGCGCATGACACCCGCATGCTTTCCTATTCCGGCTCGGTGCGGGCCCGCACCGAGAGCGCTCTGGCGTTCCGCGTCAATGGCAAGATCACCGAGCGCCTCGTCGATATCGGCCAGCATGTGGCCTCGGGCGATGTGCTCGCCCGCATCGATCCCATTGACTACGACCTTTCGGTCAAGAGCGCGCAGGCAGCGCTCGATGCCGCCGAGCGGCAGGTCGAGACCGTGGAGCTTGCCCGCAAGCGTGCCGAGCAGCTTTTTGCCAAGAATTTTGCCCCGAAATCACAGCTCGAACAGGCGACCTTGACCTATGACCAAGCGGTCGCCACGCGTGATTCCGCCCTTTCGACACTTGCTCAGGCGAAGAACCAGGTCGGTTATACCGATCTCAAGGCCGACAGGGATGGCATCGTCACCACGGTCAGCGCCGACGTCGGCCAGGTGGTCGGTTCCGGCACGCCGGTTATCACTGTCGCTGTCGACGGCGAAAAGGAAGTGCTGATCGCCGTCCCCGAAATGGAAATCGCCGAATTCAAACCGGGCAAGGCCGTCAAGGCGGGCTTCTGGTCCGACGATGCGCTGGCGCTCGAC
>NZ_RZQL01000218.1 GCF_003997935.1 Mesorhizobium sp. M7A.F.Ca.US.006.01.1.1
CCTGT
This sequence comes from Mesorhizobium sp. M7A.F.Ca.US.006.01.1.1, assembly GCF_003997935.1. Taxonomy (GTDB): domain Bacteria; phylum Pseudomonadota; class Alphaproteobacteria; order Rhizobiales; family Rhizobiaceae; genus Mesorhizobium. The sequence goes on from NZ_RZQL01000218.1 coordinate 6, forward strand.
ACAAGGAATTTCAGATCCGCGGGGGCGGATGCCGGGCTCAAAAACCTGGCCAAGGGGCTCGTCGGTGCGGTGCGGGATACCGATCCTGGCGTCCCGCACCGACGAGATTATCTACGTTTCTCCCCGCCGTCGTTGCGCTGTTCACGGCGCCTTGTCGAAGCCCAGCAAACCAGGGATGATTCCGTGACCGCCGAAGATCGCATCCGCGCCCTGCCCTGCTGGACCGGTGGCATCGAGATCGCACCGCTGCCCGGCGGTCTGAGCAACGCGAATTATGTGGTCACGGACGCGGCCGGACGACATGTCGTGCGCTTCGGCAAGGACTATCCGTTCCACCATGTCTTTCGCGAGCGCGAGGTGATGACGGCGCGAGCGGCGCATGCCGCCGGTTTCGCGCCAGCCGTCCGCCATGCCGAACCGGGCATCCTGGTGACGGAATTTCTCGGTGCAAAAACCTATCTGGCGGAAGACGTGCGCGCCAATCTCGGCCGCGTCGCGGCTCTGATGCGCGGCTTCCACCGGGAAATGCCCAATCACGTCTCGGGCGCCGGCTTCATGTTCTGGGTGTTCCATGTCATTCGCGACTATGCGCGCACGCTTGAAGAAGGCGGCAGCCGCAAGCGCAGCGACCTGCCACACCTGCTGACGCTGGCCGACGAACTGGAGCGCGCGCAGAAACTGCTGCCGATCGTCTTTGGCCACAATGATCTGCTGCCGGCCAACATTCTCGACGACGGCAACAGGCTTTGGCTGATCGACTTCGAATATGCCGGCTTCAACACGGCGATGTTCGACCTCGCAGGCGCCGCCTCCAACGCCGGCATGAGCGACGAGGAATCCTTCGCCTTCCTGACCGCCTATTTCATGAAGGAACCGGACGAGGCGATCCGCCGTTCGCACGCGGCCATGCAATGCGCCTCGCTGCTGCGCGAGGCGATGTGGAGCATGGTCTCCGAGCTCTATCTCGACGCGCCGGGCATCGACTACGTCGCCTACACCGAGGAAAACCTCGTCCGGCTCGACGCGGCACTGGGAAACTACCGGACAAAATACGGGATACAGAAATCATGACATTGCCGAGCCAGGCCGCCATCGTCGTCATCGGCGGCGGCATCATCGGCTGTTCGACGGCCTATCATCTGGCGCGCGACCACAAGGCCGACGTGGTGCTGCTCGAGCAGGGCAAGCTGACCTCGGGCTCAACCTGGCATGCCGCCGGACTTGTCGGCCAGTTGCGCTCGTCGGCTTCGATCACCCGCGTGCTGAAATACTCCGTCGACCTCTACAAGGGATTGGAGGCCGAGACCGGCCTTGCCACCGGCTGGAAGATGACCGGCTGCCTCAGGCTCGCCACCAATGCCGATCGCTGGACCGAGTACAAAAGGCTGGCGACGACAGCGAAAAGCTTCGGCATGGACATGCAATTGCTGTCACCGGCGGAAGTCAAGGCGATGTGGCCGCTCATGGAAACCGGCGATCTCGTCGGCGCCTCCTGGCTGCCGACCGATGGCCAGGCGAGCCCCTCCGACATCACGCAGTCGCTGGCCAAGGGCGCGCGCATGCATGGCGCCAAACTGTTCGAGGATGTCCGCGTCACCGGCTTCGAGATGAAGAGCGGCCGCATCACGGCGGTGAAGACCAACAAGGGCGACATCGCTTGTGACAAGGTGGTCAACTGCGCCGGCCAATGGGCGCGGCAGGTCGGCGCCATGGCCGGCATCAACGTGCCACTGCAGCCGGTGAAGCACCAGTACATCATCACCGAGAAGATCGACGGGCTGGCGACCGACGCGCCGACCATCCGCGACCCGGATCGGCGCACCTATTTCAAGGAAGAGGTCGGCGGGCTGGTGATGGGCGGCTATGAGCCGAACCCGCAGGCCTGGGCGACTGGTCTCCCCGGCGGCGACGTCCCCAATGATTGGGAATTCAGGCTGTTCGACGATGACTACGACCATTTCGAGCAGCACATGAGCCAAGCGATCGCGCGTGTGCCGGCGCTGGAAACCGTCGGCGTCAAGCAGATGATCAACGGGCCGGAGAGTTTTACGCCGGACGGCAATTTCATTCTCGGCACAGCGCCCGAATGCGCCAACATGTTTGTCGGCGCCGGCTTCAACGCCTTCGGCATCGCCTCGGGCGGCGGCGCCGGCTGGGTGCTGGCGCAGTGGGTGGTCGACGGCGAAGCACCGCTCGACCTGTGGGTGGTCGACATCAGGCGCTTTTCCAACCTGCACCGCGACCGTCAGTGGGTCTGCGACCGCACGCTGGAGGCCTATGGCAAGCATTACACGATCGGCTTCCCGCATGAGGAGTATGCCAGCGGGAGGCCGCGCATCGTTTCGCCGCTCTACGACAGGCTGAAACAGCAAAATGCGGTGTTCGGCTCGAAGCTCGGCTGGGAGCGGCCGAACTGGTTCGCGCCCAAAGGCGTCGAACCGCAGGATGTCTATTCGATGGGCCGGCAGAACTGGTTCGCGGCGGTTGGCGACGAACACCGGCATGTGCGCGAAAAGGTCGGCATCTTCGATCAATCCTCCTTCGCCAAATACGAGCTGAGCGGGCCGGATGCGCTGAAAGCCCTGGACTGGGTCTGCGCCAACGATGTCAGCAAGCCGGTCGGCCGGCTGACCTACACGCAGCTTCTCAACACGCGCGGCGGCATCGAAGCCGATCTGACCGTGGCGCGGCTGACCGAAGAGAAGTTCTACATCGTCACCGGCACAGGCTTCCGCACGCATGATTCCTCGTGGATCGGCGACCATATCGGCGAAGGGCTCGATGCCAGGCTTGTCGATGTCACCGAGGATTTCGGCACGCTGTCGCTGATGGGTCCTCGGGCGCGCGATGTGCTTTCGGCCGTGACCGAAGCCGACGTGTCGAACGCCGCATTCCCGTTCGGCCATGTGCGCGAGATCATCATCGCCGGCCACACAATTCGGGCGCTGCGCGTCACCTATGTCGGCGAGCTCGGCTGGGAACTGCATATTCCGATCACGGCCACCGGCGAAGTCTTCGACGCGCTGATGGCGGCAGGCAAAAAGCACGACATCCGCCCCATCGGCTATCGTGCCTTGGAATCGCTGCGGCTGGAAAAAGGCTATCGCGCCTGGGGCTCCGACATCACGCCCAACGACACGCCGCAGGAAGCCGGCCTCGGCTGGGCGGTCAAGCTGCGCAAGAACACGGATTTCATCGGACGGCGCGCGCTGGAGAAGACCTGCGGCGCGGCACTGAAGAAACGCTTCGCCGGCTTCACGGTCGACGATCCCGAGATCGTCCTGCTCGGTCGCGAAACCATCCTGCGCAATGGCGATCCGGTCGGTTATCTCAGCAGCGGCGGTTATGGCTACACGCTGGGCAAGACCATCGGCTACGGCTATGTGCGCAACGCCGATGGGGTGAGCGACGATTTTCTCGTCTCGGGCAACTATGAACTGGTGGTTGCGATGGAGAGGACACCGGCCAAGATCCATCTCGAGCCGATGTATGACCCGGCAGGCGCCAGGGTCAAAGCGTAGGTCAGGTCACGCGCAATGCGAGACCGCGGCTGGGCACGGTGTCGGCTTCGCCCGGCATGGAGACGTAAGGGCGCGTTTCCTCGACGCGGGTGACGAGGCCTTGCGCCTCGAGCTCGGCGATGCGCGCCGCAAAGCCCTGATCCCACAGCGTGTTCTTGACCGTCAGCACGATCACGCCGCCCGGCCGGCAGATGCGGATCAGTTCGTCCAGCCCATCGACGCTGACATGGCCCGATGTGAAGACGCCGGCCGAGATCACTCCGGCATAGGCATCATCGGCAAAGGGCAGATGACCGCCCAGCGCCAGGCAATGGAGCGCGGAATAGACGCCCTTGCGGGCTGCCTGATCCAGCATGCCTTGTGAAATATCGAGTGCCTCGACCTGTGGATAGCCGGCAATGTTCAACCATTCGCCGATGAGCCCGGTGCCGGCCCCGGCATCGAGCAGCGGTGCTGAACCGCGCGGCAGATGGCGGGCCAGCAGTGCGAGGCAGATCGTCGGATGGCGATAGCCGGCAGCCGACATGTCGGCGTCATAGGTTTCCGACCAGCGGTCATAGAGTGCGGCCACCTCTTCGGGCCGCTTTGCCGCGTAGGCCTCGGCGAGTGCGCCCTGATGTTTGCTGTCCGCCACTTTTATCCAGTCCGCCAATTTTTGATCTCGCAGTGATGATAGCCAAAGCACGAAAATTGTGGAACCGTCGCTGCGACAAATAACAGCGTGGGGGCGCAGGCATGGTGACAGACGAGACGCGCGCGGCACTGGACGCCATTCCCATGCTGGCCGGCTACAGCGGTCCGCTGGAACGGCTGGGCGGCCTCACCAATCTGGTCTTCAAGGCCGGCGACTTCTGCCTGCGCATTCCCGGCAAGGGCACCGAGGAATACATCAACCGGGCCAACGAAGCCGTGGCCGCGCGCGAAGCGGCAAAAGCAGGGGTCAGTCCCGAGGTGCTGCATGTCGATGCCGCCGCCGGGGTGATGGTGACACGCTACATCGCCGGCGCCGAAACCATGTCGCCGGAGAAATTCCGGACACGGCCGGGCAGTCCGGCCCGCGCCGGCGAGGCCTTTCGCAAGCTGCACAATTCAGGCGCGGTGTTTACCTTCCGCTTCGAGCTGTTTGCGATGATCGACGACTATCTCAAGGTGCTGTCCACCAAGGAGATCGCCCTGCCCGCCGGCTATCATGACGTGGTGCGCGAGGCCGAGGCAGTGCGGTCGGCGCTGGCCGCCCATCCGCTGCCTCTCGTCGCCTGTCATTGCGATCCGCTGTGCGAGAACTTCCTCGATACGGGCGAGCGGATGTGGATCGTCGACTGGGAATATTCGGGCATGAACGATCCGCTCTGGGATCTGGGCGACCTCAGCGTGGAAGGCAAATTCGACACGGCGCAGGACGAAGAGATGATGCGCGCCTATTTCGGCGACGAGGCGAGGCCGGCGGAGCGCGGCCGCATCGTCATCTACAAGGCGATGTGCGACCTGTTGTGGACGCTGTGGGGACTGATCCAGCTCGCCAACAACAACCCGGTCGATGATTTTCGCACCTATGCCGACGGGCGGTTCGCGCGCTGCAAGGCGCTGATGGAGACGTCCGAGTTTTCACGGCATCTGGCGGCGATCCGCCGGGGGTGAGCCTGGACTAATTCACGCCCTTCGGAACGTTTTCGGGCGGCACCGTGGTCTCGACCACTTTCTGGCGATGGAAGATGAACAGGCCGGCGAGAACGACGATGCCCGAGCCGATCAGGATGCGCGGACCGGGAACGTCGCCGAAGAATACCAGCCCGAACACCACCGCCCACAGCAGCAGCGTGTAGTGCAGCGGCGCCAGCGTCGAGGCCGGCGCCAGCTTGAGTGCCCTGGTGATCATCAGATGGGCGCCGCAGGAGACGATGCCAAGCAGCAGCATGGCGCCGAGATCGAGCGCCGACGGCGTCTGCCAGGCGCCGATGCTCAGCACGCCGCCGACCAGCAACGTGCCGATGGTCTGCCATGTCACCAGATTGGTGTCGCTGGTGCCGCGCAGCCGGCGGTTGAGGATGATGGCGAAGGCGAAGGAGATACTGCCCACCAGCGCAAAGCCCGATGACAGCGAGAACGCCGCCGAGGACGGTTTCAGCATGATCAGCACACCGCAGAAGCCGAGCAGGATCGCCATCCAGCGGCGCCAGCCGACCTTTTCACCAAGCAAGAGGTGCGAGAGTGCCGCGACGTAGATCGGCCCGGCCATGTAGAAGCTCATCACATCGGCAAGCGGCAGATAGACCACCGCGGCATAGAAGAGCGCGGTGTCGAGCGTGGTCATCACCACCCGCAGCAGCTGCAGCTCCAGGCGCTCCATGCGAAACAGCTTGGCCGGGCCCTGGTTGGCGATCATCGGGCCAAGCACGAAGAAGGCGCCGATGGAGCGGATCAGCACCACTTGGCCGACGGAGAAGCTGGCGACCAGCCATTTGCCCATGGCGTCGTTCAGCGCAAACAGGAAGTCGCCGGCCAGCATCAGCAGAATGCCGGCCAAAAGCACATTCCTGATCGTCGAATTCTGCGCCACGGGCTGCGTCATGCCGATCCCGATTCCTCCCTGGTAAGCCGCGTCGTAGACGGAAGTGGCTGCCTTGACGAGAAGAATTCGGGCAATGGGTAAGACCAGCGCCGGGAATCGGCTGTATCTAGCTGGATATGTGCCGCCGGTTCACCATTGCCGGCCTTCCACCGATGGACAGCCTGGTTTCCTGCTTCGTCCGCTCCGCCACCACCTTGCCCTTGGCGATGACGCACAGGCGCTCGGCGCGCAGCCGCAGGGCTTCGACCGGATTGCCGGCATCGAGGACGACCAGGCTGGCGCGCTTGCCGACCGCCAGGCCGAGATGATCGAGGCCCATGATCGCGGCATTGACGTTGGTGACCATGTCGAAGCAGCGCGCCATGTCGGCCGGGCTCGACATTTGCGCCACATGCAGGCCCATGAAGGCAACGTCGAGCATGTCGGCGGTGCCCAGCGAATACCAGGGATCGAGCACGCAATCCTGGCCCCAGCCGACGCGGATGCCCAGCGCCTGCATTTCCTTGACCCGGGTCATACCCCGGCGCTTCGGGAAGGTGTCGTGGCGGCCCTGCAGCATGATGTTGATCAACGGGTTGGGGATGGCGGAGACGCCCGCCTCGGCGATCAGCGGCAACAGCTTCGAGACATAGTAATTGTCCATCGAATGCATCGAGGTGAGGTGCGAGCCGACCACCTTGCCGTGCAGGCCAAGGCGCTGCGTCTCATAAGCAAGCTGTTCGATGTGACGCGACAGCGGATCATCGGTCTCGTCGCAATGCAGGTCGACCATCAGGCCGCGCCTTGCCGCGATTTCGCACAGCTCCGTTACCGAGCGCGTGCCGTCGGCCATGGTGCGCTCGAAATGCGGGATGCCGCCGACAATATCGACGCCCATGTCCAACGCGCGGATGGTGTTCTCCCGCGCCGTCGGCGAGCGATAAAACCCGTCCTGCGGGAAGGCGACCAATTGCAGGTCGATATAGGGGGCGACCATTTTCTTGACCTCGAGCAGCGCCTCGACCGCCAGCAGGCGGTCGTCGCAGACATCGACATGGGTGCGGATGGCGAGCAGGCCCATCGACACCGCCCAGTCGCAATAGGCCAATGCGCGATCACGCACCGCCTCATGCGTCAAAAGCGGCTTCAACTCGCCCCACAGCGAAATGCCTTCGAGCAGCGTACCCGACGCGTTGATGCGCGGAATGCCGTAGGAGAGCGTCGCGTCCATGTGGAAATGCGGATCGACGAAGGGCGGCGAAACAAGATTGCCACGGGCGTCGACCTCGGTCCGCGCAGAACCCTGCAGAGTGGGCTCGATCGCCGCGATCGTCTCACCGATGATGCCAATGTCGGCTACCCTGCCGTCAGGCAGTGTGCCGCCGCGAATGATAAGGTCGAAAGCCATCTGTCGTCATCCCGTCAAAAGAATCATCTGATATAGCCGAGCTGAAAATCGCATCCCGTCGATGCCGCTTGCAACAGCGGTTTGTCCACGGCGGCCGCGGATGGTTCCATCCGGCCGCAACTCCCTCTATAAGCCGCCTTCGTTGTCCCGGTTTCAAGGATCCGCCGTTTGTTTCGTTTCTTCCGCTCGACGGAAAACCAGCGCCTCGTTGCGAGGTTGATCCGGGAATCCTTTTATCAGCACAGGTTTGGCTACGGCGCCGCGATCTTGTCGATGCTTGTGGTGGCCGCCACGACCGGCGCCAGCGCCTGGATCCTCAAAGAGATCACCGACGAATTCGTGGTCTTCAAGCGGATTGACCGCGTCAACCTGATTGCGGCGGGGGTTGCCACGATCTTCATCCTCAAGGGCCTCGCCAATTTCATCCAGGCCTATTTCATGAGCCGGGTCGGCAACGCCATCATCGCCGACCGCCAGCGCAAGATCTACGACCGCATCCTGGCGCAAGGCATCGAATTCTACCATTCGACCTCGTCGTCCGACCTGATCACGCGCATGACCAACAATGCGCAGGCGGCGCGCAACGTGCTCGACCTCGTTGTCACGTCCTATGTGCGCGATCTGTTGTCGCTGGTTGTCCTGGTAGGGGTCATGGTCTGGCAGCAGCCAGCCTTGTCTATAATCTGCTTCGTCGTCGGCCCCTTGGCTATCTACGGGGTCAACCGCATCCTCAAACGTGTTCGCAAGTTCGCCGCGATGGAGTTTCGCTCGGTCGGCCAGATCGTGCAGGTTATGCAGGAAACGGCAATCGGCGTGCGCGTCGTCAAATCCTTCAACCTCGAAGGCGCAATGCGCAACCGCATGTACAAGGCCGTGTCGGACGTCGAGAACCGGGCCAACAACATCGCGACGCTGGAGGCTGCGACAAGCCCGGTGATGGAGACGCTGGCCGGGCTGGCAATTGCCGGAGCCATCTTCGTCAGCGGCTTCCTGGTCTTGCAGGGCGGCCAGATGCCGGGAAACATCATGGCCTTCATCGGGGCGCTCCTGTTTGCCTATGAGCCGGCAAAGCGCCTTGCGCGCGTGCGCATATCGCTGGAAAGCGGCATTGTCGGCGTGCGCATGATGTTCGAGCTCGCCGACCAGCCGCTGACTCTGGTCGAGAAGCCGGACGCGAAGCCGCTTCTGGCCGGACCAGGCGAGATCCGGTTCGACGCCGTCGACTTCGCTTATCAGAACGGGCCGCCGGTGCTGGACAGGTTCGATCTGACGCTTGAGCCCGGCAAGATGACGGCGCTGGTCGGGCCTTCCGGCGGCGGCAAGTCGACGATTCTAAACCTGATCATGCGCATGTACGACCCGAAAAGTGGCAAGGTGCTGTTCGATGGTCAGGATATTTCCCATGCGACGCTCGCATCGCTGCGGGAAAAGATCGCCTATGTCAGCCAGGATACATTCCTGTTTGCCGGCACCATCATGCACAACATCCGGCTTGGGCGCGAGGGTGCGACCGACGAAGAGGTGATCGCCGCCGCCAAGGCGGCCAACGCCCATGACTTCATCAGCGCGCAGGCGAAGGGCTACGAGACGGATGTCGGCGAGAATGGCGGCCTGCTGTCGGGCGGCCAGCGCCAACGCATCTCGATCGCACGCGCCATGCTGCGCAATGCCGAAATCCTGCTGCTGGACGAAGCGACCAGCGCGCTCGATGCCGAATCGGAAGCGCTGTTCCGCGACGCGCTGCAGCAATTGACGGAAGGCCGCACGACGATCGTCATCGCGCACCGTCTGTCGACCGTGCACCAGGCCGACACGATCGTGGTGCTCGAAGCCGGCAAGGTGGTGGAAAGCGGCCCGCACAAGACTTTGCTCAAGCAGGGCGGGCTTTACCAGAAGCTTTATGAGTATCAGTTGATGCCGTGATGGTGTTCCGGATGTTGGGGCCAGGCCCCCTCATCCGGCCCTTCGGGCCACCTTCTCCCCGAGGGGAGAAGGGATCGTCAACGCCGGCGCCAGCCTCTTCTCCCCAGCGGGGAGAAGGTGCAGCGTAGCGGCCGGATGAGGGGGCCTGGGCGCGAACCTTATTCCGGCACAAACCTCACGGCGCCCTTGGCCGCGCTGGTCGCCATGGCGGCATAGGCGCGCAAGGCGGTGGTCACCTTGCGCTTGCGCTTTTCCTCGGGCTTCCAGGCCAGGGCGCCCTTGGCCTCCATCGCCGCCCGGCGGGCAGCGAGTTCCGCCTCATCGACAGCAAGGCGGATGCTGCGGTTCGGGATGTCGATCTCGATCGTATCGCCCTCCTGCACCAGCCCGATCAGCCCGCCTTCGGCGGCTTCCGGCGACGCATGGCCGATCGACAGGCCCGAGGTGCCGCCGGAGAAGCGGCCGTCGGTGACCAGAGCGCAGGCCTTGCCGAGACCTTTCGACTTCAGATAGCTGGTCGGATAGAGCATTTCCTGCATGCCGGGGCCGCCGCGCGGCCCCTCATAGCGGATGACGACGACATCGCCGGCCTTGATCTCGTTCGACAGGATCGCCTTGACGCTCGAATCCTGGCTTTCGAAGACGCGGGCCGGGCCGGTGAACTTCAAGATCGATTCATCGACGCCCGCCGTCTTCACGATGCAGCCGTCGAGCGCCAGATTGCCTTTCAGCACGGCGAGACCGCCATCCTTGGAAAAGGGGTGTTCGGTCGAGCGGATGACGCCTTTCTCGCGGTCGAGATCGAGCTCGTCCCAGCGGCGGTCCTGGCTGAAAGCGACCTGTGTCGGCACGCCACCAGGGGCGGCGAGGAAGAAATCGCGCACACTCTGGCTGGTCGTGCGGGAAATATCCCAATGGTCGAGCGCTTCGCCCAGGGTTGACGTATGCACCGTCGGCAGGTCGCGGTTGAGCAGGCCGGCATTGTCGAGCTGGCCGAGGATGGCCATGATGCCGCCGGCGCGGTGGACGTCTTCCATGTGGACGTCGGACTTGGCCGGAGCAACCTTGCACAGCACCGGCACCTTGCGCGACAGCGCGTCGATGTCATCCTGATCGAAATCGATCTCGCCCTCATGCGCGGCAGCCAGGATGTGCAGCACGGTGTTGGTCGAGCCGCCCATGGCGATGTCGAGCGTCATGGCGTTCTCGAAGGCGCCCTTCGAGGCGATGTTGCGCGGCAGAGCCGTCTCGTCATCCTGCTCGTAATAGCGCTGAGCGAGATCGACGATCAGGTGGCCGGCCTCGACGAACAGCCGCTTGCGGTCGGCATGGGTGGCCAATGTCGAGCCGTTGCCGGGCAGCGACAGGCCTAGCGCTTCGGTCAAACAATTCATCGAATTGGCGGTGAACATGCCTGAGCAGGAGCCGCAGGTCGGGCAGGCCGAGCGCTCGATGACCTTGACGTCCTCGTCGGAGACCTTGTCGTCGGCGGCCGCGACCATGGCATCGACCAGGTCGAGCGCCTGCGTCTTGCCGGCGAGCACCACCTTGCCGGCTTCCATCGGCCCGCCGGAAACGAAGACGGTCGGGATGTTGAGGCGCAACGATGCCATCAGCATGCCGGGCGTGATCTTGTCGCAATTGGAGATGCAGACCATGGCGTCGGCGCAGTGCGCGTTGACCATGTATTCGACGGAATCAGCGATCAGCTCGCGCGACGGCAGCGAATAGAGCATGCCGTCATGGCCCATGGCGATGCCGTCATCGACGGCGATGGTGTTGAATTCCTTGGCAACGCCGCCGGCCTTCTCGATCTCGCGCGCGACCAGCTGGCCGAGGTCCTTCAAATGGACATGGCCCGGCACGAACTGGGTGAAGGAGTTGACCACCGCGATGATCGGCTTGCCGAAATCGCTGTCCTTCATGCCGGTGGCGCGCCAGAGGCCGCGGGCGCCGGCCATGTTGCGGCCGTGGGTGGTGGTGCGGGAGCGATAGGCAGGCATGTTTTTTCCTTGGTGGCTGGCCGCGGCCCAGGCATGGCGCGGCGAAGCTGAGTTCGGACCGCAGGCGTTATAAACGCGCAAGCCCGGTCTGGCCACAATTTTGCAATGCGCCAGATTCCTCGCAAAAATCAGATCTTCCAAAAAAATTGCACCCGGGTGTCGGATTGCGTGCCGCATGGCCGTCCTTAGGCAAACGGCAAGGAATGGCACCATTCTCGGAGCCAGCCGTTTCGCCGTAACCGCAACCAAACCAACCCGAGG
>NZ_RZQL01000219.1 GCF_003997935.1 Mesorhizobium sp. M7A.F.Ca.US.006.01.1.1
ATGCGAGACTGAGATCGCCAGCAGCGAGATCGTTTTCTCCTGTGGGTTGTCGGAAAGCACGCCGCGCACCAGATCGCCGGCGATCTCGGCCAGCATCGCGGTCGCCGAGATCGGCTGGTCAAGCGTGATCGAACGGGTGACAGCGCGGAGATCGGCAAAGCGCACGCGTACCGTCACCGTGCGGCCGGGCCTTGCCTTGGCGCGCAGCCGGCTGGCGACGCGGTCGGCCAGATGCAGCAGTGTCGGCACGATGACCCGTGCCACGGCCGGCTTCTGGCCAAGCGCCGATTGGGCGCCGGCCGAGTGCGCGCGGCGCTTGGTCTCCAGTTTGCGCGGGTCGCGGTTCCAGGATAATGCGGCGAGCTTTTCGCCGGCGGCGGGGCCGAGCAGGCGCGCCAGCGCGCCGCTGTGCGTCCTGGCCAATTGGCCGATGGTCTCGACGCCGATCTCGGCCAGTCTCGCTCTGGTCGCCGGGCCAACGCCCCACATCAGACCTACCGGCAGATCATGCAGGAAGGCGAGCTCGGTGCCGGGTTCGACGACCACCAGCCCGTCGGGCTTGGCGACCTGCGAGGCGATCTTGGCCAGATGCTTGGTGCGCGCCACGCCGATCGAGATCGGCAGGCCGAGTTCGGCCCGCACGCGGCGGCGGATGATCGTGGCGATCTCTTGCGGGGAACCGAACAGATGCGTGCAGCCGGCGACGTCGGCAAAGGCCTCGTCAATGGAGATGCGCTCGACCACCGGGGTGAAATCATCGAGCACTTTGATCGCCGCATCGCCCAGCCGCTGGTAATGGCTGAAATTGCCGCCGACGAAGATCAAATGCGGGCAGAGTTCGCGCGCCTTGCGCCCTGGCATGCCGCCGCGCACGCCGAAAGCGCGCGCCTCATAGGAAGCGGCGAGCACGACGCCGCCGCCCACGGCGATCGGCTTGGCGCGCAGCGACGGATCGAGCAACTGCTCGACAGAGGCGTAGAAAGCGTCGAGATCGGCATGCAGGATGGTGGCTGTCGTTTCCATCGACCGCACATCCGCAGTTGCTGATAGATTGGAACAAATAAAGAACAAAGGTGGGTCGTTGTCAAGCAAGCTGTGGAAAGCTCCCCCTTGTGGGAGAAGGAAAACAGCGCAACCGCCTAGACAATATGCTCCGCTCGCAGCGCCGCTTTCATCTTTTCCAGCGCCGCTCCGCCGCCTGCCGCCAACTCGTCGGCATTCCTGGCCAGCTTGTCGTCGGCCTTGCGGTGCTTGCTGCCCCAGGCGCCGAGCGTCGCCAGCACCGGCAAGAGGTCGATGCCTGCTTCGGTCAGCCGGTAGACCGTTCTTAAGCCATGCGTCGGGTCGTCGCTTCTGGTGAGGATGCCTTCCTCCTGAAGCGTTTGCAGTCGCTCGGCCAGCGTGCGCGAGGAGATGCCTTCGTCGGATTGCAGGAATTCGCGAAAGTGCTTTTTCCCGGCGAAGACCATGTCGCGGATGATGAGCAGCGTCCAGCGGTCGCCGATGATTTCGAGCGACAGGTTGATCGGGCAGCCGGACTTTTCGCGCGTCGACATCTATGGTTCCGTTTTTAAATCACTTTACTATTGACATCGTTCTGGCCTTGCGTCAACGGTTCCAAATGTAAACTGTTTTGCGATGGAGGAGAATGACGGTGAAAAAGCTGGTCCTGCAGATGCAGATGTCGGTCGACGGCTTTGTCGGCGCCAATGAGGACCATCCCTGGCAGCTCTGGGAATGGGGCGACGAGAGCGCCTGGGACGATGCGCTGAAGCAGGACTTCAACGCTGTCTTCGCAAACGTCGATACCATCCTGCTCAGCCGCAAGATGGCGCAGGAGGGCTATCTCACCCATTGGGGCAATGCGGCGAAGAAGTTTCCGCGCGATCCGTTCTACGCCTTTGCGCAGCGCATCGTCGACGCCCGCAAGGTGGTGCTCAGCAACAAGCTCAAGCAATCGGCCTGGGAGCCGGCTTGGGAGCGCACGAGCGTGGCCGGCGGCGACCTGCCGCGCGAAGTCAATGCGCTGAAAGCGGGCGAGGGCGGCGACATGGCGGTGTTCGGCGGCGCCGGTTTCGCGTCGACGCTGATTGCGGCCGGGCTGGTCGACGAGTTCCAGCTTTTCATCAACCCGGCGGTGCTGGGTGCGGGCCGCCGGATTTTTGATCAGGGCGGTTTTAGAAACCTGCGGCTGCTCGGCTCGAAGGCCTATGCCTGCGGCATGGTGGTCAGCCGCTATGCGCCGGCGGGGTGAGGGGAACCGCCATCTTCTCCCTGCTCACTTCGAATCGTGAAAAATAATCCCGACCGTGTGGCGCATGCCTGAGCGCAGCCGACTGACGCCATGGCGCAGATTGACGCGGTAATTGCCTTTGGTGCCCTGCACTGGTCGGTTGTGGACGGCAAAGACAACGGCGTCGCCCTGGCGCAGCGGCACCACCTCGACCCGGCTCTGCATACGCGGCCGCTGCTCGGTCAGCGCGAACTCACCGCCGGTGAAATCCTGGCCCGGTTCGGAGAGCAGGATCGCCACCTGCAGCGGAAAGGCGAGGTCGCCATAGAGGTCCTGGTGCAGGCAGTTGAAGTCGCCGGGCACATATTGCAGCAACAGCGGCGTCGGCCGCGTCTGGCCGGCCGCATGGCACTGTTCGAGAAACGCGGCATGCGTCGCGGGGTAGCGCATGGATTGCCCCATGCGCTCGTTCCACCGATTGGCGACCTCGGCCAGCCTGGGATAGAGCGCGCTGCGCAGGCCGCCCAGGAGGTCGGGCAAGGGATAGCGAAAGTAGCGGTACTCGCCCTTGCCGAAGCCGTGCCTGGCCATATGAATGTGGCTGCGGAAATGCTTCTCCTCGGGATAGAGGCCGGCGATCTGTCGGCACTCTTCGGGCGACAGCAGCTTTTCAATCATCGCGCAGCCGAAGCCGTCAAGTTCGGCGGCAAGGGCGGGCCAGTCGTAATCGGCAACACGTGTCTGAGCAGCTTCAACCGCCGATGCGGCAACCTTGGCATGGGCATTCATATCGTAGCCTCCTTGTCGATCAGAGCGCGCTTGCGCTCGACGCCCCAGCGGTAGCCCGACAGCGTGCCGTCGGCGCGGACAACACGGTGGCAGGGAATGCCCAGCGCAATCGCGTTGGCCGCACAAGCGGTCGCCACGGCGCGGGCGCCGTTCGGCTGGCCGAGACGCCGGGCGAGCGCGGTGTAGGTGATGGTGGCACCGCACGGGATCGAACGCAGCGCGTCCCAAACACGCTGCTGGAATGGCGTGCCATGGCGCATGTCGAGCGGCAGGTCGAGGCCGCCGCCGGGCGTCTCGATGAAGCGCACTATTGCCGCGAGATCGTCGCGCAAGGTGGCTTTGTCTTCGACCAGCATATTGCCGGGGAAACGGTCGGCGAGGTTCTGCTCCAGTGCCTCGGCGTCGTCGCCGATCAGGATGGCGCAGACGCCGACTTGACTGCGCGCCGCCAGGATTTTGCCGATCGCGGATTGGCCGATGGCGTAGGTGATGGTGTAGAGGGCGTTGTGGACGGCCGCCGACGCGGCCATTTGGGTTTGTATAAGGTTCATTGCCTTCACTCCTTTGTCTGTGCCTGAACCCTAGTCGCGTGCTGGTTGGCGCTCACTCCGATGCTTGCTTTCAAATTCAAATCTCAGCGGCCTGAACGGCGAAAGGTATGCGCTCTACGGCGCGCCCCTCTGTCCTGCCGGACATCTCCCCCACGAGTGGGGAGATTGGCTGTCATCACGGCCTTCGCCAAACTCCAACGTTGCAGGACGAGAGCCGGCGCCGGAACTGCAAATCTCCCTCCTTGTGGGGAAGATGTCCGGCAGGACAGAGGGGGGCGCCGTAGAGCGCTGATTTTGAACCGTTCGCACTTCGCTCATGGACGCTCACGCAACACGCGTGACGAACATCTCCCCAAGCACGAACACCTCACCCGTCAAAAGCCGCAGCTCGATATCGCCGGTTGCGGTGCGTCTCCATTCGGCTCTGCCGTCTTCGACCAGCTGGCCGATGGCCGTTGTCACCCGTGATTTCGCATCAGGAACGCGGCGGCTGCCGGCAGCTTCGGTCTCGCTGGTCGCATCGGTGCTGGGAGACCTTGCCATCGCGCGCATTGCCGGTCCTCGTCAGGCCCGCATCGATCGGTTGGCATTGTCGGACGCCGCCTCGCGGTCGAGCAGCGCGCGTTTGCGCTCAGCGCCCCAGGCGTAGCCGGACAGGGCGCCGTCTTTGCGGATCACGCGGTGGCAGGGAATGGCGACGGCAAGATTGTTGGCGGCGCAGGCGGCGGCGATGGCGCGGGTCGCCTTCGGCGCGCCGATGCGCCGCGCGATCTCGGCATAGGAAACCGTGCGGCCGGCGGGGATGTCGCGCAAGGCCTGCCAGACGCGCTGCTGGAACGCCGTGCCGCGCACGTCGAGCGGCAAATCGAGACCGAGCGCCGGAGCCTCGACGAAACCGACGACGCGGGCGACCAGCGCCTCGTAGTCGCGGTCGCCGCCGATCAGCCGTGCCCTGGGGAAACGGTCCTGCAGATCGCGCACCAGCGCGTCGGGATCGTCGCCGAGCAGGATCGAGGCGACGCCCTTTTGGCTGGACGCGACCAGGATGGCGCCGAGCGAGGTCTCGCCGACGGCGAAGCGGATCTCTTCATCGGTGCCGCCGGCGCGATAGCGCGTCGGCGTCATGCCGAGCATGCCGGTCGATTTCTCGTAAAAGCGTCCGCTTGAGTTGAAACCGGCATCGTAGATCGCCGTCGTCACGCTGGCGCCGTCCTCCAGGCCCTGGCGGACCCTGGCGGCGCGGTGCGCGGCGGCATAGTCCTTCGGCGTCAGCCCGGCGACCGCCTTGAAGATACGATGGAAGTAACCGGTGCTGCGGCCGGCGGCATCAGCCAGTTCAGCCAGCGCCGGTTCTTCCTCGCTCTGCTCGATCCTGCGGCAGGCAGCGGCGACCATTGCGGCGTTGCCGGCCTCGAGCGACGGACCATCCGGATTGCAGCGCAGGCACGGGCGAAAGCCGGTCGCCCGTGCTTGGTCCAGCGTGTCGTGCAACTGCACATTTTTCGGATTGGCGCGCCGCGATGGGCAGGAAGGCCGGCAATAGACGCCGGTCGTCGCCACCGAATACCAGAATTCGCCGTCGGCCGATTTGTCGCGCGCAACAATGCGTGCCCAGCGCGGATCGTCGGCGACCGGCAGCGGCGCGGATTTCAGATTTTTCGCCAGGGTGATGAACATGAGCCGCATTGAAGCCGCTGGAGGAAGGCCCCGCCACCCGTTTCTTGCCAACAAGAATATGACAAGATTGATCCGGAGAAGGTGTGATGGAAAACATTCGACCCATTAGGACCGAAGCCGATTACGATTGGGCGATCGCCGAAATCACCGGATATTTCGAGAATGAGCCGGAGGTCGGCTCTGTCGATGATGACCGCTTCGACCTTCTTGCAACTCTGATCGAGGCTTATGAGGATGAGCATTATCCGATCGAAGCCCCCAGCCCTCCTAAGCCGCGCGCTTGGGCTCGACCGCGAACGGGCTGAGCCCGAGCCAGGTCTGCATCTTCCTGCCGATGGCCTGGTCGCCGGTCAGGGCAATTTTCGCACCGGCCTTCTCGACGGTCAGCAATCCCATCCAGATCGCCGTCATCGTGTGCAGGTCGGTCGAGACGTAGAGATCGACATCGAAGCCCGGATCGTACCAGCACAGATCGACCTCACCGTGCTTCTCGACGATCAGCCACCATGAGCGTTTGGATGCCGGCAGGTCCTGATACAGGAATTGTATCACCGTACGCCCCTCGGGCAGCGGCGAGGGGTTCAGATTGCGCCGCATGTCCCACATCAGCAGCGACGGATCGAGATTCTTCAGCGACAGCCGGGACTCGACCCATTTCTGCCCCCAGAAGCCCATTGCCTCGACGACCGGGCGCAAATCCCGGCCCGCCTCCGTCAGCCGATATTCGGATATGCCTTTTTCGCCCGGCACTTCCTTGCGCTCGACGATCCCGGCGATCTCAAGTTCCTTCAGCCGTTGCGACAGAAGCGTCGGCGACATTTTGGGAACGCCGCGGCGCAGGTCGTTGAAGCGGGTCGAGCCGGCCACCAGTTCACGCATCAGCACCATCGTCCAGCGGGTGCACAGCACCTCGGCGGCCATCGATAGCGGGCAGAACTGTTTGTATCCATGCTGGCTCATGATTGGTGCCTCTCCCTCAAACCTGACCGAATATTAGGCCTTCATGAATGAAGCGGCCAGTACGGAAACTGTACTGCCCCGGTACAGATCGCGGACTGGTTGGCGGGTGCCTTGCCATGCGAGCCCTTTGGCCGGTTGCACGGGATACCCCTGTGCACCGCCACCAGGAGACTACCATGACCGCCTACGTTATCGCAGACATCAAGATAAACGACCCGCAGTGGGTGCCGGCCTACGCCGCCTCGGTGCACGATCTCGTCCACAAGCATGGCGGCAGATATCTGTCGCGCAGCGGCAATGTGAAAACGCTTGAAGGCAAGCCGCTCGATACCACGCTGATCGCGCTGATGGCGTTCCCGTCGGAGGCGGCGGCGCGCGCCTTCACCACCGACCCTGCCTACGCGCCCTTCGTGTCGGCCCGTCAGGGCGGCAGCGACAGCCGTTTCCAGATGATTGACAACACCGATCTGGCCGGAACGATCCCATATCTGCCGAAGGGATGATCCTTCCCCGTAGTCGTCGCATCGATTTCGGGATCTCCAAGCAACAACAGCCACAGCGCTTGCCTGCCGGGCCTCCGTATTTTCGGCGGCCGGCCAGCTGTGCTTTTTCAAGAAGAATGGAATGAAGATGACATCAAACTTTCGCAGCGGACTTCTTATGGCGGGGACCATGCTGGCAATCTGCACTACCCTCGCGCAGGCGCATCAGGAGCCGGCTGAAGCTGCCTCCGGCTCCAACCCGCTGGCCGACAAGGTGCGGGCTGCCAACAGCCGGTTCGTCGACGTCAAGACAGCGGTATCAGAGGGCTATTCGCCTATTCCCTGTGCCAGCGGCATCACCGGCGGCGCCATGGGCATTCATTATGTCAACGGCCGGTATCTGAAGGACGACAAGATCGACATCGCCCGTCCCGAAGCTGTGATGTACGAGCCGATGGCCGATGGCGCGTTGAAGCTGGTGGCGGTCGAGTACATCACTTCGAAAGGACCAGCATCGTTGGACGGCCAGCTGTTCAACTTCAACAGCGCCCCCAACCGCTATGGCCTGGGTGAATTCTACGAGCTGCATGTCTGGGCCTGGAAAGGCAACCCGACAGGTACGTTCGCCGACATGAACTCGAAAGTGTCATGCGAGCACGCAATGGCGCCGAGCCAGTAAGCAATGAGGCCAGGCGGCATTGACGCCGCCTGGCCAGCCGGCCAATCGAAAAGGCGGGTTCGGCGCCGGGCAGGGCCGCCTGGACCGGAACCCTGTTCCGGTGAGCCCAAGCCTGGCTGCCCCGCCTCAGCTAGACCCTGGAAATCGGATGGCCACAGGAGAAGGCGATGGCAATGAAGAAGACTTACGAAAAGCCGAGGCTCGAAAAGCGCGAAAGGCTGTCCGGCGTGACGGCGGGCAATGTCGTGTCGTCGACCTGGGGAAATTGACGGCTGCCGAGGGTAGTTCCGTACGGCCTTGATGAACAGGGGCTCCCGATCAGACGTCGTCACTCCGCGGTAACTGTTTCTTCTCTGGTTTTGCCGCAGATTGCGCCGCGGTGGAGCAGGCGAAGCAGACGATGGCGCGTCAGAGCAAGAAAAGTCGCAATGGAACGTTCTGGGCCAAGGCCTTGGAGCGCGCCCATCTTGGCGTCTGGGACTGGGATCTTGTAACCGGCGACTGTTTCTATTCCGCGACCTGGGCGCGGATGCTGGGCTACGATGAGAGCGAACTTGCCAACACCAGCGACCTGTGGCTGCAACTGACCCATCCCGACGACCGCGAGCGGGCGCTGGCCAGCGGCGACCGCCACATTGCCGGCCTGACCGACGCCATCGAGACCGAATTGCGGCTGAAGCACAAGCAGGGATACTGGGTGTGGGTGCTCGATCGCGGCGGCGTCGTCGAGCGCGACGCGATGGGAAAGCCGCTCAGGCTGATGGGTGTGCAGACCGACATCTCCAGGCAGAAGGCCGCCGAAGCCGAACTCGAGCAGGTCAATGTGCGCTTTCGCCTGGCGCTCGCCGCCAGCGGTACCGGCATCTGGCACCACGACCTCGCCACCGGCAAAAGCTATTGGGACGAACGCACCAGGGAGATTTTCGGGCTTGTCTCCGACACCGCCGAAGTCGAGCGCGACCACTGGTTCGGCTATCTGCATCCGGACGACAAGGAGGCCGCGTCGCGCGCGCATCTGGTGCCGCTCGAAACGGATAAGGTCACCGCCGTGCAGTACCGCATCGTCCGGCGCGACGGAGAGGTCCGGCACATAGAATCTCTGCTGCGCTTCATCGCCGACCCGCAAATCCCGGACCGCCGGCTGGCGGGGCAGATCCTGGGTACTGTGCGCGACATCACCGAAGACAAGCAGCGCGAGCAGGAGCTTGCCTATGCGGCCCGCCACGATGCGCTCACCGGTCTCTTGAACCGTGCCGCGTTCGACCGGCTGCTGGCCGATCATATCGCGGCCGCGCAGTTGCTGCCGCTTTCCGTGTTCTATATCGATCTCGACTACTTCAAGGCGCTCAACGATTTTGCCGGCCACGCAGCCGGCGACCTGGCACTGAAAAGCGTTGCCCAAGGCATTCTGGGCTGCCTTCCCGCGACGGCGCATGCCGCGCGCCTGGGCGGTGACGAGTTCGCGCTGCTGATGCCCAATTGCGATGCGGCGCAGGCCGGGCGGCTGGCCGGCGCGGT
This sequence comes from Mesorhizobium sp. M7A.F.Ca.US.006.01.1.1, assembly GCF_003997935.1. Taxonomy (GTDB): domain Bacteria; phylum Pseudomonadota; class Alphaproteobacteria; order Rhizobiales; family Rhizobiaceae; genus Mesorhizobium. Next base: position 8,890 of record NZ_RZQL01000219.1, read on the forward strand.
ACTTGCCGCGGTTCGCGATGCCGAACTAGGATCGACGGCCACGTCGCGCAAGCTGGCGGCCTCGATCGGGATCGCTTTCGTCGATGACGCCAACACGACGGTGGCCGACGCGCTGGCCTGCGCCGACGACGCCTGCTACGCGGCCAAGGCCGCCGGGCGAAACCGATTTGCCGTCTTCTCCACCGATACGGCATCGGGTTCGGGTGGCCTCAACGCGGCGCGCGTCGTCGCCGATACGGTCGATGCCATGGAAGACGGAAGGCTGAAGCTGTTTGGCCAGGAAATCCATCTTCTGGGCCGGCCCTGGCAGGAAAGCCGCCATGTCGAGGTGCTGGCCAGGCTTGCCGCACGCAACGGCCGGCTGGTGCCACCCGGCGAGTTCATCCCGGTGGCCGAGCGGTTCGGCATCGCGTCGCGGCTCGACCGCTGGATCATCCGCACCGCGCTGTCGCGGCATGGTGCCGCCTTGCGTTCGGGGGCGCTGACGCTTGGCTTCAATCTGTCGGCGCAGACGCTGAGCGATCCGCAGCTTTGGGACTTCGTGGACAGCGTCATAGAAGAAACCGGGGCGCCGCATTCGGGCATCGGCTTCGAGATCACCGAAACCGCCGCCGTCACCAATTTCGACGCCGCCGAACAGTTCGTGCGCAAGGCGCGCGAGCGGCGCTGCCGGGTCAGCCTCGATGATTTCGGCGCCGGCATGAGCTCGTTCGAATATCTCCGGCGGTTCCCCGTCGACACGATCAAGATCGACGGTTCCTTCATCGAACACATCACGCAAAGCCGCTTCGACCGCGAGATCGTGCTAGCCATCACCAGCATTGCCCGCAGCCTCGGCTGCGACGTGGTCGGTGAGAAGATCGAACGGCAGGACACGCTGGCCATGTTGAGCGACATGGGAGTCGCCTTCGGCCAGGGATTTTTGCTGCACCGGCCGGAGCCGCTGGAGCGAATTGTCGCGCGTGCGACCAAGGTAGCGGGGGCCCGCAAAGCATCGTGATCCGGGTGCGGCGAGTTTCAGGCCAGGCCGGACTGGCCTGAAACTCGACACATTCTATCCGGTTCGCCGCGCCGTCGATTGCGGAAACTCCAGCACTCCAGCCTCGGGTCGCCTGTGCTGCGCCTCCGTCACCGCTTCGATCAACAGATCGAGCGCGTCACAGGCCGCGCGACTCGTCTCGTCATTGCCCTGCAGATAATGATAGGCGCGTTCGAGGTGGATGCGGGCGGCTGAAAAATCGCTGGTCAATGGTCCCTCCATGATCCCGCCCTAAAAGACCTTGCCGCAGACGAGGGAACGCCGGGTAAATATCCACAAGTAGTTTTTATTCAAATGCCGCTGAATGTTGTGGGAGGCGCAACGGTGGAATTGATGATCAACCCACGAGGGGAGATTGGCAGCTTTACGCCCTCCTTGTCAGGAATGAAGGGACCCAACTCTTTGCGGTGCCTTGCCGCGTGACTAGACTGTCAGTTTCCTGCGCAAGGTGAGACCGATGATCGTCCAGGCCTGCATCAACGGCGCGCGCGTGCGCGATTTTCATCCAAGGCTGCCGCTCGACGCGCAGGCAATGGCCAGCGATGCGGCAGCCTGCGTCGCCGCCGGAGCGGCCGAACTGCATATCCATCCGCGCGGCACTGACGGGCGCGAAAGCCTGGCAGCCGTGGACGCCACCGTGCTGGCGGTGCGCCGGACCTGCCCGGGAACACTGGTTGGCGTGTCGACCGGCGCCTGGATCGAGAACGACGTCGAGCGGACCCGCGCGGCGATCGCCGGCTGGCGGGAACTGCCCGACTATGCTTCGGTCAACCTGTCCGAACCGGATGCGCCCGCCGTGATGGAGCTGCTGCGCCAGCGTGGTGTCGGCATCGAGGCGGGGCTTGCCGTCGTCGCCGATGCCGAGCGCTTCGTGGCGCTTCCAGGCCACGACCAGGTGCTGCGCATCCTGATCGAGATCGACATCCCCGATCTGTCCGCTGCACTCGACGAAGCGCATGGCATCGCCGCCGTGCTCGAACGCGCCGGGGTACGGCGGCCGCTCCTGCTGCATGGCGTCGACACAACTGTCTGGCCCCTCGTCGAGCTTGCGTATCGCAAGCGCTGGTCGACACGGGTCGGTCTGGAAGACGGCAAGATGCTCGCTGACGGCAGGGCAGCCAAGGACAATGCGGAAATCGTAGCTGCGGCCGTGGCGATTTTTCGCGGTTCAGAACCTGGTCAGAAAATGAAATAGCGGCTGGAAGGTCATGATCCCAGAATGATCTGGATTGCCTTGTCCACCACCGGATGCAGGCCGCTGGCCTGGAAGGACAGCCGGTTGCCGGAGCCGACATTGCTGGTCATGGCGATGGTCAGGCTCGACTCCGGATCGTGCAGCATGACGGCGACGTAGCCGGGAATGCTGCCCTGGTGGCCGTAGAAGGCGCGGTCGGCGTAGGTGCTCTGGAACATGCCGGCGCCGGTTTCGCGCATGCGGGTGCCCGGAAAACTCGCTGGCACGCGGTGTTCGAACATCTCGGCGAAGATCGGCGGCGACAGCACTCTGCCGGAAAACAGGCCGCGCATGAAGCTCACCATGTCGGACGGCGTCGACACCATGTCGCCGCAGCCATAGGCGGCGCCGAACGGGAAGGAATCGGAAGAATCCTGCAATTCGTCGGAGTAGGGGAGCACGCCGTCCATGCGCCACATTTCGCCACCCGAAGCGATGTCGGCGGGCGCGTT
>NZ_RZQL01000220.1 GCF_003997935.1 Mesorhizobium sp. M7A.F.Ca.US.006.01.1.1
CCGGGCAAATGGGTCTGGAACCAGGGATCGAGCCGCATGCCCGCCTCGCCGGCCTCCACCGTAATCTGTTCAACGCCTGCCATATTTTTTGTCGCTTATCCATTTCCCGAGCCAAGCTCGGCCTGTTCTTGGCGCGGCAATAGCACTAAGGCAGGCTTCTTGCGAGCCAAAGTCCCAGAAACAGGGCGATAATGGCGCCAATGACGCTGGCAAGGGCATAACCCAGCGCAGGCAGCGTGGCTCCCCGCTCCCACAGCGTCGCGAAATCGAGCGAAAAGGCGGAGAAGGTGGTGAAGCCGCCAAGAATGCCGGTAGCAACGAACAGCCTGACCTCGTTCGATCCGCCACGGCGCATCATGGAGGCGATGAACAGCCCCATGGCAAAGGAGCCGATGATGTTGATGGCCATCGTGCCCCAGGGATAGTTGGGGCCGACAAAACGCAGCGCGCCTATGTTGGTCAGGTGGCGGATACCGGCGCCGATACCGCCGCCGACCACGACGAGAAGCAGATTTAACATGACCGTTTACTGCCCCCACAGGGCTGCCCGGTCAATCCCTCGTTGTGGGCGCAACCGCCCGGATCAGCCGAGCTCGTCACCACTCAGGCGTTGCCCATCCCGGATATTTTTTCCTGAACTCGTCATAGAGGTCATCGATCTCCGTTTTGCCGATAGGACGCACCTGTTCGTAAAGGTAGCCGTTGATGTCGCCGGACAGCCGGTACGCCGCGATGCGCCTGTATGCTGCGCCGATGCCTTTGCCCTCGACAATGTATTGATCCGGTATCGAGACACAGAGCTGCGCACCCGGCTGCAGATGGATGACGGGCGGATCTGTCACGACAACGTATTTGGACTTCAACGCCGCCGGTCTGAACCGATCGCGACTATCGACCTGACAAGCCCACTCGATGCGAGGGTAAAGGTCCTTGTCCATTTCATAGAGCAATGAGTCGCTCATGATCCCGCTGGACGCAAATACCGACAACCGGTCCCCAGGTCCCATCTTTCCAAGAAGGTCATCGATAAGGCGCCTGTATTCTGGAAGATTGTCGAGTTGCAGCGGGAGCGTGGCTTCCCTGGCAAAGACGTAGCTGATCGGTGACAGCACCTGGCGGCCAATTGGGAAAAAAGTACCGAAAAACGCCAGCACGGCGGCAACGGCTATCGCGGCGTTCGACCATCGCGATCTCAGCGCCGGCATCGAAACGATCGCAACGATTGCCTGGGCGTAGGCAGGAAAGAGCCAAAGAAACAGTGGCACCGAATGATGGCGATCCGGGTCCTGCATGCGGGTGAAGAGGAAGAAGGTGAGTGCCGAAGCAACGGCACAGAACAGGGAAAATCTGTTTTGGCGTATGATTGAGATGTAAAGGCCAAATACGATCAACAGCCAGTTCACATAGCCGAGCCGCGATCCTACCTGGTCAACCTGCGAAACGAAGCCCGTCTTGTACCCGCTGTAAAGGTCGCCATAGCTGGTTCCCAGTATCTTGAGGATTAGGGGTTGCTGGAAGGTCAGCGCGGCTCCGACAACCACGAGGATCGCACACAGGCCCCCGACGGCGGCATTGCGGAGTGCCGGAAAGTCGCGGTCTTTGGCGACCTGCAGAAAACAGAAGAAGGCTGCGGAAATTCCGACCCCGATGACGGGATAGGCGTACCAGCGGCGCAGCACGAATGCCAACCACAGGCATACGCCGACACGTATTCCGCTGATCACCGGTTCATGGGTCAGGAACCTCGATTTCCAGACAGAATAGGTTGCCGCGCAAAGCGCGAGACAGCCGGCAATGTCAGGCAACCCACGAAGCGTCGCCGCCCAGAAGGGCGTGTAGAGAAAGGCCGCAATCCATACGGTGAGCCAGCTTCGGCATGAAGATGTCCCGGTCTCCGCCTCCAGATAGCTTATTCTGCCGACGAGAAGAGCGGTTGGGACCAGATAAACAGCGACTATCCCGGCGATGTAGGAAAACCGCGAATCGCCAAAAACGATGTGAAACGGCATAAGCGGCACCAGGATCGCCGCACTGTAGTCATCCGTGGCGATCGAGGTTCTCAAATGGCTGAGCCACTCGAGAGGACTCTGGACCAAGAGCGTGCCTTGCCGGCTAAACGTGTCGAAATAGGCAGCGAAGTCCCAGTAATAGACTGGCTGTTCAAGCCCTACATAGCTGAGAGCAAGAGCAACTCCCAGAAGAGCGGTGCACACATATGTCGCTGCCCAAAATCCAAGAGATTTGTTCTTCGTCACTTGCGGCCGCCAGAAGGAGAAGAGTCAGAACTATCAAAGTCAGCCCGGGACTACCGTTCAAGGAGCCGGGAGCCGTTCCAGCGCATGAGCGGGCCACAAGGGATGGCCGGAACGCACACATGCAGGGCACGCAAATGCTGCCGGCAGAGCCGGCAGCATCGATTTCTCGAGCTCAGGTCGTCCCGGCGTTCTTCGGCTTGGTCGAACCGATCATCTTCCAGTTCTTGTAGAACATGGAATTGATGCGCTCGACGCTCACCGAGACAATGGCGAGCATGCCCGCGATGAGGCGGGGAACCGGGGATGGCCTGATGATGTCCATGAACACGCAGTAGCGGCGGCCGTCATACTCGTTGACCGAGCGATGCAGCAGCGTGTCGTCGAAGATGAACAGCGGATTGTCGTACCAGTAATTCTTGACACTGCCGCACTCGACGAAAATCTCCGACTTCACCGGGATCAGATTGTAGAGAATGCGCAGGCTGAGCCGCAACGGGCCGAAATGCCAGGACGTCGATTCGCGCTTGCTGAAGACGGAAACGGCGATGGTCTTGATGTATTTGAAATCCTTGTTGAACTCGGCGACGTTGTCGATCTTGTGCTTGCCGTACCACTGGTAGACATACATGCCGCGCCGGCCGGCGCCGAAATTGGCATCGATATCGGCGATGATCTCATCCTTGCGCGCCTTGAAGATGTCCAGGACCTCGTTGACCTCGCGCTGATAGTCGGCGGGAAACTGCTCCAGCTTCCAGACACCCGGATTTCTGTAGCACAAGAGGTCGACCACCAGGTTGAACGGTGAAAGCAGCCAGGTGAACAGGCCGTTGCCGAGAAAATAGCCTGAGAACAGCGACAGATCCTTGCGGTCGTTGCGCAGCACGTCGATCAGGCCGCAGATGATGAAGATCGTCGTCAGGATGGGAATGAAATAGAAGCCAAGGGCGAGAAGCGGGATGGCAATGGCGAATTTGCGAAGGGACTTGCGAAGGGTTTTTGTCATTTTTCCACGCGCGAAGCGCGATCCTGTTGCGAATGAGGTGCCAAAATCAGGGCAACGGCCACCGCCCGGCCGTGCGCCTTGATAAGGTTTTTTGGGTTACCACACAACGGCCCTGCTATCGTGGCCGGCTGGCTGCCTGGGAAGCAGGTCAATGGCCTCACGCAAGCCTGCTATTCCCGCTCCTTGCGCAGCTTCGCCCAATAGTCGAGCCGCTTCCTGATATCGCGCTCGAAGCCGCGCTCGGGCGGATCATAGAAGGTCTGGCGGCCCATCTTCTCCGGAAAATAATCCTGCCCGGAAAAGGCGTCCGGCTCGTCATGGTCGTAGCGATAGCCGGCGCCATAATCCTCCTCTTTCATCAGCTTGGTCGGCGCGTTGAGGATGTGCTTGGGCGGCAGCAGCGAGCCGTGTTCCTTGGCGGCCCGCGTGGCCGCCTTGAAAGCGTTGTAGACGGCATTGGATTTGGGTGCGGTGGCGAGATAGACGGTGGCCTCGGCAAAGGCGAGCTCGCCTTCGGGCGAGCCGAGATAGTCGTAGGCATCCTTGGCGGCGTTGGCGACGACAAGCGCCTGCGGGTCGGCAAGGCCGATGTCCTCCATGGCCATGCGCACCAGCCGGCGACCAAGATAGAGCGGATCCTCGCCGGCATCGAACATGCGCGCAAGATAATAGAGGGCCGCGTCAGGATCGGAACCGCGTACCGATTTGTGCAGCGCCGAGATCAGGTTGTAATGGCCGTCCTGGCCCTTGTCGTAGATCGGCGCGCGGCGCTGGACGATGCGCTGCAGACCCTCGGGATCGAAGACCTCGCCGGGCTTTGCCGCCCGCCAGACCTCCTCTGCGAGGGTAAGAGAGGCGCGGCCGTCGCCATCGCTCATGCGGATGAGCATGGCCCGCGCCTCATCGTCGAGCGGCAGCGCCCTGCCCTCGGTCTCCTCCGCCCGCGCCATCAGCTTGGCGATGCTCTCCTCGCCAAGCGAGTGGAAGACCAAAACGCGCGCGCGCGACAACAAGGCGGCATTCAATTCGAAGGACGGGTTTTCGGTTGTGGCGCCAACCAGCACGACAGTTCCGTCTTCCATGACCGGGAGAAAGGAATCCTGCTGGGCGCGGTTGAAGCGATGTATCTCGTCGACGAACAGCAAGGTCTGGCGGCCATTGGCACGGCGCAATTTGGCTGATTCGAACACCTTCTTCAGGTCGGCGACGCCGGAAAAAACCGCCGATATCTGCTCGAAGGCCAGGCTGGTTTCGCCGGCAAGCAGCCTCGCCACCGTGGTCTTGCCGGTGCCGGGCGGCCCCCAGAAGATCATCGAGCCGAGCGAGCCGGAACCGATCAACCGGGTCAGCGCGCCGTCAGGCCCGGTCAGATGCTCCTGGCCGACGACCTCGCCAAGGTTTCTCGGCCGCAGCCTGTCGGCCAGCGGCCGCCCGGGCGGCGTCTTTTCCGGTTCATCGACGCTGAACAGATCGGCCATGCACTTCTTTTTCGTTGGAGCATGAGCCCGAATGCACGGAACCCAGCCCTAATAACGCAACACCTGACGCAGTATCTGCCCGCCGCGCTCGACGGTAAAGCGCCACCAGCGCGTATCCGTCTTGGCCGCCAGCTCCAGGGTCGCCGCGGTATCGATGGTGGTGCCGTTCACCTCGCGCACGATGTCGCCCGGCTGGAAGCCGAAATCGGCGGCCGGTGAATCGCGGTTGATGTCGACCACGGTGACGCCCTTGATGTCCGTGCGCAGGCCAAGCCGCTGCGCGAGCCGGGGCGACAGCTCCGCGACCTTGGCGCCCGAGAACGGGCTGCGGCCATGCAGCGTCACCTCGGCAGCCTTCATGCCTTCCGGAGCACGCTCCAGCGCGATATCCATCGCCGCCTGCTGGCCCTTGGTCAGAACCGCGAAATTGGCGGTGGTGCCGATCGACAGCGTCGCCATCCGGTAGTCCAGCGCTTCGATGCTCTCGACCGGCTTGCCGTTGAGCTGCAGCACCACGTCGCCAGGCTTGAGCCCTGCCTTGGCGGCCGGTCCGGTCGCTTCGACCGACGAAACCAGCGCACCGGTCGGCTTCTCCATGCCGAGCGATTCTGCGATCTGCGGCGTCACCGCTTCGAACTCGGCGCCGATATAGGGCCGTTCGAAGAAATCGAGCCCGGCCTTGGCCGCGTCGGCAAAGGCACGAACCATGTTCGAGGGAATGGCAAAACCGATGCCGATCGAGCCGCCGCTGCGGCTGTAGATGGCCGTGTTGATGCCGACCAGCTGGCCGCCCATGTTGATCAGCGCGCCGCCGGAGTTGCCCGGATTGATGGCGGCGTCGGTCTGGATGAAGAAGCTTGAATCGGAAACGCCGATATGGCTTCGGGCCAGCGCCGAGACGATGCCGCTGGTGGTGGTCTGGCCGACGCCGAAGGGATTGCCGATGGCCAGCAACAGGTCGCCGACCTCAAGCGCGTCGGAATCGCCAATGGCAATGACCGGAAACGGCTTGTCCGAGGTGATCTTGAGCACGGCAAGGTCGAGCGTCTCGTCCTTGAGCAACACCTTGCTGTCGAACTCTCGCCCGTCGGCAGTCGCAACCTTGACCTGATCGGCATCCTTGATGACGTGGTAATTGGTGACCACGACACCGGTCGGATCGACCAGCACGCCGGAACCCAGCGAAGACTGCGCACGCGGCTGCGAGCGGCCGAAGAATTCCTCGAAGAACGGATCGCCGTCGAAAGGCGACGTCACCTTGGCGGTCTGCGAGGCATAGACATTGACCACGGCGGGCGCCGTCTGCTTGACCAGCGGTGCAAACGACAGCTGCACCTCCTCGCGGCCGAAGGGTACGCGCTTGTCGGGACCAGCCGTGGCGTTCTCGCCCTCGACGCCATGCAGCAGGTCGGTCAGGACATCGGACAGGCCGGGATCGGTCTTGGTCTCCTCGGCCAATGCCTGCCTGACCACCGGTGCGGCCGCAAACGCCATGATGGCGAAAAGCAGAACAAAGGGCAGTCTTCTGGCGCGCATTCGCGAATCCTCCAAGGCAAGTTCGGGGGCATTGTCCCGACGATTGTGCAAAATGAAAGGCTAAGCCGCTGAAATCCGACTATTTTGGGCCAAAAGCCCAAGGGCAAGCCAGGAAATCGGATTCCGCCGCGGTTTGCTGCTTTCAGAAAATAAAAAAGGGGCCCGCAGGCCCCTTTGAACTCATTTGGGAAAACCGAGCCTTATGCGGCTGCGGCGTCCGCGTCGGCACCTTCGGCTTCGATGCGAGCGCGGTCGCCGGCGCCCTTGGCCGAGACGTCGCGATCGACGAACTCGATGACAGCCATGGCGGCGTTGTCACCGTGACGGAAGCCCGCCTTCATGATGCGCAGATAGCCGCCATTGCGATCGGCATAGCGCGGCGCGATGGTGTCGAACAGACGCTTGACGACGCCTTCATTGCCGATCTGGGCAATGACCTGGCGGCGGGCGTGCAGGTCGCCACGCTTGCCGAGCGTCACCAGCTTCTCGACGATCGGACGCAGGTCCTTCGCCTTCGGCAAGGTCGTGACGATCTGCTCGTGCTCGAGCAGCGACACGGCGAGGTTGGCGAACATCGACTTGCGATGGCTAATGCTTCGGGCGAAGCGGCGGCCTTTGAAACCGTGGCGCATGGCTCTTTTCCTTCTTCAGTTGTTCAAGAGGCCGCGGCCTCTGATGGTTTTCCGCATGACCGTCGGATCGAGCGGCCCACGCCGCCGATCCTTGGAATTCATGCTCAATATTGGTCTTCGTAACGCTTGGCGAGGTCTTCGATGTTTTCCGGCGGCCAGTCCGGCACTTCCATGCCGAGGTGCAGGCCCATCGCCGCCAGGACTTCCTTGATCTCGTTCAGCGACTTGCGGCCGAAGTTCGGGGTGCGCAGCATCTCGGCTTCGGTCTTCTGGATCAGGTCGCCGATATAGACGATGTTGTCGTTCTTCAGGCAGTTGGCCGAACGCACCGAAAGCTCGAGTTCGTCGACCTTCTTGAGCAGCGCCGGGTTGAAGGCGAGCTCGGTGACGGCCTCGGCAGCGACTTCCTTCTGCGGCTCGTCGAAGTTGACGAACAGGCCGAGCTGATCCTGCAGGATGCGGGCGGCGAAAGCCACTGCGTCCTCGCCGGTGATCGAACCGTCGGTCTCGATCGTCATGGTCAGCTTGTCATAGTCGAGAACCTGGCCCTCGCGGGTGTTCTCGACCTTGTAGGAGACCTTCTTGACCGGCGAATAAAGGCTGTCGACCGGGATCAGGCCGATCGGCGCGTCTTCGGCGCGGTTGCGGTCGGCCGGCACGTAACCCTTGCCGGTGTCGACGGTGAATTCCATGCGGATTTCAGCGCCTTCGTCCAGCGTGCAGATGACGTGGTCGGGGTTGAGGATCTCGACGTCGCCAACCGTCTGGATGTCGCCGGCAAGAACCGCACCCGGTCCCTGCTTGCGAACGACCATGCGCTTGGGACCATCGCCTTCCATGCGGATGGCGATTTCCTTAATATTCAAGACGATGTCGGTCACGTCCTCACGCACACCGGCGATGGACGAGAATTCATGCAGAACGCCGTCGATCTGCACGGCGGTAACAGCCGCACCGCGCAGCGAAGACAGAAGCACCCGGCGCAGCGCGTTGCCCAGCGTCAGGCCAAAGCCACGCTCGAGAGGCTCGGCGACCAGCGTGGTCAGCGTCTTCTTCTTCGACGAGAACTCGATCTTGTTCGGCTTGATGAGTTCCTGCCAATTTTTCTGGATCATGATGCTTTCCTTCCGTTGACCCGCCACCATCCAATCGTGGCGGGCGACCTGGAATGCCGCGGAGGAACGCCCAAGGGGCGCTCGCGCGGCGTTCGGTAAATGCTTAGACGCGACGCTTCTTGCGCGGGCGGCAGCCATTGTGCGGGATCGGCGTCACATCACGGATCGAGGTGATGGTGAAGCCGGCCGCCTGCAGGGCGCGCAGTGCCGATTCACGACCGGAGCCGGGTCCGCAGACCTCGACTTCGAGCATGCGCATGCCGTGTTCCTGGGCCTTCTTGGCAACATCCTCGGCAGCCATCTGGGCAGCGAACGGGGTCGACTTGCGCGAACCCTTGAAGCCCTGGGCACCGGCCGACGACCAGGCAATCGAATTGCCCTGCGCGTCAGTGATGGTGATCATCGTGTTGTTGAAGGTCGAATTGACGTGGGCAACGCCCGACGAGATGTTCTTGCGTTCGCGACGGCGAACACGAGCGGCTTCCTTGGCCATGATAGTCCTTTCAGTTGATCTCTACACCGCCGTAATGCCAGCGGCTCCACCTAGGAAAGCGAGTAGTGAGTAGGGGTTAGCGAATAGGGTCCCCTACTCGCTATTGGCTACTCGCTATTCGCTGACTTACTTCTTCTTGCCGGCGATCGACTTGGCCGGGCCCTTGCGGGTGCGCGCATTGGTATGCGTGCGCTGGCCACGCACCGGCAGCGAGCGGCGGTGACGCAGACCGCGGTAGCAGCCGAGGTCCATGAGCCGCTTGATGTTCATCGAGACTTCGCGGCGCAGGTCGCCTTCAACCTGGTAATCGCGGTCGATGGTTTCGCGGATCTGCAGCACTTCCGCGTCGGTCAGTTGGTTGACGCGACGCTCGGCCGGGATGCCGACCTTGTCGACGATCTCCTGGGCGAACCGCTTGCCAATGCCGTGAATGTACTGAAGCGCAATGACGACGCGCTTGTTGGTCGGAATGTTGACGCCGGCTATACGAGCCATATTCTTCTCTTCTCCATGTGGGCCGGCCAACCTTCTAAAAAGGCAGGCCCGGCGCTAAGTTGCCCCGCGTCCGGTGGAGGCCGGCCCATGCGGGAGTTTCCAGTTCAAAGCGGCTGCCTTGCCCTTGCGGACAAGCAAAGCCTATACCTGATAGGAAGACGGGCCGCCATACCGCAGCGAACCGCTTCCGTCAAGTGCAATCGTTAATTTCCCCGCGCTGCGTCCTTGAGCACCGCTTCGATCTGCTCCGTCACGGCATCGATATCGGCCATGCCATCGACACTCCGGAGCTTGCCCTTGGCATAGTAATAGCCAATCAGCGGCGACGTCTTCTTGTAATACTCTCTCAGACGCTCCTCGAACACGGCCGGATTGTCGTCCTTGCGAACGGGTAGACCGGCCGCCTGTGCCTCGTCGGCGCGCTTGACTATTCGGCCGACGAGCGCCTTGTCGTCGACGACAAGCTCAACGACGGCGTCGAGGCCCTGGGAGCGATCCGAAAGCATCCGCTCAACGGCGTCCGCCTGCACCAGGGTACGTGGATATCCGTCGAGGATGAACCCATTGGCGCAGTCGGGCTGATCGATACGCTCGGCGACGATCGCGTTGACGATGGCGTCGGACACCAGTTCACCGGCATCCATCACCGCCTTGGCGCGCTTGCCGACTTCGGTCCCAGCCTGGACGGCAGCACGCAGCATGTCGCCCGTCGAGAGCTGGGGTATGCCGTGTTTTTCTACCAGTCTTTGTGCTTGCGTCCCCTTGCCCGCTCCTGGCGGCCCAAGCAATATCAACCTCATCTGGCTTTCTTCCCCCCGCGCAGCTTCGACTTCTTGATCAGGCCTTCATACTGGTGCGCGATCAGGTGACCCTGAATCTGCGCAACCGTATCGAGCGTGACACTGACCACGATCAGAAGCGATGTGCCACCAAGGTAGAATGGTACGCCAGTCGCCGAGATCAGGAACTCCGGCAGCAGGCACACCAGCACCAGATAGATGGCGCCGACGACGGTGATGCGGGTGAGAACGTAATCGATGTAATCGGCGGTGCGCTCACCCGGACGATAACCCGGGATGAAGCCTGAATGCTTCTTGAGCTGGTCGGCGGTGTCCTTCGGGTTGAAGACAATCGCTGTGTAGAAGAAGGCGAAGAACACGATCATCGCCGCATAGAACGCCATGTAGAGCGGCTGGCCATGGCCGAGGGCGGCCAGGATGGTGCTTGCCCAGGCCGGCATGTTGGTCGTCTGCGAGAAGCCTGCGACGGTCGCCGGCAGCAGCAGCAGCGACGAAGCGAAGATCGGCGGAATGACACCCGACGTGTTGAGCTTCAGCGGCAGATGCGAGGTATCGCCCTGGAACATGCGGTTGCCGACCTGGCGCTTCGGATACTGGATCAGCAAGCGGCGCTGGGCGCGCTCGAAGAACACGATGAGCGCGATGACGACGACGGCCAGCACGATAATCGCCAGGATCAGGCCGGTCGACAGCGCGCCGGTGCGGCCAAGCTCAAGCGTGCCGGAGATGGCGTGCGGCAGGCCGGCGACGATGCCGGAGAAGATGATCAGCGAAATGCCGTTGCCGATGCCGCGGGCGGTGATCTGCTCGCCCAGCCACATCAGGAACATGGTGCCGCCGACCAGCGTGACGACGGTCGAGATGCGGAAGAACATGCCGGGATCGCTGACGATGCCATTGCCGCCTTCCAGACCGACAGAAATGCCATAGGCCTGAACCAGCGCAAGCAGCACCGTGCCGTAGCGCGTGTATTGATTGATGACCTTGCGGCCCTGTTCGCCTTCCTTCTTCAGCGCTTCCAGCGACGGGATGACCGAGGTCATCAGCTGCATGATGATGGAGGCGGAGATGTAAGGCATGATCCCGAGCGCAAAGATCGCCATGCGCTGCACGGCGCCGCCGGCGAACATGTTGAACATGCCGAGCACGCCCTTGCTCTGTGAGGAGAAGGCCTGGGCGAAGGCGTCGGGATTGATACCGGGAAGCGGGATGTAGGTGCCGAGGCGATAAACGAGCAGCGCACCGATCGTGAACCAGATGCGCTTCTTCAAATCCTCCGCCTTGGCGAAGGCCGAGAAATTCAGATTCGAGGCTAATTGTTCAGCAGCCGAAGCCATGCCTGATTCTCCGCTTGGTAACGCTTGATGGCCCTGAGGTCAGGCGGCGCGTTTCACCGAAGCTCACGAGATAAGCTCCGGGCTCTAAACATGCAAGCGGCCGCGTTGACGCGGCCGCCTCGTTGAGCAGATCAAAGCGCAATCGTGAGCAAAAACGGATCCCACTCCTGCCGATCGCGCTTCAAATTGCCGTTACTCGGCAGCTGCCTTTTCCTGCGGCAGCTTGACCGAACCGCCGGCCTTTTCGATCTTCTCGATCGCGGCCTTGGAGGCGCCGGCGACGTCAAAGGCGAGCTTCGCCTTGATCTCGCCATCCGAGAGGATGCGCACGCCGTCCTTGACGCGGCGGATGACGCCTGCGGCAACCAGCGATTCAGCCGTCACGGTTGCCTTGGCGTCGAGCTTCTTGGCATCGATGGCCACCTGGATGCGGGCCAGCGACACGACGGTGAAGCTCTTGGCGA
>NZ_RZQL01000021.1 GCF_003997935.1 Mesorhizobium sp. M7A.F.Ca.US.006.01.1.1
TCGCAGGCGAGGTCGCCGGACCCGAGGCCACCCAGGAAACCCTCGTTCATCTGGCTTCCTAGCCAGACGATCCATTTCGTGGAGAAGAATCCAATGGTATCCGCCAGTCAAAGCATGAGCGGCATGAACCTGGGAAAGTTTATCGCCCGCTATGGCATCGTCATCTCGTTCGTCCTGCTGTTCGTCGTGTTGTCGCTGGCATCGCCGAACTTCCTGTCCACCAACAATCTGCTGAACGTGCTGCGGCAGGTCTCCATGAACGGCGTGCTGGCTGTCGGCATGACCTTCGTGATCCTGACCGCCGGCATCGATCTGTCCATCGGCTCGCTCCTGGCGCTGGCCGGTGCGGTGGCGGCCAGTCTGGTCACCGGCGCGGATGCATTCAATCCGCTCGTGGCGGTTGCGGCCGGCATCGCGATGGGCGCGCTTTGCGGTGCCATAAACGGTAGCCTGATCGCCTACTTCAAGGTGCCGGCCTTCGTCGCCACGCTCGGAATGCTGAGCGTGGCGCGCGGCGCGACGCTGCTTTACAGCGGCGGCCGCCCGATTCCAAATCTCAGCCTCGAATTCCGCTGGCTCGGCCAGGGTCTCGTGCTCGGCATACCGGTACCGGTGATCATTTTCGCCATCGTCTTCGCTGTCGCGGCGATCGTCCTCCGCTACTCCATTTACGGAAGGCGGGTCTATGCGGTGGGCGGAAACCCGCGCAGTGCAAAGACGAGCGGCATCAACACCACCGGCATCATCTTTTCGGTCTACATCATCATGGGCGCGTTGGCCGGTCTCGCGGGTGTCATGCTGACGGCCCGCACGACGTCCGCCCTGCCACAGGCGGGCATCGGCTACGAACTGGATGCCATCGCGGCGGTGGTCATTGGCGGAACAAGCCTCACCGGAGGCATCGGCCGCATCGGCTACACGCTGGTGGGCGTGCTGATCATCGGCATGATCAGCAACGGTCTCGATCTGCTGGGGGTGTCCTCATACTACCAGCAGATCATCAAGGGTTCGATCATCGTCCTCGCGGTGCTGATCGACCGCTCCCGAGCCGGGAGAGAGTAACAGGCGCAAGCGGCGCGGCCGCACGCAACATGGAGGAAATGCACATGAGAACGACAAGACGCTTCCTGATGGGAGCAGCGGCCGGCCTTGCCCTTGCAGGCATGGTGTTCGGGGGGAGTTCGGCCGACGCCAAGACGCTGAAAATCGCGGCGATCGTCCAGAGCCTCAATACCGAGTACAATGTTCTGTGGGCCGATGCCGCCAAGGCGCACCCCGCGCTTGCGGACGGCACAGCCACGCTGACGGTTCTCGACGGTCGCCAGGACGTGCTGACACAGTCGAACCTGTTCGACACAGCCATCACCGAAAAATACGACGCGATCATCTTCATCCCCGTCGACATCGACGCCGGCAATGAACCGATCGAGCGCGCGAAGGCAGCCGGCATTCCGGTGTTCGGCTCCAACACGATGGTTTCCAACACCGCACTCTACGATGCCTACATCAATTCCAACGATGTCGAGGCCGGCGAAATGCTGGCCAAGGCCGTGATCGACAAGGCCGGCCCACAGGCCAAGGTCGTGATCCTGGAAGGGATGCTGGGCCAATCGGCCCAGGTGCAACGGCTTGAAGGAATCCAGAAGGTGCTGAAGGAAAATCCTGGAGTGACCATCCTGGAGCAGAACACCGCCAACTGGTCACGCGCCGAGGCCATCACGCTGATGGAGAATTTCCTGACCTCGCATGGCGATGCGATCCAGGGCGTCCTGGCCGAAAACGACGAGATGGCCGTCGGCGCCATCGAGGGCATCCGCAACCACGGCCTGGAGCCCAAGACGGTTCCGGTCGCCGGCGTGGACGGCATCAAGGACGCGCTTGAGGCCGTCAAGCGCGGCGAACAGTCGATGTCCATCCTCCAGGATGCCAACGGACAAGCACAAGGGGCGATCGACCTCGCGCTGCACAAGATCGTCGGCGACAGCTACAAGCCGCGCGCGGCGGTCTGGGACGTCAACGGCGGCAAGCTCGCCTGGAAAGACGGCAAGGACCAGCATTACTACGTGCCGTGGCTGGCGGTGACCTCCGAGAATGTCGACAAGGTGCTTGTCGGCAATTGACGCTCCAACAGGAGGATGCCGCTCGCGGCATCCTCCTTTTCGTCCGGCGCAGCGGGAATTGCTTGCTTCGGACATCAGGCCGTTCATTCTTTTGAGGACTTTGCGTTGCCGGAGGAAAAACAAGCTCGGGTGAAGTATAGGCTGGGAACGAACATGCGGAGTCCGCCATGAACCATGCAACCTTCGCCAGCAGCTCGCCTCGCAGGATCCGCCAGAGCAATTCGGTAGCGACGCTGAACGCGCTCCACCGTTTCGGCCCTTTGAGCCGGGCCGATCTCGCCAGGCATATGGGGGTCAACCGCTCGTCCGCCGGCAATATCGTCCTGGAGTTGGTCGAGGCCGGACTCGTTCGTGAAGTAGCGGAGAACGATGTCACGAATCCGGCGGGCCAGCCCAGGGCCGGAAGGCCGGGCATCCTCGTGGAAATCGTGCCTGAAGCCGTTTTCTTCGCCGGCATAGAGATCGGTGTCGAACATATGACATGCGTCGAGATCGATCTCGCGGGCAAGATCGTTCGCAGCACCATGACGCGCTTCGAAGGACACGACAGCGATCCGGAGGCCGCGGTCCGCATGGCGATCGAACAGGTGTTTCTCGAGATGCGGAAGGATAGCCTGGCGCGATGTCAGGGCATCGGCATCGCGGTGCCCGGACAAATGAACCAGGACGGTTTCATCCACGTCGCACCGATCCTTGGATGGCGCAATGTCGATCTCACAGGCCTTGCCCGCGGGCTTCTTCCGGCCGAGATCCCGGTATGCGCGGAAAATGACGGCAACGCATTCGGCATCGGCATCACCTACAGCCAGCCGGAAGCGGCGAGCGGCGTCACCTTCTTCATGGTCATCGAGAACGGTGTCGGCGGCGGAATCGTGATCGACGGTAAGTTGTTCCGCGGCGGCAATGGCCTGGCCGGCGAAGTCGGCCACCTCAAGACACGGAACCCGGCATACCGGAATCTGGAGCAGGCCATCGGGCGCGACCGCATTCTGTCATCGTATCGCCAGTACAAACCGGACGCCGACTTGGACTTCTTCCTGCGTGACGTCCGCGATCGTGTTCCTCAAGCGGTGCAGCTCGCCGAGGAATGGGCTGTCTTGTTCGCATTTGCAGTCGTGCAGATCTCGCGGCTGATCGACCCTAACCGCATCGTGCTGGGCGGGTCGGTCGCGGAATTGTATCCATTGGTCGCCGCTCGCGTCGATGCACATATCCGCGAGCTCCAGGCCGCGACCTTTCCCATCCCCGAGATCGTTTTCAACGAGAGCGCCATCTATGGAGCTGCCTTCGGAGCCGCTTGCATGATGCATCAGCGCTTCATGTCGCTCGACAACCAGATGCTCAACAAGGACGCGGTTTCCGGTCCAGACGCCTCGGCGTCGTGAAACCGCAAACGACACCACACCCAGGATTGGACGCTTGATGAACGACCTCCCCCAAACGCTTGCACCGGACTCGCTCGGGCCAACCGTGACGATTGGAGAAATCCTGGTGGAGATCGTCGCGAGGCAGACAGGCACCGGCTTCCGGGAACCTATCGACCTCATTGGTCCCTTTCCGAGCGGCGCGCCCGCCATCTTCATCGATCAATGCGCGCGTATGGGCGGAGCGGCCGCGATGGTGGGCGTGGTCGGCGACGACGATTTCGGCGCCGTCAACATGGAGCGCCTGAAGCGGGACGGCGTAGACACTTCCGCCATCGCTGTTTCCGCGGATTATCCGACGGGCAGCGCTTTTGTTCGCTACCGCACGGACGGAAGTCGCGATTTCGTCTACAACATCGCCAAATCCGCCGCCGCTCGACTGGACTGGACCCCGCAGGTAGAGGCGCTGATCGCGCGTTGCGGGCATATCCACATCATGGGAACGGTGTTCGCAAGCCCCGCCGCCTGGGCGATCACCGAACGCGCGATCCCCTTGATCAAGGCGCGCGGCGGCACGATGTCGCTCGATCCGAACCTGCGCAAGGAATTGCTGGCGCACGGCCAGACCGAGGAGAAATTCGCCGGTCTGGTGGACGAAGCGGACCTGCTGCTGCCGTCGGGCAATGAATTGTTCCTGGCCGCCGGCATGGATGGCGAGGAACACGCAATCGAGGCGCTGTTCAAACGAGGGGTCAAGGAGATCGCCGTGAAGCGCGGTGAACGTGGCGCGTCAGCCCGTCAAAACACGGGCGCCAGCGCCGATTGTCCCGGCCTCATCGTCGAGGAAACGGACCCCACCGGCGCCGGCGACTGTTTCGGCGGAGCCTATGTCGCATGCCGGCGGTTGGGCATGCCGCTGCGAACTTCGCTCGAATTCGCCAACGCGGCAGGGGCGCGCAACGTCACACGCCTCGGCCCCATGGAGGGAGCCGGCACGCGGGCCGAGCTGGAAGATTTCATGGCAAGAACGGCGAGAAGAAGTTGATGCGTGTGGCGATCGAAGATTTGCCGACCCGGCACAGGGACGGAAAGAAGATCGGGGTGACCTCGGTGTGCTCGGCGCACCCGTTGGTGCTGACAGCCGCACTGCGCCACGGCCGGGAAACCGGCACCACCGTCCTGGTCGAGGCGACGTGCAACCAGGTCAACCACCTGGGCGGTTATACAGGCATGACGCCGGCTGATTTCGCGGCGATGGTGGAAGCGCTCGCGATAGCCGAGCAGTGCCCGAAAGAGCTGATCGTGCTTGGTGGGGATCATCTCGGCCCCAATCCCTGGAAAGACCGGCCCGCCGACGAGGCGATGGCGCAGGCCGGGACCATGGTCGATGCTTATGTCCGCGCCGGCTTCCGCAAGCTCCACCTCGATGCCTCGATGGGCTGCGCGGGTGAACCGGCGGCGCTCGACGACCATACGGTGGCCGAGCGCGCGGCCAGAATGGCGGGCGTCGCGGAACAGGCGGCAGCGCAGAGCGGCGGGGCAAGCCCGGTCTACATCATCGGCACGGAGGTGCCGCCGCCCGGTGGCGCCGATCACGCTTTGGATGCGATCACCCCGACCAGTCCGGAGGCGGCTAGCCAGACACATGCCATTCACGCCCAGGCATTCCAAACCGCCGGGCTTGAAAGCGCATTTTCCCGCGTCATCGGGCTTGTCGTGCAGCCGGGCGTGGAGTTCGGCAACCAGAATGTGATTTTCTACGATCGGACCAAGGCCAGCGACCTGGCGGCAACCCTGAGCACATTGCCGTCGCTCATTTTCGAAGCTCATTCGACGGACTATCAGGGCGAGAGGCCGCTGCGTGAACTCGTCGAGGACGGTTTCGCCATCCTCAAGGTCGGCCCCGAGCTGACCTTCAAACTGCGCGAGGCGCTGTACGCGCTCGACCTGATCGCTTCCGACCTGGTGCCTGGCTATGGCGAGCGGCCGCTTTACCACGCCATGGAAGAGCTGATGCAAGCCGCCCCCAAGAATTGGGCAAGCCACTATCATGGCAGCGATGCCGACAAACGGACGCTGCGCCACTACTCCTATTCCGATCGCATCCGATATTATTGGGCGACCCCGCAAGCCCGTGCCGCCTGCGACCGGCTCTTCGATACGCTGAACGGCCGCAAGGTGCCGGTGACGCTGTTTCTCCAGCATCTGCCTTCGGCGCTCGCTTGGGCCGACCGAGCCTGCGACGGCGAAGAGATCGCGATCGATCACGTCCAGCGAAGCATCGAGGTCTACGCCCGGGCATGCGGCACCTGAACCCCTCGTCCGGTTCTTCAAGGCCAGAGCGGATGGGCTGGCTGGCGGCAGAAATACTTACAGCGATGGTCCCAATCGTATCGGGCTGCCGTCGCTGAAACGGGATTGACGGAACCTGTGGAGATTGTGCCGGGTCTCGTTGCCCTGGATCAAATCGGACAGGATGCGGCCCATTCCGGGTCCTATGCCGAAGCCGTGGCCACTCATCCCGGTCGCGACAACGAGGCCTGGGATCGCAGCGGCGCGATCGACGATGGGCACGACATCGGGCATCGCATCGATCATGCCCGCCCAGCTCGCCTTGAGCGGTACAGTCGTGAACTGAGGGAAAAGCTCCCTGAACCCGCGGTCGATGGCGCGGAGCGCCGACATTTCGGGAGCCGGATTGAGGACGCGCATCCGTTCGAAAGGGCTTTCTTCATCCGCGTTCCATCTGCGCGGCGTCGACCAGCCGTCCGGGTATCCTCGCGGGGCCGCCGGCAGGTAGCGTGTGCCGAAGGGATTGGCTATCAGGGCGCTGATATATTTGCCCGCATGGCGAAATGCGTCCGGCCCTATATAGAGTTGGCTACTGCCTCCCGATGCGAGCGTATACCCGCCATCCTGTCTGCGCCGGAAAGCGATGCGTTCGTCCGCGGCGGCACCGGCGTGGATTTCCGCCATCGGCGCTGTCGCGGCGACGGTCGCCCTGACGCTGAGCTGCGGAATCGAGATGCCGTGGGCGCGCAGAAAGAGCGACGTCCACGCGCCGGTGGCGACGAGGACGCTCGAGGTCGCGATGAGCCCTTTCTCGGTCCAGACGCCACTGATGCGGCCCCCGGCGATGTCGAGCATACGTGCCGCGCAATTCTCGATGATCGTCACGCCTTCGCGGGCGGCCAGGCGAGCAAGCGCGGGCACCGCGACCCAAGGCTCGGCGCGCATGTCCGATAGGGTGGTCATTGCGCCTTTGAACGGTCCCGACATGGCCGGGATCAGGCTTGCCAACTCACCTTGGTCGAGGAGACGCGTGTCGACGCCATGAGCCTGGGCGATCGTCAGGAATTTCGCGAAACCGGCCATCTCCTTGTCCGTCCGCGCAAGATAGGTGACGCCCGTCTGCTTCAGCCCTATGTCCTCGCCACACTCCTGCGCCAGTTGCCGCCAGAGGCGCTGCGCTTCGATGACGATCGGCAGTTCGTCGGCATCGCGGCCCTGCTGCCGGATCCAGCCCCAATTGCGCGAGGATTGCTCGGCGGCGATGCGGCCCTTTTCCAGCAGCGTCACCGAGACGTTCCGTCGCGCCAGGAAAAGTGCCGTGGTCACGCCAATGACCCCGCCGCCGATGATCACCACGTCCGAGCCCTTCGGCAGGGGCTGTTGGAACTGGATCGGGGTGGCTTCGGTGAAGGGGAAGATTGTCAAAGAGCACTATCCTTCCTGGTATTCCGCGGCGGCATCCGGTCTACGCACCTGGCAGCGATATCGGGGCAGCGATATCCGGCCGCCGTGAAATGTCGATACCACGCGAGGAGATTGATCGTCAGCTACTGCTTGCCGAGAACGACGGCGACAGACCGCGGTTCGGAAGCCCCTCTGGACAATGAGTTCTGAAATCGCCGGCCAAAGGCTGGCGACTGTGCAAGCCGTGCCCCGAGAAACCGTGGCGAATACGAGGTTCCTGATCTCGGATAGCACCGGCGATGCCGAGCACGCTTATTCGCGGCGGCCGGCCCATCTCAGTCCCTTTCAAGGCCTGCTCCTGTCTCGCGAGATGGTCGTCCATGCCTCATCCCACCTTCAGCCCACCGAAGCAGGCATATTTCAGCTCCACATATTCATCGATGCCGTACTTGGAGCCTTCGCGGCCGAAGCCGCTTTCCTTGACGCCTCCAAAGGGGGCAAGCTCGGTGGAGATCAGGCCTTCGTTGATGCCGACCATGCCGAACTGCAATTCTTCCAGGACGTGCCAGATGCGGTTGACGTCACGGGCGTAGAAATAGGCCATCAGACCGTAGCGCGTGTCGTTGGCGAGGCGGATGACTTCCGCTTCGTCCTTGAATCGAAAGACCGGGGCGATTGGACCGAAGGCTTCTTCCTGCGCCAGCCGCATCGGCGCCTGCATTCCGCTCAGCACGGTCGGCTCGAACCAGGTGCCGCCGAGCGCATGCGGCTTGCCGCCAGTCTCGATGCGCGCGCCGCGATCAACGGCGTCGCCGACAAGCTCTGCCACTTTCGCCACGGCTTTCGCGTTGATGAGCGGACCCTGCACCACCTCCGGCGCAGCGCCGTCGCCGACTTTCAGGCTGGCAACCTGCTCGGTCAGCTTTGCCACGAAGGCGTCGTGGATGCCGTCCTGCACATAGATGCGGTTGGTGCAGACGCAGGTCTGGCCGGAATTGCGGAATTTCGAGGCGATGGCACCGGCGACGGCGAGATCGAGGTCGGCGTCGTCGAAGACGATGAACGGCGCATTGCCGCCGAGTTCCAGCGACAGTTTTTTGAGCGTATCGGCGCACTGCCGCATCAGGAGCTTGCCGACGGCTGTCGAGCCGGTGAAGGAGAGTTTTCGGATCACTGGATGCTCGCAGAGCAGGCGCCCGATGCCGGCGGCATCCTTCGAGGGCACGATGTTGAGCACGCCGGCCGGAATGCCGGCCTGCATGGCAAGCTCGCCTATGGCGAGCGCCGTCAGCGGCGTTTCCTCGGAGGGCTTGACGACCATGGTGCAGCCGGCGGCGAGCGCTGCCGCCGCCTTGCGGGTGATCATCGCCAGAGGAAAGTTCCAGGGCGTGATGGCGGCGCAGACGCCGATCGGCTGTTTCAGCACCAGGAAGCGCCGGTCGCGGCCAGCGGATGGGATGACGTCGCCGCAGACGCGCTTGGCCTCCTCGGAAAACCAGTCAACGAAGGACGCTCCGAACGCAACCTCGCCGCGGGCCTCGTAAAGCGGCTTGCCCTGCTCGGCTGTGATCAGCCAGGCAAGGTCTTCCGTGTGGGCGGTGATCAGGTCGAACCAGGCGCGCAGCAGCTTGGCCCGTTCCTTGGCCGGGCGCTGGCGCCAGTCCACGTGGGCGCGCTCGGCCGCAAGGATCGCTCGCTCGACGTCGGCGGCTGCAAGATCGGCGACACGGGCGAGAACCGCGCCCGTCGCCGGATTGCGGACCTCGAAGGTCGCGCCCGAGTCCGCGCCGGCCCAGGCGCCATCGATGAAGGCCTGGTCGTGAAGCAACGCGAGCGTCATTGTCCGCTCCCCACCTTTTCCAGCGCCGCCCGCAGGCTGTCCTTGAGGATGGCAATGCCTTCGTCGAGATGATCGAAGGGTATGGTCAGCGGCGTCAGCACGCGCACGACATTGCCATGCACGCCGCAGGAGAGCAGCAGCAGGCCCTTTTCGGCGGCGGTGTGCGTGATGGCCTTTACCAGTTCCGGCCAAGGCTGGCGCGTCTCGCGGTCACGCACGAATTCGATCGCCACCATGGCGCCAAGGCCGCGCACCTCGCCGATGCAGGAAAACTCGTTGCCCTCTTGCCAGCCCTCGAAGACCGCCTTCAGCCGGCGCCCGACCTCGTTGGCGCGGTCGATCAGCTTCTCTTCCTCGATGATCTCCAGCACCGCGATCGACGCCGCGCAGGATAGCGGATTGCCGGCAAAGGTGGAGCCGACGCCACCCATCGGGATCTTGTCCATGACATCGGCGCGGCCGGTGACGGCGGCGATCGGGAAGCCGCCGCCAAGGCCCTTGGCCATGACGACGATATCGGCGGCGACGCCGGCATGTTCCATCGCGAACAATTTTCCGGTGCGGGCGAAGCCCGTCTGGATCTCGTCGGCGATCAGCAGGATGCCATGCCTGTCGCAGATCTCGCGCAGCGTGCGCAGGAAGGTGACGGGCGCCGGGTAGAAACCGCCCTCGCCCTGCACCGGTTCGACGAAGATGCCGGCGACGCGTGTCGGATCCACTTCGGAGCGGAAGAAGCGGTCGAGCGCGACCAGGGATTCCTGCTCGGAAATGCCGTGATAGGGGATCGGGAACGGCAGGTGGAAGACATCCGGCACCAGCGGACCGAAGCCGGCCTTGTAAGGATTGGTCTTGCCGGTCAGCGTCATCGCCATCAGCGTGCGGCCATGGAAAGCACCGGAGAAGGCGACGAAGGCCGAGCGACCGGTTGCGGCGCGGGCAATCTTGGCGGCGTTCTCCACGGCCTCGGCGCCGGTGGAGACGAGAAAAGTCTTCTTCGGGAAGTCACCCGGCACCAGCTCGTTCAGCTTCTCGCAGACCGTGACATAGTCGATATAGGGCGTGGTCTGGAACGACGTGTGCGTGACCTTGTCGAGCTGCTTGCGCACGCGCTCGACCACCTTCGGATGGCGATGGCCGGTGTTGTTGACGGCGATGCCGGCGGCAAAATCGATGTAGCGCTTGCCTTCGACGTCCCACAGTTCGGCGTTCTCCGCCTTCTCGATATAGACGTCGAGATGTTTCGACAGGCCAGCCGGAATGGCGGCAGCGCGCCGCGCCGTGAAGGCAGCGTTGGTGGACATGGGTATCTCCTTGGACAGTTTGTTATGGCGCGGCGCTTATCGCGGCGCTTGAACTGGTCGGCCCCATCCCTGACGGACGGGGCCGGCGCATCAATGCCTAGACTGCAGCCTTGGCGCGGCGGGCGTCCCGCTCGATCTTCCAGTCGACGCATTCCTGAGAGCAATAGATGCTCCCGTCATGCGTCTTCCTGCGGGCGGAATCCTCGGCCGAGGCGTCGTAGATCAGCACGCCGCAATTGGCGCATTTCGTGTAGCTTTCGATGTAAAGTCCGTTCAGCGAAAACTTCATGGTCTCAGGCCTCCTGATAGCCGTAGTGTTTGTGGGCGGCCGCCTTCGAGACATAGCCCTCGCGGACATCCTCCGCGACAGCCGCCGGATCGCGCTTTGCGGGCTCGCCGTAGCCGCCGCCGCCAGGGGTGACGAGCCGCACGCGATCGCCGCGGCGAATGGAGACGTTGGAGTAGCGGCTGGTCGAGGCCTTGCCATAGGCCTCGCGCATCGTCTGCCAGTCGCTTCGCCCGGACTTCATGACCAGCGTCGCGCCGAGACCGCCTTCCGTGCCCCCATTCAGGCCCCAGGGGGCCAAAAGGTGACGGTCGGTCATCTGCGAGCAGATGATCTCGTCGTTGAGGCACAGCATCTGCTTGGAGTAGCCGACCCCGCCGCGATATTCACCGGCACCGCCGGCATCGACGTTGAAGGCGAGGCTTTCGATGCGCCAGGGGAAGCGCGTCTCGTAGACTTCGACCGGCGTGATGCGGCAATTGCCGTTGATCGAGTCGACGCCGTCATTGCCGTCGGCAAAGGCGCGGCCGCCCCAGCCGACCGCTTCGAGGTCGTAGCAGGCGAAATACTCGCCTGTGTCGGCATCGACGCCGCCGAAGACGAAGTTGCAATGGGTGGCACCCTCCGCCGCCATCACCCGGTTCGGGATCGCCTGAGCCATGGCGCCGAGGATCGTGCCGACAATGCGTGGATGGGTTTCGGTGTTGCCGCCGACTTCCGGCGCGGGGAAGTCCACGTTGACGATGGTGCCGGGCGGCGCCATGACGCGGATCGGCCGGAAGCAGCCGGAATTGCGCGGTATCGTCGGGTCGGTCATGTGCAGCACGGCGTTGTAGGCCGCCGATGTGGCAACGCCGAGCGTGGCGTTGATCGGGCCGGAGGCCTGCGGCGAGGAACCGTGATAGTCGACGATGATCTCGCCGCCGCGCTTATGCACCTCGACGGCGACTGTGTAGGTGCGGTCGGCGTCGATACCGTCGCTCTCGATCGTGTCGGAGAAGGCATAGATGCCGTCCGGGATCGCTTCCAGTTCGGCGCGCATGCGGCGCTCCGAATAGAGCAACAGGTCGTTGACCGTCTCCTTGATCTTCTCCTTGCCGTACTTTTGGTAGATCTGCGCCATCTGCTTTTCGCCGAGGTCGACGGCGGCGATGAGGGCGCGCAGATCGCCATAGTTGACGCGCGGCGTCCGCACATTGGCGAGAAGCAGCTTCCAGACCTCGATATTGTCCTTGCCGCGCTTCTTGATCTTGACCGGCGGGATGCGAAGGCCTTCCTGGAAGATCTCCGTCGCCTCGCCACAGAAGCCGCCGGGCGCCATGCCGCCGACTTCGGCGATATGGCCGATGGCGACGGCAAAGCCCATGATCTCGCCTTCGACGAAGATCGGCTTGAAGAAGGTATGCTCCGGCGTGTGCAGGCCCCCGCGATAGGGGTCGTTGTGCAGGATGACGTCGCCCTCCTCGATCTCGTCGATCGGGATTTCCTTGAGGCAGGATTTGACCAGCAACGGCATGCCGCCGATCTGCGCCGGGCAATAGTCGGCGACGGCGATCATGTCGCCGTTCATGTCGGCAAGCCCGCAGGTGAAGTCGAGCGCCTCGTTGAAGATCGTCGAATAGGACGTCTTCATCAACACGATCCCCATCTCCTTGCAGAGAGAGACCATGCTGGATTCCAGAATGTTCATCGTAACGAAGTCCATGATGGTACTCCTCAGGCCGAAATGATCAGATTGCCGAGCCGGTCAACGCGGAGCGTCTGTTTCGGCTGCAAAATGGTGACGGAGGCGCTTTCCTCCACAATGGCGGGACCGGCGACGGTCTGCCCCTGCTTGAACGTGCCGCGGTCGTAGGTCCTTACCTCGTGCCAGCCGTCCTCGAAGCGTACCTTGCGGCTGCCGGAGGACGCCGGCGTGCCTTCGCCCTTTTCGAGTTCCCGCATCTTCGGCTTTTCGGAAACGGCGACGGCGACGACCTTGAGATTGACCGTCTCGATGGTCTCACCGGGGATGGAGAAGCCGAAGCGGTTCTGGTGCTCCTCGTGGAAGCGTTCCCAGAGGCCCGCTATGGTCTCCTCGGTGAAGTGGTTGGCTGGGAAGCTCAGTTCCAGCTCGTGGTTCTGGCCGAAGTAGCGGGCCTCGATGGAGCGGTAGACCTCCACCTTCTGCTGGTAGCCCTGGGAGACCAGCTCGGCAATGGCGCCATCCACCAGTTCCGTCATTGCCGCCGTTGCACGGGCACCATCGAAGTATTTCGAGATCTGCTGTACCGTTCGATGCCGGTCGACGCGCGCATCGGTCATGATGAAGCCGAAGGCGGAAAACTGGCCGGGATAGTTGGGCACGATGCCCTGCGGAATGCCGGAAATATCCATCAGGTCGCAGATATGCACCGGCCCCGCCCCGCCCGAGGCGACGAGCGAGAAGTCACGCGGATCGAGGCCGCGCTGGAGGAGAACGGCACGCAGCGCGCCCAGCATGTTGTTGTTGGCGATCTGCACCATGGCGAAGGCAGCCGCGTCGACCTCGAGGCCGAGCTGGTCGGCGATCGTCTTGACCGCGCGATGCGCCGCCTCGGCGTCGAGCTTCATCTTGCCGCCCAGGAAGTAGTCGGGGTTGATGCGTCCGAGCACGACATTGGCGTCCGTCACCGTGGCATTCTCCCCGCCTCGGCCGTAGCAGGCAGGCCCCGGCGCCGCACCAGCCGATTGCGGGCCCATGCGCAACATGCCGCCCTTGTCGATCCAGGCGATGGAGCCGCCGCCGGCGCCGATCGTGTGGATGTCGATCATCGGGATCTGGATCGGCAGGCCCCATTCGATCTCGAAGCTCGTCGTTACATGCTCCATGCCGTCCACGACGGTCGAGCAATCGGTCGAGGTTCCACCCATGTCGAAGGTAACGAGGTTCTTGATGCCGGTGAGTTCGGAGAGGACGCGGGTGGCGACGACCGCACCGGTCGGGCCGGAGAGCGTCATCTGCACCGGCGCTTCGGCGGCACCCTTCAGCGTCGATTCACCGCCGTTCGACTTGATCACGCCGATCCTGTCGCCGATGCCGATGCTATCGAGGCGCTTCTGCATGCGGTGAAAATTGTCGGAGACGATGGGCTTCAGATATGCATCGGCAATCGTGGTGGAGGCGCGGTCGTATTCCTTCCACTTCGGCAGCACGTCGTAGGAAATCGAGATCGGCATGCCGGGCAGTTCTTCCGCGAGGATGTCGCGGATGCGCTGCTCATGACTCGGGTCGATATAGGAAAACAGCGTGCAGACGGCGATCGCCTCGATCGTGCCGTCGGCCTTGATCGTTGCGGCGACCTCGCGCACGGCCGCCTCATCGAGCGCCGTGACAAGCTCGCCCTTGGCGCTGAAACGCCCGCCGATCTCAAAGGTGTCAGCGCGCTTCATCAACGGCTTGGTCTTGATCCAGGTAATGTCGTAGTGACTGCGGCGGTCGCCGCGCTGAATGAAGGGGACATCGCGAAAGCCGGTGGTCGTGACATAGGCGACCTTTGCGCCGCGCCTCGTCAGCAGCGCGTTCGTGGCGATCGTCGTGCCGAGACGGATCTTGTCGACGCTTGCGACATCCTCCAACTGTGCGAGCCCCTGGAGCACGCCTTCGATCGGTTCGGAGGGGGTCGTCAGGTTCTTCCAGTTTTCGATGGTGCCGGTCGCCGCATCGTAGGAAACGAAGTCGGTAAACGTTCCCCCGATGTCGATGCCGATGATTTTCCTGTCAGGCATTATGTCCTCATTTCTCATGGATAGGATCAAGGCGAGCGGGGTTTTTCCCGGTCGTAAGCTTCAAGCAAGTGACGCCAGGAATCGCGGATGTGGTCGCGGATGGCATCCATCGCCTTTTGGGGATTGCGGGTGCGCAGAGCCTCCACGATCGGCCAGTGATCGACGGCAGCCGCCATCTGGCTCTCGAACTGGCGTTCCGCCATGGTGATCAGCATCTGCACTTCCGCCTGGATGTTGGTGAAGGCGTGCAGCGTCTGGCGGTTCTTCGAGAGCCGGCAGATCTCGAGGTGGAAGGCGAGGTCGTTTTCGACCAGCGCGATCTCGTCATTGGCATTGGCGGCCGCGACCATGGCATCAACGAAACCGGCAATGCGCTCGATGTCGGGATCCGTCATCTGCGGCAGCGCCTGTTCCATCGCGAAACGTTCGACGACGATGCGGAAGGAGAAGATCTCATCGATATCGCTGTGCAGGAAGGTTCGAACGAAGGTGCCCTTGCGGGGAACCGCGACGAGCAGGCCGCGCTCCTCCAACCGGCGGATCGCCTCGCGGATGGGGTTGCGGCTGATCCCGAGCTGGCGGGCCAGTTCCGCTTCGTTGATGCGCTGGCCGGGCTGGAGCCGGCCGAAGATCAGTTCACGCACGAGTAACGTCGAAACCTGGTCGGACAGCATCCGGTGGTCGATGATGCCGATCGGTTCGTCCGTATTGAAGAGATTGTTAGCCATTGATGAGCCCCTTATCGCGCTGTGGCTGCTGCGGCAGGCCGATTTCTCGCCCTGCCATGATCCCGTCTTTGCGGAAGACCAGTATCAACAGCATAAAGGCTGCGATGATAAGTTCCTGCGTGCCCGCCGGCAGCGACCACTGTTGGCCGCCGATCGAAATTCCGCCTTCGAGGCGACGGAAGATATCGACCATCGCCGTGATGACGACGACACCGACCACCGCGCCGGCAAGGCTGCCCATGCCGCCGACGATGAGCATGGCGAGCGCGAGGAAGGTGAAGCTCAGGAAGAAATTGTTGATCGACACGGTGCCGAGGTAGTGCGCCTGCAACACGCCGCCGAGGCCGACCAGGAAACCCGAGAGCGTGAACGCAATGAGCCGCGACCAGTAGAGCGAGATGCCCGACGCGGCGGCCGCGACCTCGTCTTCCCGCGTCGCCCGGATCGCAAGGCCGAAGGCGGAAATCTGGTAGAGATAGGCGACGACGATCGCGAGAACGGCGCAGATAAGCGCTAGCCAGGCCGTCACATAGGTCGGCAGGCCGACGATCGAGGCAGAGCCCATCGTGACGCTGTCCCAGTTGGAATAGACCACGTTCAGGATGAAGAGCACCGCAAGCGTGGAGATCGACGCCGCAAGGCCCGTGAGCCGCATGATGACGAGGCCGGTGAGGAAAGCGGCGGCGCCGGCGAGCAGCACCGAGACGACGGCGGACGGCAGCAGCGGAATGCTCTGGTCGCGCAGGAAATGCGGCAGGCCGGACATGGTGATCGGCTTCAGCATCTCGCAGCAGGTCTGCCAGGCCGAGGCATAGGCTGCGATCGCCATGAAGGTGGCATGGCCGAAGGAGATGATGCCGGAATTGCCGACGAAGACGTAAAGCCCGACGACGATGACAATGCTGATCAGCATTTCGATGACGGTGCGCTGCAGGGACAGACCGCCGAAGTGGCCGGTGACCACGACGATGAGCGCAAGCGGCACGACGAGCGCCAGCACCGGAAACCAGAAGCGGCCGATCGCAGCAAGGGATGGCATCTTCATTATACACGTTCCTTCGCGGCGCTGGTGACGATGAGGCCTTGCGGGCGGACGAGAAGGATCAGGATGACGAGCGCGAACACACCGGCATCGCGGAAGGGGCGTAGATCGGTCGGCAGGTAGGTTTGCAGGAGCACGCTGGCGACACCCACGAGGAACCCGCCGAGTGCGGCCCCCGGCAGCGAGCCCATGCCGCCGATGACGGTGGCGAAGAAGCCGTAGACGACGGGCATCAGGCCCATGCGCAGGTCGAGCGTGCCGGTCTGGATCGTGAGCAGCAGGGAGACCACGCCGCTGAGCAGGCCCGAAATGGCGAAGGCGAGTGCGATCACCCGGTTCGCCGGCATGCCGAGCAGACGGGCCATCTGGAAATTTTCCGCCGCCGCCCGCATCTGGATGCCGAGCGGTGTCTTCTTGAGGAAGAGAACCAGCGCGACGAGCAGGCCGGCCGTGACACCCATGGTCAGGAGCTGCACGCCCGGAACGCGCACGCCGCCGATTTCCACCGCATTTGCGAGACTCTGGCCGATGCCGACCGATTTAGGCCGGCCGGTATGGATGAGCATGACGAGGTTCTGCAGGAAATAGCTGACGGCGAAAGAGGAGATGAGCAGCGTCGACGGGTTGGAATTGCGCAGCGGCCGGAAGGCCACGCGCTCCGTCAGCAGCGCCAGCACGACCACCACGGAAAGCACGCCGCCGATCATGAGGGCAGCGGGCAGCGCGCCGAGCAGCAGCGGCGGCGTGACGCTCGCCGTCGGTACGACCAGCGCATAGGCGCCGATCGTAATATAGTCGGCCTGCGCGAAATTGACGAGCCGCATTACGCCGAAGACGAGGCCGATCGCCAGCGCGACAAGGGCATAGAGGCTGCCCAGCGCAATGGCGTCGACGAGAACTTGAACGATGTTGGCCATGGCGTCCGGTCCTAGATCGCGAGGGTGCTGTCGCCCGCTTTTTCGCCCAGATAGGCACGGCGAACGGCGGGATTCATCCGGATGTCCTGAGGCGAGCCCTCGGCGAGGCTCTGCCCGCCGTCAAGCACATGGATGCGCTGGCACACCCCCATGATCACCTTCATATTGTGTTCGATCAGCAGCACGCCGCAGCCGAAGCGGGCCGGCAGTTCGGCGATGACCTCCATCAGCGCCTCGCACTCCGCGTCATTCATGCCGGAGGCCGGCTCGTCGAGCAGCGCGAAGGACGGCTGCAAGGCGAGTGCCCGGGCAATGCCGACGCGCCGCTCGTCGCCATAGGAAAGGCTGTCGCAACGGTGGTCGGCCTTCATGGCGAGGCCCATCCAGTCGAGGATGTCGAGCGCCCGCTCCCGGGCCTCCCGACGAGACAGCCCACTGCCGATCGCCGCAACGGAGAGGTTCTGCTCCACCGTCATCGTGCGGAATAGCCTCGCCGCCTGAAAGCTGCGACCAATGCCGGCTTGGGCGATCTTGCGGGCGGTCAGCCGCGAGACGTCGATGCCGTCAAGGCGGATGCTGCCGCTCGTCGGCCGCTGGAAGCCGCTCAGCACATTGACCATGGTCGTCTTGCCGGCGCCGTTCGGGCCGATGAGGCCGAGGACTTCGCCGCGCCTGAGTTCGAGGTCGACCCCGCTGAGTGCCCGGATGCCGCCAAAAGCGACGGCAACACCGCGGGCCTCCAGCCGTTCTTTCGATCCCGATCTTTTCGATGGACGTGACATACCGGGCGAGACCTATCCGTAAGCTCGACTATGAATTTGCCAGGAGATTTGGTTCCGCCAACCGCACCACCATGCGGTCGGCGGATCGCAGCCGGTTACTGACCGACGCGGAACAGGAGCTTCATGTCCGGCTTGAACGAGTTCCGGTAGACCTCGACGGCATGGAAGGAGCCGTTCTCGACCTTCATGATCAGCCAAGGGCGGTCGACCTGGATATGCAGCTGATCGGTAAACGAGGTCGGGCCGGCCGTGAACGGCTGGTCCTTGAAGGCGTTCATGACGCCGACCACCGCTTCGGATTCAGTCGTCTTCGCCTGCTCGACCGCATACGCCCACTGCTCGATGAGGCTATAGCCGAGAACCGAGTAGGAGGAGACCGGCGGCTCGCCGTAACGCGCCTTGTGGCTTTCAAGGAATTTGTTCATCTCCGGCCGCGGATCATCGCCGTAAAGCGACATGAAGGCGGGCAGGTAGAAATCCTTCAGGCCCGGTACGGCGTTGAGCCAATAATTGTCGACCATCGCCGTGTTAGCGAGGATCGGCTGGTCGATGCCGGCGGCGCGCAGCTGGCGCACGGCAGAGGCGCCACCCGGCGTGAACGAGCAGATGAAGACCGCGTCCGGCTGCTTTGCAAGCCCCTTGAGGCGGGTGATCTGCGAGGCGATCGACGGGTCGTCGTTCTTGAAGGTGTCATTGCCGAGGATCGTTTCCTCGCCGCCACCCGCGGCCCAGGCCGCGCGGAATCCGGCGCAGGCCGACTTGTTGTATTCGATCGTCAGGTCTTCAAGCACGTAGACCGACTTCAGGTTCATCTTCTTCTGCGCATATTCGGCAATCGCGATGCCTTCCGACTGCGCCGCGCTGTTGGCGGTGAAGGTGAGCGGGCCGACGCCCTGCACGCCCATTTTCGGATCGGCGGCGCACAGGCTGAAGGCGATCTTGCCCGCCTGCTTGGCGGCAAGCGCCGACGGGGCGCCAAAATCGTAGTCACAGGAGACGACCAGCATGTCGACGCCGCCATCGACGAGCTGCGCGCCGACGGTTGCAGCGCGGGCCTGGTCCGTCTTGGTGTCCATGACGGAATACTCGATCTGGCGTCCCAGCAGGCCGCCAGCCTTGTTGATCTCCTCGATCTTCATGACCGCCGCCTTGAAGGGCGCGCTGTCGTAGTTCGAAAGCCAGCCGGATTCCGCGATGGCGAAGCCGATCTTGATCGGCTCTTCGGCACGCACGCCGGTCATAGGCAACAGAAGGGCGATTGCGGCCGAAGCGGCCACAGCAACAGATTTCATCGTCGTTCCCCTTGGCGGTGAGCAAGGCACCGCTTCAATTATTTTGCATATAGTCCTCTGTGGACAGAAGACAGAATGCGGGTTAGATTTTTTTTGTCAACAGCAAAAATGCGGCGGGCCGTTCCGAGTTCGATCGGCGCCTACAGACCGTTAAAGGGGAACGACATGCTTGAAATACGCGGCCTCACCGCCGGCTATGGTCGGCTTGCTGCCCTGAAATCGATCGATCT
This sequence comes from Mesorhizobium sp. M7A.F.Ca.US.006.01.1.1, assembly GCF_003997935.1. GTDB lineage: Bacteria > Pseudomonadota > Alphaproteobacteria > Rhizobiales > Rhizobiaceae > Mesorhizobium. The sequence continues at coordinate 19,346 of NZ_RZQL01000021.1, forward strand.
TGAGGTCAGAAAAGGCGAGATCATTTTCGTCGTCGGCCCCAATGGGGCCGGCAAATCCACGCTTCTGAAGTCAATTTCCGGGCTCATGGCGCCGACCGGGGGCACGCTTGCCTTCAATAGCGAGTCGATCGCCGGCCAGGCGCCGGAAAAACTATGCCGGAAAGGCCTGGCACTGGTGCCGGAAGGCCGCAGCATCTTCCGGACACTGACGGTGCGGGAAAACTTGCTGCTCGGCGGCATGATCCGCAAGGACAAGGCCGAAGCGGCCGCCGATCTGGAACGGGTTCTGGAAATCTTTCCGATCCTCAGGACCCGCTACCGCGGCGTTGCCGGCCACCTTTCCGGCGGCGAGCAGCAGCAGCTTGCCATCGCCCGCGCCATCCTGCAGCGCCCGTCGCTGATGATGATCGATGAACCGTCGCTTGGCCTTGCGCCGCTGGTGATCGACCAGGTCTACGAAAGCCTCCGCCAGCTTAACGCCAGCGGGCTGACCCTGCTCGTCGTCGAACAGTCCACCGCCCGCATTCTCGACCTCGCTTCCCGCGTCTACGTGCTGCGCAACGGCCATGTCGCGCTGGAGGGTTCGGCAAGCGAGCTTGCAGACGGGCATGCGCTGGAAGAGGCCTATTTCGGCTATGGTGACCGTCAGACGGCGCACGCATAATCAGGCAGGCAAGGACTACAACCATGATTTTCGACTATTGCGTCATCGGCGGCGGCATCGTCGGCCTGGCGACGGCCATGCGGCTGCTTGAGACATATCCAGGCTGCAGCCTGATCCTGTTGGAGAAGGAGGAGGCTCTCGGCAAGCACCAGACCGGCCACAACAGTGGTGTCATCCATGCCGGCATCTACTATCCGCCAGGCAGCCTGAAGGCCGAACTCTGCCGCAAGGGCGCGGATGCCACCAAGGCCTTCTGCCAGGAAAACGGCATCCGCTTCGATGTCTGCGGCAAACTGCTCGTCGCCACCTCCGCACTCGAAATGCAGCGCATGGAGGCGCTCCACGAACGATCGAAGCAGAACACGATCGAAGTCCAACGCGTCAGCGAGGGTGAATTGAAGGAGCGGGAACCGAACATCCGCGGTCTAGGCGCGCTTTTCGTGGCCTCGACCGGCATCGTCAGCTATGCCGATGTCTGCCAGGCCATGGGGCGGCGCATCAAGGCGCTCGGCGGCGAGATCCGCCTGTCGACGCGCGTCACCGGCATTCGCGAAGTCATCGATTCCGTCGATATCGCCTCGGCCGGCGAAAACTGGCAGGCGAAAAAACTGGTGGTCTGCGGCGGTCTCCAATCGGACCGGCTGGCCGTGCTCGCCGGGCTTCCGATCGAGCATCGCATCGTTCCCTTCCGCGGCGAATACTATCGCCTTCCCGCATCGAAGAACGACATCGTCCGCTATCTGATCTATCCCGTCCCGGATCCAGCCCTGCCCTTCCTCGGCGTGCACCTGACGCGGATGATCGACGGCAGCGTCACGGTCGGGCCGAATGCCGTTATCGGTTTTGCCCGCGAGGGTTATCCACGGCTTTCGTTCAATGTTGCGGACGTGGCCGACTACGCGCTGTTTCCCGGCTTCTGGAAGACCGTGTTCGCCAACCGTGGATCCGCGGCAACGGAACTCCGCAACTCGCTCTGGAAGCCAGGCTATCTGGAGGAGTGCCGGAAATACTGCCCGAGCCTCGACCTCGCCGACCTGCGGCCGCACGAAGCAGGCATCCGCGCGCAAGCCGTGCGCAAGGACGGTGCGCTCATCCATGATTTCCTGTTCGCACAAACGGACCGCATGCTGCACGTCTGCAACGCCCCTTCACCCGCCGCCACCTCGGCGATCCCGATTGCGGAGATGATTCGAGATCGCCTCATGCAGGGCTGCTGAAAGCGAGGCGGCATGCACTGGAGTCGCAACGCCGCTGAACGCTGGAGTATCCGTCTTGGCCAAGAAGGAGATTGGGGCACTGCCGCGGCCAACGCAGCTTTTGCGTCAGAATCAGATCGGCGCAGGACCAGCAATTCCGCTCCCGGCGAGAGGGTACTTGGCCTGCCGGCCATAGCCGCTCGGCCTTCGGACCTGCGGTTTCCTTACGGACGCCGGCATTTTTGGCTGCGCAAAGATCTCAAGCGAAACGACGGCCAACGTCGTTGGCAGGGTTCGCTCCCAGCTTGCCGCCAATTTTGTTGACCGTCATAGGGGGCATAGCTGGACGACCTCCCTATGGTACCAGAATGGTACACGTCCAAAGGATGCACCGACCCCCAAGCCAGCTTGGCTAAGCCAGCAATCTTTAAGTCTTTGAAATTATTTGGCTATTTATGGTACCGTTGGCTGGGATCGAACCAGCGACCTCCGGATCCACAATCCGGCGCTCTAACCATCTGAGCTACAACGGCACGTTGCCCGAGCGGATCGAAACAGAAACTCATCCGCCCGCTCTGTCGTTCGGCGATGCGTCCTTACGGTCTTATGGATTCTAATTCAAGGCTTTTGGAAAGCAAAGGTCACTTCCCCACATCGGCGCGGCATTCGCCCAGCAAGAAGGCGCAGGCAAGGGCTGGGCGACGGACAAAGAAAAAGGCCGGCGGGAGGAGGTGCCGGCCTTTTCCTGTTACGAGCCAGCGGGAGGAGGTGCTGGCTGGTCACCCCGGGGAGCAGAGGGAGGAGGTTCCACTCACCGGGTATTCCTTGATGACTGCCATCATACACCTGATCGTTTTTAAGAAAATGCGACCTTTTGTTGCATCTTCAGATCATGCGCAAATGTTAGGCAACCTTGATTTCCTTCATCGCCTTCTCGAAGGCGGTCTTGATCGGCTTGGAGACGTCCTCGGCCGCCTTGGAGGCAACGGCCTGGAAGTCCTTGGCCTGCTCGACGGTCGATTCGACACGCTTGCGCAGGAAGGCGGTCTGCAGCTCGACGACTTCCGACAGCGACTTGGCGCCGATCAGGGCTTCGAGGTGGGAAAAACCGGCCTCGGCATTGGCACGCAAAGCGGAGATGGTCTTGAGCGACAGGTCGTTGGAAACGGTCTTAGCGGTCTCGTAGGTCGACTCCAGAGCCTTCTGGGTCTCCTCGGCGCCGGTCTTCAGCTTGGCATAGGCCTCTTTCGACTGCTCAACGCCCTTTTCGGCGAAAGCGCGGATCTGGTCAGTGGCCTTGGAAGCGTCGAAGCTCGGGAATTCAACGTTTTCGATCGTCTCGGCGGTTTTGGTCCTGGACATTTTCCATCCTTTTCAGCGGCAGCGGCTTTGACAGAAAGCCGTCTCGTTCATGTATGATGGCAATATAAAGGCAAATTTTGTGCATTGCAATATCTTTGTTGCAGTGCACCATAAATTTCTTTTGGGCCGTTAACCAAGAGCCCAGATTCCAGCCTTTGCACGTTCTGGCTTGTGGACCTTCGCGCCTCCGGCTTTTATTAACAAAGCGTTAACTGCAAAATCGCCGCTCCGTGAGGTCCGCCAAGCGCATGCCGTCCGAATATTCCTTCCTCGATGTCGCCGTGCTCGACGCGGTCCGCCAGCGCTTTGCCGCAGGCGACGCGATCGCGATCCTGTCGGCGGATCTGGAGCAGGTGATCTGGGCCAACGGGCCAGGAGCCGCGATGTTCGGTTATCCCGACATCGAGGCGATCATCGGCGCCTCGGCGCAATTGCCCGTGATCGCCAGGCGCCAGATCATGGCGACCAGCGGATTTCCCGAGATTGGCAGTGACCGCGCCATCATGGTGCGGCTGGCGACCGGCATGACCAGCCGCGCCGTCGGCTTCCTGGCCAGTGCGGTGACCATGCCGGATGCCGAAAAGGCGATCATGCTGGCAGTGCCGGCGGCTCAGACAGGGTCACGCAGTGCCGGCGAAATCGCCGCGCGCGCCATTAGCGGCTTCACCGAGGATGGTCATTTCATCGCCTTTGTCGATGCCGGGGGCAACGTCGAGGCGGCCTCGGAAGGATTTTCGGCACTGGGCATCCTGTCGGAGACGCTGGCGGCACTGGTTGCCGACGTCGCAGCCGAGAGCGACCGCATCGTCAAGCGCCTTGTCCCCGGCGGCACAGCCTCCTACCCGGCGGGGCTGGCAAGATTGACCGAGGAGCGGCATCTGCTGGTGGTGATCGATGAGGACCAGCTCGACGACACCGCCCCTGCTGGCGAACATCCTGCGCAAACCATTGCCGAGGCGGCACCTGCTGGCGATGCGGCTTCGCACCCGGAACAGGGTCGCGAGACACCGACCGACGAACCGAGCGTCTCGCAGCCGGCCGACGGCATCACCGCATCGCAGCCGCATGCGATCGCCGACGCGATCGGGCAGACGCCGATGGCTGCCAACAGCGATCAGCCGGCAGCCGAGCGCGCGCCGGCGCAGCACGACCATTGGTACTTCAACGCCGGCGAGGACGGAGGGCAACAGGCGCCGCGACCTGCCGCGTCCGGACCTGAAGCCCCTCAAGAGCCGGCCGCCCTGGAAGTCCAGGCCACCTCCCCGGCCGCGCCGACGACCGTCTCGGCAATAGACCGCGCAGCGGCGCCGGTGCGCTTCGTCTGGCGCACCGATGCCGAAGGCAAGTTCAGCGCGCTGTCGCCGGAATTCGCCGACATCGTCGGCAAGCCGGCGGCCGACGTGATCGGCCGACGCTTCAGGGACGTCGCAGCTACATTCGGCCTCGACCCCTCCGGCGAGATATCGGGGCTCCTCGAACGGCGCGATACCTGGTCCGGGCGCTCCGTGCTGTGGCCGGTCGTCGGCACCGATCTGAAGATACCGGTCGACCTGGCGGCGCTGCCTGTCTATGGGCGCAGCCGCGCCTTCGAGGGTTTCCGCGGCTTCGGCGTCGCCCGCGCCAGCGACGCGGTCGTCGATCCGGAGGCCATCGGCATGGCGCTGGTGCCCAATAGCCAGGCGCCGGCAGCGCCGGAACCACAAGCCATCCAACCCGAACAGCCGAACGCTGAGGAGCCCAAGGCCGAGGATCCTCAGGCATCGGACCCGTTCAAGGGCGAGGTGCCGGCGCTGACCATCGTGCCGAAACAGGAGCGGCGCTTTGCCGACAAGGTGATCCGGCTCGCCGAACACCGCCAGCCAGCCAACGACAAGGGCCTGTCGACCCTGGAACGCAGCGCGTTCCGCGAAATCGGCGAGCGGCTGAAGAAGGATAGTGCTCCGGCCGAGCCGCCAGAGAATGAGACTGCGGAGGCGTCGGCAGCGGAGACCGAGGCTCCGGTCAAGGCGTCCGACGACCCGATGCGCGCCGACGGCATCCCTGCGTCGGGGCCAGAGAACGAACCGGCCGAGCCATCCGAGACCGATGTCGATGCCGAAGACGAGCAGGATCTGGCACGGCTTGACGGTCACCCGGACGAAGCGGCTCGCGAAGCCCCGCCTGGGATGAATGTGACGGGCTCGTTGCTCGACTATGCCGGCCAAGATGACGAACGTGGCCCCGTGGCGGTGGAACCAGAGAACACCGCTGCGATTTCGCCCGGCGAAGAGCCTGAAGCCACTGACGCGACACATGACGTCCTTGATGACGACAGCATGACGTCCGCAGATTTTCGCGATGCCGAAGACAGTGAGGATTGGGCGCAGCCCGACGAAGAAGCCGCATCGCCCGACGAGCAGGCGGTTGCCGAGGAAACCGTCAATGCAGGCGACGCCGCGGAAATACGCGTCGAGCGCCCTCGCCTGCAGGTTCCGCCGCTCAAGGCCGAAGGGTTCGTGCCGTCGGCGTTTTCCGCCGGAGATGAACACAAGGCTCCGGACACGTCGCTGCTCGGCAAGCTGCCCGTGCCGCTGCTCATCCATTCCGGAGACCAGTTGCACTATGCGAACGAGGAATTCCTCAGCCTGACCGGCTACGAGGCGCTCGACGATCTGGCGGATGCCGGCGGCCTCGGCGCATTGTTTGCCGACCCCTATGCCGACGAGGGCGTTTCCGACGGCACCGATCGCGCGCTGCGGCTGAAGACGCGTGATGGACAGGAATTTCCGATCGAGGCCATTTTGCGCTCTGTCCCCTGGCGCGACGGCAAGGCGCTGATGCTGGTCGTGCGACGCTCCGGCGAGGATGATGCGCCGGCGAGCCTGCATGTGGTTGGCGACGAGCAGACACAGCCGGATATTTCCGAGCTCAAGGCGCGCATCGCCGAGATGCGCACCATTATCGACACCGCCACCGACGGCGTCGTGCTGATCGGCCGTGACGGCACCATCCGATCGATCAGCCGGCCGGCCGAAGCACTGTTCGGCTTCGACAGCGACGATGTGACCGGCAAGCCATTCGCCTCGCTGTTTGCCATCGAAAGCCAGCGCGCGGCACGCGACTATCTCAATGGGCTGTCCGAGCCCGGCGTTGCGAGTGTCATGAACGACGGCCGCGAGGTGATCGGGCGCGAATCGCAAGGACGCTTCATTCCGCTGTTCATGACCATCGGCCGGCTGCCCAACGACAGCGGCTTCTGCGCCGTCGTTCGCGATATCACGCAGTGGAAGCGGGCCGAAGAGGACTTGACGCAGGCACGTGCGGTGGCCGAGCGCGCGTCCTCGCAAAAGACCGATTTCCTCGCCCGCATCAGCCACGAGATCCGCACCCCGCTCAACGCCATCATCGGCTTTTCGGAATTGATGGTCGACGAGAAATTCGGACCTGTCGCCAACGACCGCTACCGCGACTATCTGCGCGACATCAACCGCTCGGGCAATCATGTGCTCGACCTGGTCAACGACCTGCTCGACATCTCCAAGATCGAGGCCGGCCAGCAGGAGATGGCCTATGAGGCGGTGTCGCTCAACGACACGCTGGCCGAGACGGTGGCGATGATGCAGCCGCAGGCCAACCGAGAACGGGTCATCATCCGCTCCAGCTTCGCTTCGCGACTGCCGGAAGTGGTGGCCGACCTGCGCAGCGTGCGCCAGATCGCGCTCAACATCCTGTCCAATGCCATCCGCTACACCCAGGCCGGCGGCCAGGTGATCGTCTCGACCGCCTATGAGACGTCGGGCGACGTCGTCATGCGGGTGCGCGACACCGGCATCGGCATGAGCCATGCCGAGATCGAACAGGCGCTGAAGCCGTTCAAGCAGATCAACGCGCTGAAGCGCGGACGCGGCGACGGTACCGGGCTTGGACTGCCGTTGACCAAAGCGATGGTGGAAGCCAACCGTGCCCGGTTCACCATCAATTCGACACCGGGCGAAGGCACCTTGGTCGAGGTGGCTTTTCCGTCGACCCGTGTGCTCGCGGAATAGGTCAACCCTTTACGGTCCCGATAAAAAGAAAAGGCGCCCAAAGGACGCCTTAAGAGATTGGATTGCTGTCACAACGGGGCTTGAGCGAATTCGGATCCTCGGGGCTGAGGAACGGGATTTCTCCCTCAAGTTACCTGCGACTATCGACGCCGGACCTTAACAACTCCTTACCGGGGCGCCGGAAAATTTACGAATGTGTACCACTCATGAAATCTAGGTAAATTCTAGCGACATATTTGGTTAACCATGCCGGCCGCCCAATTACTCGGCCAATTGCGACAGGTTCTTGAACAGTTCCAGCGCTTCCGGATTGGCGAGCGCCTCCTTGTTCTTGATGGCGCGGCCATGCACGACGTCGCGCACAGCAAGCTCGGTGATCTTGCCCGACTTGGTGCGTGGGATGTCTGACACGGCGACGATCCTTGCCGGCACGTGACGTGGGCTCGCGCCGCTACGGATTTTTGCCCGTATGCGTTTTTCCAGATCCTCGTCGAGCTGCACGCCGGCGGCCAGGCGCACGAACAGGATGACGCGCACGTCGTTGTCGAATTCCTGTCCGATGCACAATGCTTCCAGGATCTCGGGCATCTGCTCGACCTGGTTGTAGATCTCCGCCGTGCCGATCCTCACCCCGCCCGGGTTGAGCGTGGCGTCGGAGCGGCCATGGATGATGAGGCCGCCATGCTCGGTCCATTCGGCGAAATCGCCGTGGCACCAGACATTGTCGAAGCGCTCGAAATAGGCCGCCCGGTACTTCTTGCCATCGGGGTCGTTCCAGAAGCCGATCGGCATCGCCGGAAAGGCTTTTGCGCAGACCAGCTCGCCCTTTTCCTGTCGGACCGGCCTGCCGTCGTCGTCCCAGACATCGACGGCCAGGCCGAGGCCGGGTCCCTGGATCTCGCCGGTCCAGACCGGCTGCGTCGGCACGCCGAGCACGAAGCATGAGACGATGTCGGTGCCGCCGGAGACCGAAGCCAGATGCACGTCCTTCTTGATGCCGTCATAGACGAAGCGGAAATCTTCCGGCGACAGCGGCGAGCCGGTGGAGGAGATTGCCCGCACGGTGGCCAGATCATGCGTGCGGATCGGCTTGAGGCCGGCCTTGCGCACGGAATCTATGAACTTGGCCGAGGTGCCGAAAAAGGTCATCTTCTCGGCGTCGGCGAAATCGAACAGCACATTACCGTCGGGGTAGAAGGGCGAACCGTCATAGAGCAGCAGCGTTGCACCCGAAGCGAGCCCCGACACCAGCCAGTTCCACATCATCCAGCCGCAGGTGGTGAAGTAGAAGAAGCGGTCGCCATCGGTGAGACCGGCATGCAGCCGGTGTTCCTTGACATGCTGGATCAGCGTGCCGCCGGCCGAATGGACGATGCATTTGGGAATGCCGGTCGTTCCCGACGAAAACAGGATGTAGAGCGGATGCGAAAACGGCAGCGGCTCGAAAGTGACAGGCTTGCCGGCGAAGGGCGACAGCGCCTCTTCCAGCGCCACCGCCTTGTCGATGGTAGCAGCGACATCGCTCGATGTGCCGAGATAGTCGACGACCAGGATCTTGCGGACAGTGCCGAGCTTGGCCGCGACCGCGGCGATCTTGTCGGCGACCTCGATCGCCTTGCCGTTGTACCAATAGCCATCCGGCGCGATGAAGACGACGGGCTCGATCTGGCCAAACCTGTCGAGCACGCCCTGCTCGCCGAAATCGGGAGAGCAGGACGACCAGACGGCACCGATCGAGGCGGCGGCCAGCATGGCGGCGACGGTCTCCGGCATGTTGGGCATCATGGCGGCAATGCGGTCGCCCTTCTTCACCTTGAGCGACAGGAAAAGCTGCTGCAGCCGCGAGGTCAGCGCGTGCAACGCGTTCCAGGACAGCCGGCGCTCGACCTTGTCTTCGCCGCGAAACATGATTGCGTCGCCTGAGCCGGTCTTCTTCAGCAGATTCTCGGCGAAATTCAGTGTCGCATCGGGAAAGAAAGAAGCGCCGGGCATCTTGTCGCCGTCGACGAGCAGGTTATCGCCCTTGACGCCGACGATGCCGCAGAAATCCCAGACCAGGCTCCAGAACCCTTCACGGTCCTCGACCGACCAGGCATGAAGCTGCGAATACGAGGAAAACGCTACGCCGGCTTTCACTCCGGCGGCCTTGGTGAAGGCGGTCAAGGGTGCTGCGTCAATCTGGTCTTGTGTCGGGGTCCAGAGCGGTTGTTCGGCAGCCATGATCGTTCCTCCACGGTCGCCATCGCTTATGCATATCGCAGCGCAGCAGAGCAAGATTCTGTTCGGCTGATGCGACCAGATGTGCGCAAATGCCATCGCCGGGCCATAAAGACTTGAAATGCCTCAGCCCTAAGTCGTAGTGACAACTTGAAGTCGTAGTGACGGCCGGAAGTCGTGGTCGCGACTGGGGGGCGTGGTGACGACTGGGGTTACACCCGTCGGGCGATTTGTCGGAATGGAAGCATACGGGGCCATATGCCATCATCTATGATCCGGCGTGGAATATGGGCGATCGGCGCTGCCGTGATCGTCGTCGCGCTGGTCGTTGCCGCCCTGCCACTGATCGCCTCCACCCGTATCGTGCGCGACCGCATCGCCTGGGAAATGAGTGCATGGAGCGGTTTCCGGGTCGCCATCGACGGTTCGCCGCGCATCGAGGTCTGGCCGACATTCCGCGCAATCCTGACCGATGTGACGCTTTCACAATGGACCGACACCGAGGCGCCGCCGGTGGTCGAGGCAGAACGGGTCGAGGTCGACCTTTCCGCCATGGCGGCGCTACGCGGCGACGTGGTGTTTTCGACGGCGCGGCTGGTGCGGCCGACGATCCGGGTTCAGCGCACGCCAACCGGCCTTTTCCTGCCTGCTGTCCCGACCGGCGGGCGCATCACGCGCTCCATCGACACGGCGCGCGGCGTGGTCAATGCCGACCCCGCCAAGCCGGACCTCGACAAGCTGCCTACCGACACCTTCGGCACGGTCGAGTTTCGCGACGGCCGTATGGTCGCCTCCATCGGCGGCAAGGATGTCGAGATCCTGAGCAGTTTGAACGGTCAGGCGAATTGGGCGGCGATGAACAGCAATGCGACGCTGTCGGCAACAGGGATCTGGCGGGGCGAAAGCGTCGCGCTGGACGTCGCCTCGGCCAAACCGCTTGTGCTGTTTGCCGGCGGTACAGCGCCGCTGACGCTGTCCTTCAAGGCGGCACCCGCCACCTTCTCGTTCGACGGCACGGCCAGCATGTCTGAAAATACCTATTTCGACGGTCAGGCGAAGTTCTCGGCGCCCTCGCTGCGGCGTGTCCTGGAATGGTCGCAGGCCGGCATCGCTCCGGGTGCGGCGATCGGCTCGGTCAGCATTTCGAGCAAGATCACCGCGACCGGCGGGCGCGTCAAGTTCGACAACACGGCGATTGCGCTCGACAACAATCCGGGGATGGGTGCGCTGGACCTCTCGCTTGGTGAAGCACAACCGGTAATCTCCGGTACGCTCGCCTTCGACACGCTCGACCTCAGATCGTTTCTGTCGGCCTTCACCCCGCTGGTACCGACCGGAGGGGCGGGGCCCGGCGAAATCGACACAAGTTTCGCCGACAAGATCAACCTCGATCTCAGACTATCCGCGGCCCACGCGACGGCGGGGCCTATCCAGCTCGCCGATGTCGCCGCCACCGCCCAGGTCAAGGATGGTCTGTCCGTCTTCGACATCTCCGATGCCTCGGCCTTCGGCGGCAACATCCAGACCAGCCTTCGCTTCGATCGCAAGCCGGAAGGCTCGCAGGTCGAAATCCGCCTTCTGGCGTCCGACATCGACGGCGGTGCTTTCGGTACGGCGGCAGGGATGACGCGGCTGGTGCCGGTCGGCACGGGCACCGTCTCGGTGATCCTCAAGGGGCCGGGCAGGACCTGGGATTCCATCTTCGACAACGCCGACGGCTCGGTCTCGGCGACCTTCGGGCCGGGTGCGTTGAGCAAGCTCAACCTGCCGGCCTTCCTCAAACATACCGAACAGGGCGGCTTCTTCGCGCTCGACGACGTCTCCGACGGAACATTGCCGATCGACGGTGCCGAGATCAAGGCCACCATTTCGAAGGGCGTGGCGCGGATCGACAAGGCCGAGGCCAATTCAGCGAAGTACAAGATCTGGCTATCCGGCATCGCGTCCTACGCCGGGCGCGGACTGGCCCTGTCCGGCGGCGTCGTTCAGCCGGACCAGGCGGCAACGCAGGCCAACGGCCAGCAAGGCCCCAACCAGTCATCGTTCTTCGTCGGCGGAACCTGGAGCACGCCGTTCATTTCCCCGATCAGCCGCGGCGTTTCGGGGGAATAGGCCGCCACCGCGCCTTCTATCTTTCACCCGCGCTGCGCCGCCTGCTCGTCGAGCTGGCGCTGCACCTCACGCCGCTTGTTGGCAAGCGAGGCGATGATGACGCCAATCGCCACGACGGCGATCAGGATGGTGCAGGCAGCGTTGATTTCCGGCGTCACGCCGAGGCGAACCTGGCTGTAGATCTTCATCGGCAGCGTCGTCGCGCCCGGTCCGGAGGTAAAGCTGGCGATGACCAGATCATCGAGCGAAAGCGTGAAAGCCAGCATCCAGCCGGAGACGATCGCCGGCATGATGACCGGCAATGTGATCTGGAAGAAGGTCTTCACCGGCGTTGCGCCAAGATCCATCGCGGCCTCTTCCAGCGAGCGGTCGAAGGTCATGAGGCGCGACTGCACGACCACGGCGACGAAGCACATGGTCAGCGTGATGTGGGCGAGCGTCACGGTGAGGAAGCCGCGGTCGAGCCCGACCGCGACGAAGAGCAGCAGCAGCGACAGGCCGGTGATGACTTCCGGCATGACCAGCGGCGCAAAGACCATGCCGGAGAACAGCACCCTGCCCCTGAAGCGCGTATAGCGGGTCAAGGTGAGTGCCCCCAGGGTACCCAGCACCGTCGCAACCGTGGCCGAGATCAGGCCAACACGCGCCGTCACCCAGGTCGCGTCCATGAGACCCTGGTTGTGGAACAGCGAGACGTACCATTTGGTCGAGAAACCGCCCCAGACCGTGACCAGTTTCGATTCGTTGAACGAGAAGACGATGAGCAGCACGATCGGCAGATAGAGAAAGGCAAAGCCAAGCACGATCGAGGTGATGTTGAAGCGGCTCCAGGTGGCGTTCATCAGGTCACCTGTCCATTTCCTGAGCGCGCGCCTGAGCCCGCTGGAAGAGCATGATCGGCACGATCAGCAGCAACAGCAGGATGACGGCCACGGCCGACGATACCGGCCAGTCGCGATTGGCGAAGAACTCGTTCCACAGCGTCTTGCCGATCATCAGCGTTTGCGATCCGCCGAGCAGGTCGGGAATGACGAACTCGCCGACAGCCGGAATGAACACCAGCAGGCAACCCGCGATGACGCCGGGCAGCGACAGCGGGAAGGTGATCTTCCAGAACGCGCTGGTCGGCGGGCAGCCGAGATCCTTGGCCGCCTCGATCAGCGAATAATCCATCTTCTCAAGCGCGGAATAGAGCGGCAGCACCATGAACGGCAGGTAGGAATAGACGATGCCGATGAAGATCGCCGTATAGGTGTTGAGGATGATCAGCGGCTGGTGGATGACGCCGGTGGCGAGCAGCAATTGATTGAGCAGTCCTTCGGGCTTGAGAATGCCGATCCAGGCGTAGACGCGGATCAGGAACGAGGTCCAGAACGGCAGGATCACCAGCATCAGCAAGGTTGGGCGGATCGTCGCCGGCGCGCGCGCCATGCCGTAGGCGATGGGGTAGCCGACGAGCAATGTCAGGACCGTCGAGACCGCGGCGATGATGACGCTGGTCACATAGGCGTTGAAGTAGAGCGCGTCCTGCGTCAGCCAGGTGTAATTGTCGAGGCTGAGTTGTTTCAGCTGAGCAAGGAACCCTGAGATGCCGCCGCTGAAATCGAGCGCCGGTGTATAGGGCGGAATGGCGATCGCCGTCTGCGACAGCGAGATCTTGAAGACGATGACGAACGGAATGAGGAAGAAGAACAGCAGCCAGACATACGGGATGATGATGACCAGACGGCCAAAGAAGGCAGCACCCAGCCTGGCAAGGATGGATCTGCCGGCATTGGATGCCGGAGAGGCTGATGCTGTGGTGGCGGTGGCGCTCGACATGGTCGCCCCCTACCGCGTCAGCACGACGCCGGCGTCGGGCCGGAAGGAAACCCAGGCGCGGTCGTTCCAGCTCAACGGATCCTCGGTGATGCGGGCCGCATTCATGGTGCTGGCGCGCACCACCTGGCCGTCGTCCAGCCTGACATGATAGACGGTCATGTCGCCGAGATAGGCGATGTCGTAGACCTCGCCCTCGATGGCGTTGACCGCCTCAGCCGGCTTCTTCGACGACACCTTGATCTTCTCCGGCCTGATGGCGAAGGTGACGGCCGTCCCGGCGCCGGCGGTGCCGGCATTGTCGGTGCGGATGGTGATGCCGTTGCCGGCATCGATGCTGGCGCTGCCGGCCTCGCCCCGCGCGATCTTGCCCTCGAACATGTTCACATTGCCGACGAAGCCGGCGACGAAGCGCGACCCCGGCGCCTCGTAGACTTCGGCCGGCGTTGCCACCTGCATCACCTCGCCCTTGTCGATGATGGCGATGCGATCGGCCATGGTCATCGCCTCTTCCTGGTCGTGGGTGACGACGACGAAGGTCAGGCCGAGGTTCTGCTGCAAATCCATCAGTTCGAACTGCGTCTCTTCGCGTAGTTTCTTGTCCAACGCGCCGAGCGGCTCGTCGAGCAGCAGCACCTTCGGCCGTTTGGCGACCGAACGGGCGAGCGCGACGCGCTGGCGCTGGCCGCCGGACAGTTGATGCGGCTTGCGCTTGGCGAATTGCTCGAGCTTGACCAGCTTCAGCATCTCGGCGACGCGCGATGCGATTTCGGGCTTCGGCATGCCGTCCTGCTTGAGGCCGAAGGCGATGTTGTTCTCGACCGTCATATGCGGGAACAGCGCATAGGACTGGAACATCATGTTGACAGGCCGCCGGTAGGGCGGGATGCCGCGCAGATCCTGGCCGTCGAGCAGAATGCGGCCGGCTGTCGGCTCCTCGAAGCCGGCGAGCATCCTGAGCAGCGTCGACTTTCCGCAACCGGAAGCACCGAGCAGCGCGAAGAACTCGCGCTCGAAGATGGTCAGAGACAGATTGTTGACGGCGGTGAAGTCACCGAACTTCTTGGTGACGTTGTCGAACTGGATGTAAGGCTTGGCGTTCGGGTCGTTCCACGGTGCAAAATCCCTGCGGATGCTGCCAAGCGATTTCATGTCCCACTCCGTCCTGATTTTCTTGCTTATTGCCCCAGGTAAAAACGGTCCCGGCAGGTGGCTGCCGGGACCGTGTCGGATTGCTTACTGGCCAGTGACTATCTTGGTCCAGGTGCGCGTGATGACGCGCTGGGTCTTGGGATCGTATGGCGAGACGGTGTAGAGCTTCTTTATCGTCTCGGCGTCGGGATAAACCGAAGGATCATCCAACAGTGCCTTGTCGACGAATTGCTGCGAAGCCTTGTTGCCGTTTGCGTAGAGCACGTAGTTCGACGACTTGGCGATAACTTCCGGCTTCATCATGTAGTTGATGAATTCGAGCGCCTCCGCGACATGCGGCGCGTCGGCGGGGATCGCCATCTGGTCGAACCACATCTGCGCGCCTTCCTTCGGCACGGAATAGCCGATCTCGACGCCCTGCTTGGCCTCGACCGCACGGTTGCGGGCCTGGAACACGTCACCCGACCAGCCGACCGCCAGGCAGATATCGCCGTTGGCGAGCGCGTTGATGTATTCGGAGGAGTGGAACTTCCTGATATAGGGCCGGACCTTGAGCAACGCCTCCTCGGCCTTGGCGATGTCATCGGGCGATGTGCTGTTCGGGTCGAGATTGAGATATTTCAATGCCGCCGGGATGATGTCGGCCGGCGAGTCCAGCACATAGACGCCGCAGTCCTTCAACTTGGCCAGGCTGTCGGGATTGAAGAAGACATCCCAGCTGTCGATCTTGTCGGTGCCGAGTGCCGCCTGCACCTTCTTGATGTTGTAGCCGATGCCAACCGTGCCCCACATGTAGTTGACCGAGTATTCATTGCCGGGGTCATATTTGGCGGTTCGCTCGGTAACTGTGTCCCACATGTTGGAAATGTTGGGCAGTTTCGACTTGTCGAGCTTCTGGAACACCCCGGCCTGGATCTGGCGCGCAAGGAAATTGCCGCTGGGCACGACGACGTCATAGCCGCTGCCGCCGGCAAGCAGCTTGGTCTCAAGGATTTCGTTGGAATCGAAGGTGTCATAGACGACCTTGATGCCGGTTTCCTTGGTGAAATCGTCGATGATCGAACTGTCGATGTAGTCCGACCAGTTGAAGACGTTGACGACACGATCCTCGGCGTGACCGCCGACGGTGAAAAATGTCAGGAATGCCGAGGTTGCCGAAAGCCAGAGCGCTTTGCGGATCATGCTATTCTCCTTTGATGAGTGTTCCTTCACCGGCTCGTCGCGATATCAGCGCGACCGGCATTTTCTTCAGACTATTGAGCTTTCCAAGGGGCGACAAGCGTGAACTGCCGAGACCATGCAGGCGGTTCGATGAGATGGCTCGATGCCCCTGAGGCGGCCTGGAAGGCGTGCCAATACCGTCATAGGCTTTCGCCGTGGCGCGGGCAGAGATACGACGATATGGTCCGGTCCCGATCGGACCGGCTGGGAGACTTGGCAAGATACGCCTGTCTTGTTGTTGCCGTATTCCCAGCCTGCCCGTGCTGCAGCGACGTTGTCAATGGCAAAGCTGCAGGCCGCTTCAATTAGGCGACGGCACCCCGGTGACCCCTGCGCGTTCGGGCCGTGCCTGGCGCTTGAATTCGAGCCCGATATGGACGAGCAGCGCCGTGACCACAACCGCGCCACCGATGATGGTGCGCCCCGACGGCACCTCGGAATGGATGAGCCAGACCCATATCGGGCCGAGGATCGGCTCGAACGTGCCGAGCAGCGCCGCGATGGCCGCCGGGATCAACCGCGCGCCGGTGGCGAAGAAGGCGAGGCCGAGGCCGAGATTGACCACGCCGAAGGCGAACAGAAAGCCCATGTCACTGACTGACACGGTGAAGGTCGATGCCTGCGAGACGGCAAAGCCGGCCGCGAGCATGGTGCCGAGGCACGTCGCAGGCGTCATGCGCACGCCGGAAAACCGCCGGGTGATGACGGTGGCGACCGAGAACATGACCGCGATCAACAGCGCCAGACCGTCGCCTATGGGCGAGACGGCGCCATCAAGCGATTCCGACACCATGATGGCGACGCCGGTGATGACCGCGGCGATTGCCACCCAGGTGGCGACACCAACCCTTTCGCGAAACAACGCCCAGGCAAACAGCGCCGCCAGCAACGGCACGCCTGCCTGCATCAAAAGGATGTTGGCGACGGTGGTGTAGGCCAGCGCCACGACGAAGGCGGTCGATGCGGTGGCAAAGCAGATCCCGACGGCAAGGCCGGGCAGACCCATGTCGCGGAACAGCTTCCGCGTGCCACGCCAGCCGTCACGCCAGACCATGAAGCAGACCAGGAAGGCGGCTGCCCAGACGGAGCGCCAAAAAATGACCGTCCAGCTGTCACCGACGGTGATGAAGCGGGCGATGGTGCCGCCGAAACTCCACATCAGCGCCGACAGGAAGACCAAAAGCATGCCGACGCGTTCCTCGCGCGGCGACACGGCTGGCGATGCGACGATTGGCGATGCGGTATTGGTCATGGCTGCCACTGTCGGTGTTTCCGGCGGTGCACGATGTGCAATGGGCGACAAGGACGTGCCATTTTCGCCTAATGCATCGGCAACGGCCGCCGGGCGTGATCCAGCTTCATGTTCCACTTTGGCGCACTGGTGAAACGCCTGGACCAAATTCGCCCTGCTGGGGTTGGCTGATCATCCCAATCTAGGAGGAAGCGTTCCTGTTGCCCCGAATGAGCCGCCAAAGGCCGGCCAACGGAATCAGCAGGATCAGACCGAATTTCTTCAAGGCGATGAGCGCCACCGCCAGAAGACCAGCCTTTGCCGCCAATTTCCCGGCGATGAGGCCGCCAATCCCAACCGCGGCGACCGTGTCGGTGCCGGGCAGGAAATCCGTGTATCTCTTGCCCGTGCTGAAGCCCGCCAGGCCAAGCACTTCATCCAGGCTCTGCTTTATCTCCGGCAACTGCTCCACATTGGCGATGTAACTCATCACGAAGACGCCCTCCCTGCCAAGGAAACGGACATCGTAGTTGAGCGTGTGGACGGCGTCGTTTCCGAACTGGAGTTCCTTGGCCCAATGCAGACGCTTGTTGACGGCATCATAGACTGGCGGCGAAGCCCAACCGATCAACGTGACGGGCGGAAAACCGTCCTTCACCCGTTGATCGTTGCCCGACAAAGTGTCGGCCTTCATGCTGCTCAATAGTTCGCTGTAATTGATGGAGGCAGCGTCGCCGTCATCGACATAACCGATCTTTTCCCAGCGCAGCTCTATTCCCCAATTGTTGTCGGCGATGGGGTCGTAATTGCTCGGGAAGATCATGCCGATCGCGTCGGAACCGGCATCGGGTGGGTTACCCCAAGCCTCGGTCAGGACCGAGACGGCGTCCTTCTTATCCAGAAAATAGAACTTGCCCTTGAGGTCGAGGTGAATGCCTTCGGCGAGGTCTATCGGTCCGGTCTTTGGATCTATCTTGTCCAGGAATGCCTTGCCGGCATCATTGTACTGTTTGTAGGAGCTGAAGAAATCCGAGGATTTTTCTGCATATGCAGATGAAGCTGAGAGGGCAAATGTCAGCCCAAGCGAAAAAACCGTCCTGCCCATCGCCGCCCCCCAGCCTTGCGTATTTTCGTCTTGATACCTCGTCGTCAACGCCGAATCAATATTTCGATCGGCAATACTATCTAGGGAAGACTCCGCAGCCTTCGCTGCCGGACGAAAGATATTCTTGCCGACTCATGTCGTCACTGGAAATCGAAGGCGCTCAGGCCCGTCACCATCTCGTCGAGGCCGAGCGGACGCGTCACCGGCGGTTCGGCCCGCGCCAGGCAGCCGACGCGTTCGCAAAGCCGGCAGGCAGGCCCGACCGGCGTCGCCGCGATGCTGCCGGCCTTTGCGGTGATTGCCGCACCGGGCAATGCCGCTCCATAGACGATCTCGTCACGAAAGCCGATGTCGCAACCGAGCAGCAGCGCGGTGCGGCGCGGACGTTCCGAGAACGCGCCTTGCGGCCCTTCCAACGTGCGGGCGATGCACAGGAACTCGGCGCCGTCGGGCATTTCCACTGCCTCGACGAAGACCTGGCCGGGCTGGGTGAAGGCGACATGCACGGGCAGTTTGGGACAGCCGCCGCCAAAGCGGCTTTGCGGAAAGCCCTGGCTGCCGGCCTTGCGGAAGCGGTTGCCGGCATTGTCGACCTCCAGCATGAAGAACGGCACCCCCGAGGCACCCTGCCGCTGCAGCATGGTCAGCCGGTTGGCTGCCTGTTCGAAGGAGACGCCGAAGCGCGAACGCAGGACATCGATGTCGTAGCGGGCGCGCACGGCAGCCGCGTGAAAGGCCTGATAGGGCATCATCAGCGCATGCGCCGCATAACGGCCAAGTTCGAAGCGGGCCAGGCGGCGCGCCTCGTCGGTGCTCAGCTTGAGCGCCTGGATCTCGCCGGCGACCGCGACCGTCATGCGGATCAGGCAGGCCTCCATCGCGACTTCGCGCAGCTGGTCGAACGGCGACAGCCGTTCGGACAGGAACAGGCGCTGCGAATGACGATCATAACGGCGGCGCCAGTTCGGCATGGTGGCGACCGGCAGCACCTTGACCACGATGCCATATTCGCGCTTCAGCCAGGCCTTCAGCGCGCCGAACAGATCGTCGCCGGGATCGAGCACCGAGGTGAACGCCGCGGCCTCCTCCTCGAGGGCAGCGAAATGGTTCGGCCGGCGCTCGAAAATCTCGTGCACCTCGTCGATCGGCAGTCGCGCGCCGGAAAGCGCCGTCGCCCGACCTTCGCGCGCCAAAAGCTCGTTGAGATCGGACAGGCGCTCGGCCTGCTCGCGATAGGCGCGGAACAGCTTTATCACCGCCGCTGACGCATTGGGCGCCGCCTCGGCAAGCTCGATCAGCTCCTGATCACCCGGCAACTCGCCGACGAGCAGAGGATCGGTGAACACTTCCTTCAAGGCAGCGACAGATCCCCTCGCCTCGCCCTGAAGCTCGTGTGGATCGACCTTGTAGACGGAGGCCAATCTGAGGATCAGCTGCACCGTCAGCGGCCGCTGGTTGCGCTCGATCAGATTGAGATAGGACGGCGAAATGCCGAGACCCTCGGCCATCGCCGTCTGGGTCAGGCCCTTGGCATTGCGGATGCGGCGGATGCGCGGCCCGGCGAAGATCTTCTGGTCAGCCACGGACTGTCCTTTACAGCAATTTACACGAACTTTCTGGGCTCTGGCCTTTTACAATAATGACAAATTTACAACGCGCCTCTGTCAAACGCAACACAGGTTTTCTCTTATATTCCGTCGGTTTTCTGGATTTTTGTGGTTGTTTTCGCGCAGAAATGTAAATCCAGTCATATCCAAATACCCCAAATGCTTGGCGCCTTGATACAGCTCAGCAATTCCTCGGAGTGACCAATGACTGATTTTTACAACCTCGTCCCATCGGCCCCGGAAGGTCGCTTCGACGGTATCGAACGGCCCTACTCCGCGGCGGATGTGAAGCGCCTGCGCGGTTCGGTGCAGATCCGCCAGAGCCTCGCCGAAATGGGCGCCAACCGGCTGTGGAAGCTCATCCACGAGGAGGACTTCGTCAACGCGCTCGGCGCCATGTCCGGCAATCAGGCAATGCAGCAGGTGCGCGCCGGGCTTAAGGCGATCTACCTGTCGGGCTGGCAGGTTGCCGCCGACGCCAACACGGCTGGTGCGATGTATCCGGACCAGTCGCTCTATCCGGCCAACGCGGCGCCGGAACTGGTCAAGCGCATCAACCGCACGCTGCAGCGCGCCGACCAGATCGAGACCTCCGAAGGCAACGGGCTTTCGGTCGAAACCTGGTTCGCGCCGATCGTTGCCGACGCGGAAGCCGGCTTCGGCGGACCGCTCAACGCCTTCGAAATCATGAAGGCCTTCATCGAGGCGGGCGCCGCCGGCGTCCATTATGAGGACCAGCTGGCGTCGGAAAAGAAATGCGGCCATCTCGGCGGCAAGGTGCTGATCCCGACCGCGGCGCACATCCGCAACCTCAATGCCGCGCGCCTGGCGGCGGACGTGATGGGCACGCCGACCCTGGTCGTCGCGCGCACCGATGCGGAAGCCGCCAAGCTGCTCACCTCCGACATCGACGAGCGCGACCAGCCTTTCGTCGACTACGACGCCGGGCGCACGGTCGAAGGTTTCTATCATGTCAGGAACGGCATCGAACCCTGCATTGCCCGCGCCATCGCCTATGCGCCTCACGCGGATCTGATCTGGTGCGAGACCTCGAAACCCGACCTGGCACAGGCCAGGAAATTCGCCGAAGGCGTGCGCAAGCACCATCCCAACAAGCTGCTCGCCTACAATTGCTCGCCGTCGTTCAACTGGAAGAAGAACCTCGACGACGCGACGATCGCCAGGTTCCAGAAGGAGCTCGGCGCCATGGGCTACAAGTTCCAGTTCATCACGCTCGCCGGCTTTCACCAGCTCAACTACGGCATGTTCGAACTGGCGCGCGGCTACAAGGCGCGGCAGATGGCGGCCTATTCCGAGTTGCAGGAAGCCGAGTTCGCGGCCGAGGCCAATGGCTACACCGCGACCAAGCATCAGCGCGAAGTCGGCACCGGCTATTTCGACGCCGTGTCGATGGCGATCACCGGCGGCCAGTCGTCGACCACCGCCATGCATGAATCGACCGAGCACGCGCAGTTCAAACCGGCCGCGGAATAGCGAACAGAAGAACTCAGAGGAAACGCCCAACAGGGCTTGGGACACAAGGAGAAGACCAATGGCATCGATAAGCCGCGTCAAGGAACGCGCCGAGGAACAGTCGACGACGATGAGCGTCGACCAGCAGGCGACGATCCGCATGCTGGCCAACGACCTGCACCGCCTCAACCAGTCAGTGATGAAGGCGGTCGAGGCGGGCGTCTCGGTGGAACTCGTGCGCTCGGCACGACATCACGGCGGCGACGGCAACTGGGGCGATCTGCTGATCCCGGTGATCGTCACGCAGCAGAGCCACGGCTGACCGAAATCCATGCAACCGACGCTTCACCTGCGCAGCCCCTGCGCGGGTGAATTTTCTTTTTATGAGATGCACGTGTGGACAGTTGAGTACAGTAGCGTTGCTTGAAATTCACTGCTCCCGGAGATGATTTCGGCACTTTTATTTCAACTTGACATAGGCTCCGATCTCACGCCAATTGCGCTCCGGATTCAACTCTGCATTGAAATAGGGGCGAGCTTCTTGGCCGACTTGTGTGCCCGGTGAATCGTGAAGGCGAGACTCCAAGACATCCGAATCTGGTGACCCGCGACTCAACCACCGAGGCGATCCGTGATCCGTCGCAGGTGCTTGTCGTCGGCAAATCGCCAATCAATCGCGTGGTGATTTCAAAGATCGTCGAGCGGTCCGGGCTCAAGCCGATTTCGGAATCTCCCGACACGGCGGCAAGGATCTTGCGGTCGCTCATTCCCGGCGCGGTTGTCCTGGACGGCGGCGCCGACAACAAGGACTGCGACGGCCTGATGTCCAGCATCGACGCGTTGCGCCGCGCCTCGGGCAAATCGCTGCCACCGGTAATCCTGCTGTCAACCAAGAACGGCACGACGGAAAGTCTGGGCCTGTCTGGTATCATCGACGTGGTGGTCGCCAAGCCGATCACGCCCGAACGGTTGCAACCGGTGATCGATCGCCTCATCGGCCGCTAAGGCAATTGCGGGAAAGTGTGTAACGGTTTTTCCGTCCGGAATTGAGCAAACCAGGTAAGGCCCGGCGATCACGGATCGATGATGCTTTCGATCAGTCCGGGCAGTTGTCCGAGATCGGATATCTGGCGGAACCTCGATTCGGTTACCGGCGCTTCGACATGCTCCAGCACCCAGGTTAGTTCATGCGGCACATGGACACCCCAGCCGCCGGCCTCGATGGCCGGCACCACATCCGACTTCAGCGAGTTGCCGACCATCATGCTTTTCGCCGGACCATCGCCGTGGCGGTTGAAGAGCCTGCTATAGGTGGCGGCATTCTTGTCGCTGACGATCTCGACCGCGTCGAACAGATCGCCCAGGCCAGAGCCAGCCAGCTTGCGCTCCTGGTCGAAGAGGTCGCCCTTGGTGATCAGCACGAGGCGGAATGCGCCGGCAAGCTTTTCGACCGTCTCGCGGGCGTGCGGCAAGGCCTCGATCGGATGGCTCAGCATCTCGCGGCCGGCATCGAGAATCTCCGCTATGACCGAGGCCGGCACGCGGCCTTGCGTGACCTCGATCGCCGTCTCGATCATCGACAGGGTAAATCCCTTGATGCCGAAGCCATAGACGGCGAGGTTGCGCCTTTCAGCCTCCAGCAATCGTGCGGAGATCTGCTCCGCTTCGCCATGGTCGACGAGCATGGCGGCAAAGCGCTTTTCCGTCAGCCGGAAGAACTGCTCGTTCTGCCACAGCGTGTCGTCGGCATCGAATCCGATCGTAGTCAGTTTGCCGTTGGGCCGCATTCAGTTTCTCGATTAAGATTTGGGGCCTCGATTGGAAGTGGGACGGCCGAAACTAGGCCGATTGGCGTGATTTTCAACCGCGCCGGCCAATGCCCGACGCGGCTCCCCTTCCCTTCCATAGGAGGGCACGGCTATACTCCACAATCCGCAACCCAATCTGGTGAATGATGCCGCCTGCAAAAAAGGAAGTCCGTCCGTCGAGCCGCGGAGGACGCGCCCGAACGCCTGCCTTCGTGAAAAACCAACGGGGCGTCAAGAACTGGAAGGAAGTCAGCGCCTGGCTGGAGTGGCGCGGCATCGAGGACATCGAGTGCATCACGCCCGATCAGGCAGGCGTCGCGCGTGGCAAAATGATGCCATCGAAGAAATTCACCTCCAACACCTCGCTGGCCCTGCCATCGGCAGTCTTCATGACGACGATTTCCGGCGGCTACCCCGAGGATGGCAACGGCTTCCATTACCCGGAAGACGACGGCGACCTCAAACTGATGCCCGACCTGTCGACGCTGACGGTGGTGCCCTGGGAAGAAGATCCGACGGCAGCGGTCATCTGCGACCTCGTCCACCAGGACGGACGATCGGTCGAGTTCACGCCGCGCAATGTGTTGAAGCGTGTGGTGGCTGCCTATGACAAGCTCGGCCTGAAGCCGGTGGTGGCGCCCGAGATCGAGTTTTATCTGGTGCGCAAGAATCCCGACCCGGACTATCCGCTGACGCCGCCAGTCGGCCGGTCGGGACGCGCGATCGGCGGCGGCGCCGGCTATTCGATCGCCGGCGTCAACGAATTCGACGAGCTGATCGACGACATCTACCATTTCTCCGAAAGCCAGGGCCTGGAGATCGACACGCTGATCCACGAGGAAGGTGCCGGCCAGCTGGAGATCAACCTGCGCCATGGCGACCCGATCGAACTGGCCGACCAGGTGTTCATGTTCAAGCGCACCATTCGCGAGGCAGCGCTGAAGCATGAGATCTATGCCACCTTCATGGCCAAGCCGATCCAGGGGCAACCCGGCTCCGCCATGCACATCCATCAGTCGATCATCGACAAGAAGACCGGACAGAACATCTTTTCGGCCGCTGACGGCTCGGAAACCGACGATTTTTTCCACTTCATCGGCGGCATGCAGAAGCATGTGCCGAACGCGCTGGTGATGTTCGCACCCTATGTCAATTCCTACCGCCGGCTGACACAAGCGGCGTCGGCGCCGGTCAACAACAAATGGGGCTATGACAACCGCACCACGGCGTTTCGCGTGCCACGCTCGGATCCGGCGGCACGGCGCGTCGAAAACCGCATCCCGTCCTCCGACGCCAACCCCTATCTGGCGCTGGCGGCATCGCTTGCCTGCGGGCTGATCGGCATCACCAACAAGATCAAGGCCGAGCCTCCCGTCCTGACCACAGCCAATGCCGACGAAATCGACCTGCCGCGTGGCCTGCTCGAAGCCGTCGACCTGTTCGAGGGCGACGAGGAACTCTGCGCGCATCTGGGCAAGTCGTTCGCCGCGACCTATGCGGCGATCAAGCGGGCGGAATTCGAGACGTTCATGGAAGTGATCAGTCCGTGGGAGCGGGAGTATTTGTTGCTGAATGTTTAGGGAATAGGGCAGTAGGGCAGTAGGGCAGTAGGGCAGTAGGGCAGTAGGGCAAGGATGACGGCCAAGATTGAATCGTACAGGGATTTAATTGTCTGGCAGCAAGCTATGGATCTGGCGGTATCGATCTACGAAACAACCAGAGCTTGGCCAAGGGATGAACTCTACGGACTGACGACTCAGGTACGCCGTGCAGCACCTCCGTTCCCGCCAACATTGCCGAAGGTTACGGACGAGAAAGCCGAGCTTCCTATCAGCAATTTCTCAGGATTGCCCAGGGATCCCTCAAGGAACTGGAGACCCATCTGCTGATCGCGCAACGCGTCGGAATCGCCTCGCACGAGACGGTCGAACCATTGATGACCCGCAGTGAGAGTGTAGGAACGCTCTTGCGGCTTCTGATCCGAAAACTGTCACCGGAATAGCCCCACCTACTGCCCTACTGCTACTGCCCTACTGCCCTACTGCCCTACTGCCCTACTGCCCTACTGCCCTACTGC